>VBMG01000226.1 GCA_005878485.1 Methanobacteriota archaeon | reverse complement strand
CGATCGCGACGCCCTTCGCCCCAAGGTGGATGTTCGCCCGCCATTCGTTGACCTGGGCGACGCGCTTCATCGAGCCGACGACGCGATCCCCGACGACGAGCACGCGGATGTCCACGCCGGGGTTCGGGATGTACTCCTGGAGGCAGACGACCTCGCCGAAGAACTTCAGCGTGTCGACGATCGACGCGGTCTCTTCGAGGCTCTTCACGCGCATCACGCCGATCCCCTGCGTGCCCGACAGGATTTTCAGGATCGCCGGATAGCGGACGAGATGCGCCGCCTCCACGAAGTTCGGCCGCGAGGCGAGGAGGATGCTCCGCGGGATCGGGATGTTCGCCTGGCGGAGCGACTGGAGGGCGAGGAACTTGTTCCGCGCGGTGATGAGCCCGTCGCTCGCGAGGGTCGTTCGGATGCCCATGAGCTCGAGCTGCCGCAACAGCATCTTCCCGAAGTCCGTCATCGACCGACCGATTCGGGGGATCAGGACGTCGTACGCGCGCAGCGAGTTTCCGTTGTAAATCGCGTCATCCGTGCCCGCGACGACGAGGCGCACCTCGTCCGTCTTCACGAACGTGCCCTCGTGGCCGTGCTTGCGAATTGACTTCAGGATCGCCTGCGTCGACCAATACGCTTGCTTCTTCGAGATGACGCCGATTTTCACCGCAGGCCACCCGCGTTCGTTGGAGCCGCGATGCAGGTCGCGGGAGAAAAACGTGTCGCGTCCGAGAATGACGCGGTTAATGCTATATCGGCGCTCGTATATCGACCCGGGAAGGGAGACGGAAAGGGTGCACCCGGTGGTCGCGCGTCAGCCGGCGAAGGGCAATCGGACGGCAATCGGAGTCGTGGAAGAGGTCGTTATCCGCGGAAGCAAGGGCGATATCCGCGTGCTCGCCCGAGTCGACACGGGGGCCGCGCGGACGAGCCTCGACACGGACCTGGCGCTGCGGGCCGGGCTCGGGCCGGTCTTCGACCGGGTGCGGGTGCGTGCGGCGGCGGCCGACGAGCCGGAGGAGCGGGACGTGGTCGACGCCAAGATCCTCATTGCGGGCCGGGAGTTCGACGTGGCGGTCGCCGTCACGGACCGCAAGGACATGCGGGATCACATGATCGTCGGCATGGATGTCCTTCGAGAGGCCGGCTTCCTCGTCGACCCGTCGAAGGGGAATGAACGCGAGAATCACACGAAGCGGGCACCGCGTACGCCGTGAGGATTCCGTCGCGGACGTCCGGGATTCAGCTGACGGTCCAGCTCACCGAAAACGTCGGTAAGCCCGCCTGCCCGACGTTCAGGAATTCGGCGCAATAATTCCAGTCTCCCGTAAGAATCTTCAACGTCTTTCCGCTGGGGATCTGCAGGTGGCCGCCACGGTTGGCGCAGGGCCCCGGCGTGTTGTCGCGGGCATCGTAGATCCAGAGAGAGGCATAGGGAGCGACGAACACGGTCAGCGTCGCCTGAGCCTTGACGAAGTGGCCCGGTGGCAGGCCGCCCACCGTAAATGCGGGGACGAACGAAGGGGTGAAGGCACATGCAAACCGGACCTCTCCGCTGGAGCCCGCGACCACGGAAGCGGGATCGCTCTTGAGATTGGCGTTTGCACAAAGGCTTGTCATCGTGCCGTGGGGCGGGCCCGCTCCCAGGATTCCTTCTGGGAAGAATAAGACAAGGACGAGGATGAGGATGGACGCGACGCCGAGGACGACGCCGGGGTTGGCTCCATTCCGATGTCGGCCAGCTGGTCTCGATGGCCCCCTCACGGGCACCCGGCCTCCATTGCGACCCGCCAATCCTTGGTCGACCAAAGCAACTCGGATTGAACAGGGCCTCCAACGGACCCAACCTCGGCTGCTGGCGAGTGCTGCGTCGCCGATCTCCAAGCGAGATTTCGCCGCCTGTCGGAGGTCAGTACCTTCGGCAACTAGGTTGCCTGCCACTGCACATAGAACGCTGGCAAGCCGCCTGCGCCCACGCTCGCGTACTCCGCGCAGTAGTTGTAGCTCTGGGGCGCTATGCTAGCTTCCGTCACACCGCTTTCGATTTGCCGTGCTCCGGTTCGACTACTGCAAGATCCGGTCGAACCGTCTGATTGGTAAATCCAGAGCGTGGTGTATGGAGCCGCGAACCCGGACGCTTCGAAATATGGGGTGGCGGAGAGAGTCCCACCGCTGATCGTGAATGCCGGATCGGTAGCTGAACACTGGAAGGAAACCTGGCCGCTTGAGCCCTGATCCACCGAGCTTGGATTCGGAACCAGGTACGTGGAAGCGCAGGTTGTCGTCATCGTTGCGGTGATCGGAACCGCCGGGAAATAGTGTTCAAACAAGAACAAATTCCCCGCCTTGTACCAATCCAACACCATGAATGGCAAACCGCTGCTGCCCACGCTCGCGTACTCCGCGCAGTAATTGTAGCTGGAGGACGCGATGTCGACTTCGGCTACGCCGGATTCAATTTGCCGTGCTCCGGTTCGACTACTGCAAGATCCGGTCGAACCGTCTGATTGGTAAATCCACAGCGTGGTGTACGGGGCCGCGATGCTGAATGTGGGTTGTCGTCATCGTCGCGGATGTTGGGATCGCCGGAAAATAGTGGGTAAAGAGGGCCGTCACCCCACTCACCATAGTGATCACGGTAAGGAGAACCAACAGCACTGCGACCGGCGCGGACGTGAACCGTAGGACCTTCGTCATGTCCTCACCTCGGGATCGGCAGGGTCTCTTGCCCTGGCGTGCCAATGACTTGGCTGCTCATCCCTCTCGGCGTCCGCGCTCGGTACGCGCCGGGAAAATCCGACCCTGTATGGCCAAAATCCATTGCTAACACTGACAAGCGACCCGCCTCCCTCTCCGAGGGGGTATCGGGGTTCTGCCATTTAATGGCTCGTTGCTCCCGTCGGTCCTGCCTGCGGTGGTCGAAGAACGGAGGAGAGGCAGCAGGCAGTGGCCGGAGGACAGACAGGGCTGCTGCACCTCGGGGGAAGGTTTAATTGCCCCCGCGTCCCATTTTCCTCCGGGGGAGCGGTGTCGTGAGACGAGATTGGTTCGTCACCGGCACAGTCGTGGTGATCGCGGCCGCGATCGCGGTGGTCTATCTCTCCGGGGTC
>VBMG01000049.1 GCA_005878485.1 Methanobacteriota archaeon | reverse complement strand
CCGGCGATACCCTCCGTTCACCTTCGTCGCTTGGACCCTCCTGCTCGGCACGTTGCTTCTTGTCCCCCTCCTGATCGCGACAGGTCCCGGTTTCCTCGCCGACCTCGGAAAGATGGGTCTCTCCGGCTGGGTGCCGGTCCTCTATCTCGGTATTCTTCCGACGTTCATTGGGTACGGGATCTGGTTCCGTGCGCTCGTTCGACTCCGGACGGCCTCCGCTGGCGCGTACATCTATCTGAGCACGCTCGTCGCGGTCGTGGGCGGGGTTGCGATCCTGGGAGAACCTGTCACCCTGGCCATGATCGGGGGCGGCGGGATGGTCATCGCCGGGGTTGTCCTCGCCCAGCAGCTCAAGAAGCGGGAGTCGTGATTACGGGTTCTGGGCCGCCCACCTGACCAATGACCGGGTGTGCCGGTGGAGACGAGGCGAATGGGCCCAGACGGCGTCCTCGCCCGCCTGAACCGCTCCGCCGCGGCAATCCGTCTCCTCGCGGAGCCCCGGCCCGGGCTCCGGCTGGCGCGAATCCGATGCCGGCAGACGGGGACCCGCCCTCACCGGATTCGCTCGAGCTGGAACGAGCCGATCATGAGCGCCTTGTTCGTGAACTTGTACGGGACCCAGTCGTGGGTCTGGACTTCACCCAAGCCGACGACTTGGAGCATGGTCTTCTGCTTATCCGACTTGAAGTGGATCGCGCCGTCGACCGTGTTCTGGAGCGCCTCGAGGGTTTGGTCCGTGTGCATACCACGCTCCAATGCCACGACGGACACGGCCTTCGTCTGCCGCAGCCGGTTCACGAGGCGCTGGAAGAAGTTCATCGCGTCCCGCTCGTCCGTCTGCGTGATCGCGGAGCTGAGGGTCAGGAACGCGAGCCGGAAGTAGGCATACTTCTTCTTGAACTCCTCATCGAGCTCGTTGACGATGCGTTGGATGTTGTCGAAATCCGTCGGACCGTTGACCCGCCACACGTTCTTCTCCTTCACGGCCTTCCCGGAGGCCAGCGGCGACGTACAATCAATCCACCGCACGAGGCCGAGCTGGTCGTACTCGACGAACGTCGGGAGGATCGGGGCGATGTCCTTCGCGACGTCGATGGGCAGTTTTGTCGTCGTGATGATGATCGCCGGGATGCCTTTCCTGAGCCCCTCCGCGATGAAATTCAGGAGGGCGACTTCCTTTCCGACGAATGCCGGGCCGACGAAGAGGACGTTCGAGTTGAAGGGGATGCCTCCATAGAGGAGGTCGTCCAGTCGCGGGGTGCCGGTCTTGACGCGGTCCGCCTTTTTCTCGACCGCGACGGCCTCTGCCGCCTCCGCCGTGCCCGCGGCGGTCGAGATGCGGGCCTTTACGGCGCCCTCGCGCATCTCGAATTCCTTCTCCTTCTGGTAGCTGCGCCGCTTGAACTCCTCCTCGCGCTCGCGCAACCGACGCTCCCACTCTTCGAGCTGTGACTCGCGGCCCATGTCTTTCATTCCCGGTGTCGGCGCGGCGGTCCGCGCCTCCCGGGCCTTCCCTTCGAGCTCGAGGGATTGGAGGTGGAGGTCCGACTCACGTTCCTCGAGTTCCTTCTGTTTCTCGAGGAGGCCCCGGTTCTGCTCGTTCAGGCGCTTGATCTCCGCCTGGAGGTTGCTTTGCATCTCGACGATTTTCCGCTCCCGGCTGTCGAGCGCCTCCTTTTGTCTCTTCGTCTCGGTCTCGCTCGACCCGGCAGCGGCTTCTTTCATCTTCGCGTCTTTGAACAGCTCCGCGTACTTTTTCGTCTTGCCGTCAAGGGTTCGTTGCGCCTCTTCGACGGCCGAGGCCTGGCGCTCGATCTCGGCCGTCCGCTCGCGCAACGCCGCCTCCTGATCCGAGATCTTCTTCTCGCGGGAGACGAACTCCGATTCCCGGTCGTCGAACGACTTCCGCTGACCCCCCAACTGCTTTTCGATCCGGGTCGCATTCTCGCTTTTGTCGCGGAGTCGGGTCTCGAGGGTCTTTACCTCGACCTCCTTCTTCGCGACCTCTTTCTCTTTCGCCAGGATCTTCGATTCCCAGTCTTTCAGCTCCCGGATGCGCGACGCATCCGTGCCGGCGTGGGTCGCGTCGACCTGCTCGCCCCTTAATCGCAATTCGGATTCCTTGAGGTCCAGGTCTTTCTCCCGCTTCAGGAGTTGGGTCCGCTTGTCATCGAACGACTTCTCGAGGTCATGCAATCGCGCTTCCCGCTCCTCGATCGACTTGACCTTCGACTCCGTTCCCCGCACCTGGGACGTGAGCTCGATCGAGGTCCGTTTGACCTCCTTCTCCCGCTCCGCGAGCGACGACTCCCGCGCGTTCAGCGTCTGGCGCATCTTCTCGTTTTCAGCCTTGAGGGTCGCCAAGTCGGCGTCTCGAAGGCGGGTTTCCTCCGCCCTGGCCTCGATTTCCGCCCGCGTCGACGCGACCTTGCGGTCGATGTCCCGCAAATCCTTCATGGCCTTCTCGATTGACGCCTCGCGGGTGGTCACGTCCGTGACCTTCGCCTTCACCTCCTTCGCTTGGTCTTCCAGCTCCTGCTGGAGCGCTTCCAGGTGAGCCTCGCGGCCGCGGAGCGCCCGCTCCTTGTAGTCGACCGCCTCCCGCTTCTTCTGGTAGTCCTGCTGGAGCATCGCGACCTTCGTATTGTCGGCCTTCAGGATCTCCCGCTGGTAGACGCTCGTCGACGACGCGATGATATGGAGGAGCGAGCCCGCGATCTCGGACGTTAGAGCGCCGACGAGGAAGGTGACGATCAAGAGGCTCATCCCGCTCTGATCCGGCAACCCGCTTACCGGATCCGTGAGTTTGACCCCGCCGAGGACGAGGAGGACCATCATGATCGGCATGATGAGCGCCGCGCCGAGGCTCCCCACCTTGCGGACGCCGAGACCCTGCCACGTCATTCCCATCGAGACAATCGTGAGTGGAACGCCGGCCACCGATAACGGATAGATCCACGGGACAATCGGCAAGGGGAACGACTGGCGCACGAGGAGGATGATCGCGAACGCGACCAAGAAGAACAGGACCATGCCCGCGGTCGAGGCCGCGAAGTGATCCGACGCGTAGTGCCGCCGGTATGGCTCGCGCTTCAAGCGGACCGAGTCCCACGACGCGAGCGCCCCGGCCATGGCGGGGAGGAGCCAGATGACCATGTCCAGTCGGATTCCAGGCGGCAGAGGGAGGACCTGGGCTTGGCCGCCGAGGGTGAGGAGGAGAACGGCATCCAACAGGAACGCCGCCGCCGCGAGGAACCCGTATCCGTGCGCGTGGCGGGCGAACGCGAGCTGCAGGAGCCCCTGCGTGGCGGACTCGGCCTCGGACGGGTCTGACCGGGCCGCCCGTGACTTCCCGGAACCGGGCCGAAGCAGAGAGCGAGGGATGATCGTCGGCTTTCGAGAAGTCGCCTTGCGAGCCATGGAGTCCCCGTTCGCACCTTCGGCTGGGAGGCTGACGAAAACGAACCGGGTACGTTTACATAAAGGATACGCTGAGAAATACCAGACTTGATACTATTTGGGACAGACATGGGCAACAACGCCGCCTCGCCGGGGCACCGGCGGTGTATCGGTGGCGTTAAATCGAGCGGACGCGTGCACGGGGCGGTGCGACGATGGTTGCGGTCGGTGAGCCGGCGCCCGACTTCGCCCTGCCGGCGGACGACGGGCGCCTCCTGTCCTTGAAGGACTTCCGCGGCAAGAAGGTCGTCCTCTACTTCTACCCGAAGGACGACACGCCGGGTTGCACGAAAGAAGCGTGCAGCTTCCGGGACAACCTCGCCCGGGTGACCACGAAGGGCGCGGTGATCCTCGGCGTCAGCCGGGACGGCTCGAAGAGCCACGTGAAGTTCAAGGACAAGTACAACCTCAACTTCCCGCTGCTCAGCGACGATGATGGGCGGGTCACCGGTGCGTACGGCGTCTGGAAGAAAAAGAATCTCTACGGCCGGGAATACTTCGGGATCGAGCGCACGACGTTCCTGATCGACGAGCGCGGGAAGGTCGCCAAGATCTGGCCGAGGGTCCGGGTGGAAGGACACACGGATGAAGTCCTCGCGGCGCTCTGACCGGAGCAAGGTTCATCTTCGACACCGCGTTCGCAATCACAGTCTTCCATGATTCCTCCGAACGCCGCGCCGCCCAAGACAATCGTCGTCGTGTATCCCGGTGCGGAGGAAAAAATTCGCAAGCAGTACGTGTACCAGACGTATCTGTCTCCCGAGGAACACGACCGCATTAGCCTGATCCCCGGGAACCGTCTGGTGGTCAGGTTCAAGGATGAAGTCGTCGGGGAAGGCCAGGCGATCCTCGTGGAGAAGACGACCCTCGAGCGGCTCTCCTCGTACGATGCGATGTCGGCCGGATACGAGAACGTGGACGCTCAGAAGAAGCATGTCCTTCAGACCGTTCTCGCGGGAGTCAAGAAACCCGAGAAGGCGGAATTCTGGAAGGTCCTCTTCCGGTGGCTGTGATTCACAAACCCGGCGGAAGCCCTTATCTTGCAGTGAGCAATCGTGTGACAGGGAGCACTGTGCGTGGAATCCGCCCTATCGTCATCAAGATCGGAGAGACCGTCGTCTATCCGGACGCCTTGCGCAAGACTATGGAGGAACTCGGGGTCAGTAACTCGTCGGTCGAGAAATTCGTGAAGACGCGCGGCACCGATGCCCAAGCCCTGATTGAGTTTGCAGGTCGCATGTGCTACGACGCGGAAACCGAGATCCTGACCACCACGGGGTGGATGAGGGGCTTGGACCTGACTGGCACCGAGAAAATTGTGACCTTGAACCAGAAAGCGGGCCTCATAGAGTTTCAGCCGCACAGGCCTTGGAGATACGAATACCGCGGAGAGATGCTGTCCGTAGAGCACCAGCACGTGAGCCTGTTGGTCACTCCGGAGCACAGGATGTTTGTCCAAGCACGGGGAGGGGAATACGGAATCGTCCAGGCGCGCAACTTGGGTGCATCCCAGTATCGGTTCCTGGTGGCCGGCTCACTCTTTCCTGGTGAGCCCCAACCGGCCTTCGAGGTCTCCGCCGCAGAGGTCAGTCAAAGGGTGGCGAATCAGTACGGCAGTTACGGCATTCGTAGCAAGAACACTGGAGGACGGACCATTCCGAACGAGGCATACCTCAAGCTGGCCGGGTACTACCTTGCGGAGGGCCACATCTACCAGCAGCCGGGGTCCGGAGCGGGCATTGGACTGACCCAAGCGGACGGTCCGGTCCTGGAGGACATGATCACGGTTGTCAAACAGGCCAGGCTGCCTCTGAACGTTTCCCCAGATCCTCGGAAGCCCAGGATAAAGTTCCTCCATGTCGGGGGCGGGAGGGCGGTGGCCAGTCATTTCAGTCGTTTCGGCAGAGGGTCGAGGAACAAAACAATCCCCCGGGAAATCATGGCGTTGGACCCATCATCCCTTCGAATCCTTTACGATGCGATGTGGAAAGGCGATGGACACAGCAGCGAGTCCGGGGCAAGGATTTACAATACAGTATCTCAAAGGCTAGCGGACGATGTCCAAGAATTGCTGATCCGGATAGGAATCGCCTCCAGCATTCATTCCTACCCTCTCAATGGCCGTCCCTATTACTTCATTAAGGAATTGTGGGAGCGGCGAGCTCCCGTCGTCTACGCCAAACACAGGAGATGGGTTGCCCACAATGGACCCGTCTGGTGTGTGTCCACACGGAATGGGATCGTCCTGGTGAGGAGGAACAAAAAGCCTGTATGGTGTGGCAATTGCTACGAGTCGTATGAGCCGGGCCTCAATCCGAATGTAACCAAGATCCGGGAGTCGCCCGCAGACTATTTCGCGAACGTCCTCCGGCGCGGGGACGGAAGCCTCCTCGAGCACGGGTGGGTAAGTTGGGCTCTCCTCGGGATCAGCCGCATCGCGTCGCACGAAATCGTTAGACATCGGGTCGGCACCGCGATTAGCCAAGAGTCCTTGCGGTACGTCCGACCTCGTGACATCAAGTTCTGGGTGCCCGATGAAATCGGCGAGGAACAGGCGGCGGCGATGCGCAAGGCGGTCGAAGAGTCCGAGCGAGCCTATCGGAACCTCGAGGATCGTGTCTCGTGGGACAAGCTCGACATGGACTCCAAGAAGAGGCTGACGTCGGCGCTCCGCCGCATCCTACCTGACGGAATCGCGACGAACATGATCTGGTCCGCGAACCATCGAACCCTCCGGTGGGTCATCGAAATGCGCACGGACCCCTCGGCCGAAGTCGAGATTCGGATGGTCTTCGACCAGATCGCGGAAATCTGTATGCGGGATTACCCGTACCTCTACGGCGATTTCGTCGCCACCGAGCTCCCCGACGGAACGAAGTCTTATCGACCGAAGCTTCGTTCGAAGGTGTAAGTGGTTCCCCGAGCCGACGCAGGCTGGCTAAATCCGGCGCACGATTCGTTCGACGATTTCCGCGAAGTCGCGGGCCGGGAACTTCGGGGGGGAACCGAGTAGCTCGCGAATCGAGACGGAGGCGAGCAGGCACCATGCGGCTCCCTCGATCGCGGTTCGGGCGGCAAGCGCTTGTTCCGCTTGGCTCGCGACCACATTCCAATTCACGCCGAATTCGTACACCGCGTTTAGCATCCTCCGGAACTGGCTCGTATTGACGACGCCCTTCGGTTCGAGGAATCCCGCGAGTTTCTTCGTGTACGCCGCAAAATCAATCTTCCCGCCTTCCCACTCCTGGACAAATTCGAAGCAGCCGGCGTTCGCGCACACCCCGATGCTGGCGCTCGCGATCGCGTTCTTCGCGCGCTCCGCGGCCGCCCGATGAGCTCCCTTCCCCAGCAGGACGGTCGCGGCGGCCAATGCCCACGAGTGCCCGAGCAGCTCAAAGAGCGATTCCCCGTGGGCCGGGGTCCGCAGCTCGTTCGCGAGGGCTTGCGCATTCTTCCGGAGACGGCCGCCCAGCTGGAGGAACGCGTCCGCATCTCTCCCGTCCTTTAGCAGGTTTGAGACCAACGCTGATTCATCGCCCTTTTCGTCGTGCCAGAGGAAGTCGTGCAACGACTCCGTGTCACGATTTATGCGCTTGTCGAGCGCCGGAAAACTAACCGTCACAAGATCTCTCCCGGGCCAGGATGTAGGTCCGGGCCGATAAGCTTGGCGGACACTCAAGCCCGTTTGAAAACCTCGTAGCTGGTGACTTCGGGCGGATGCGTTGTAAGGGAAAGGAGCGCGAAGAAATCGCTCCCTTGGATCGGATCGGAGCGAAGCCGTCCTTCCAGGCGCCGCAGCGAATCCTCGTCCTCAAACAACGCGACGACCACGCATTCCGTCGCGGGATGCTGGCCTTGTCCGAGCCATGCGTCGCGACAGCCACCCGCCGACGAAATCGCCGCGACGTGTCTTCGGAGGATTGCGAGTCCCTCCGCTTCCTTTCCATCCTTGAACCGGAACCGCGAGAACCGAAGGAACATGGGTCGGCCACCGCGCGCGTTCGCAAAGACCTTGCGGGACCGGCAAGTTTATCTCCGCCCGCCGGCGTGGCGCGACGGAATGTTCAGCCGGAAGAACATCGGGTCCGAACCGCAGAAGTGCGAGAAGTGCGGCTCCGACAAAGTCTACTTCGTCCAACACGCCCACGGCAACTATCCGATCCTCGATTACGTGTGTCCCAAGTGCGACCTCGGCGGGGACCAGGGCGTTCCGGACTGGTACGTTTCCCCCACGGGGAAAGACGAATCGACCGAGGACTGAGACGTCCGGGGTCGGTCATGCCCGATGTGGTCATCCGCGCGTTCCGGGTGAGCGGGTTTGTCCCGGGACCGTGCACGAAGTGCGGCAAGGAAGAGCGGGGCCTCGTGATGTTCGAGGACTATGCGCTCGGGTGGGAATGCCTCGCCTGCGGGGAGATCGGCCGCGCGGATCGGGTCGAGTGGATCGAGGGGAAGGACCCGGCCATCTCGGATCTCGTGGACGAAGAAGAGTGATCAGAGGACGCCGCACACGGGGCAGATGCCTCGGCCGTAGCAACGTTCGCACTTGCGGTCCATCCCGAGGAACGTCGTCTGTCCCCTTCCCTTGCAGTGCGAGCAAAAGCCCGTGTCTCCGCAGCGCGCGCAGGGGCGTTCGATTTTTCGGATCGTGAACGGGACCTGTTGGTTCGTGGGATCCGCCGCCGCCAGTCCGTGCAAGATCTCAAGGGCGGCCGGCCGACCCGACTCGCGGTCTCGGCGAAACAGGAGTGCGGCCTTCAGCATCCGGGCCTTCCAATGCTTCGGATCGACCCGGAGGACATCCTCGATCGCCGCAGTCGCCTGGTCGAACGACTCCACGACCCCGGGGCTGTCCTGGAATTCCACGTCGTACTCGATCTTCCGCCGGAGCAGATCTGCGCGGCGCGCTTCCCTCGCCTTGTCGGAGAGGCGAATCGCCCGCGCGAGGTGCGTGACGACGTACAGCTCGCGCGCCGCCGGGTCCTCGGGCTGTTCCGCCTCCGCCTCTTCGATGAGACGGAGCCCCCGCTCGAACTCCCCCTGATCCAACGCGGCCTTCGCCTCCTCGACTTTCGTCGGCGCCACGATCGAGATGCAAAGGCGCGTCGGGCTTAAGCCTGCTTTCCGAGCCGCGCGAACCTTCATGTCCGGCCCGTCTATCGGCCCTCACATGCGCGATGCGGACGCGTTCGACTCGACCGCGTTTCTCGGACTCGCTCGGTCCGCGAAACGGGATCCCTACCGGCTCTCTTTGTTCGGTCAACATCTCGAATCGGATGAGCGCCCGGTCATCGTGCTGCCGGTCCAAGGCGGCACCCTCCTGGTGACCGACCAACGTCTGCTCGAGCTCCGGGCCCACCTTGAGGTCCACGGGGCCTGGAACGTGAAAGAGTTCCAGGGGTACACGGTCCACCGCGCCTTCGATCGTGCCGCCTTCCGGACCGTGGACCACGTCGTCCGCGGCGCCCCGGAGCCCGTGGGGAGTCGCCGAATCGATGACATCCTGGTCCTCGGGACCGCCAACGGAACGGAGGAACTCATCGTCTCGCGGGGCCCCGAACCGACGCTCCTGGAGTCGGAGTTCACCATGTTACGTGACGCCGTCCTGGGCCGTCACCCGTAGTAGCTCGCGTTCCCGTCGATCCGACGCAACAGCTCCCGCGCGGGTTCGTACTCGGGATTCACGCGGAGGGCCTGATGGAGCGCTTTGCGCGCCTTCTCCATCATGCCCTTCTTCAGGTAGACCCGGGCGAGGTTCGTGTGGGCGTAGAAGTAGCAGCAGTACCGCGGTGCGGCGATCGCTTTCTCGAGCCAGGGGATCGCCTCATCGAGGCGGTTCAACTCGATCAGATACGCCCCGATGTCATTGTACGGATTCCCGAACGACGGGTCGACTGCGATCGCACGCTTGCACTCCTCGATCGCGTCGTCGTACCGGCCCAAGAAGCTGAAGGTCCATCCGTGGAACGTGTGCGCCTCTCCCGACGGCGCGAGTTTGAGCGATCGCTCATAGGCGTCCGCGGCCCGTTCGAGCTCCCCGGCACTCTGGAGGATGTACGCGGCTTGGAACGCCCGTCGCGCCGCCTCCTTGCACGGGTCCTCCATCGGGTCGAAGGCATGCGGGTCCAGCGGACCTCCCTTGAACGTATCGATCACGACGTCCCGGAAGTGCTGGTCGTAGTGGCCCGTCACGCGGCCTTCCCAGGCGTGCGCGAGCAAGTCCTCGACCGCGAAGAGGCGGCCGAAATCCACGGGCGTCGTCATGCACTCGTCTCGCGACCCGTCGACCAACGCGGCCGGCGCCTCGTTGAAGGTCATCTGGAGCGTCTCCCCTCCATTGCGGACGAGTTTCACAAACGCAAGGTCGTGTACGCCGCGGCCCCGCGCAATCAGAAAGCCGGGATCCGCGAGTTGGGGCATGAGTTGGCGTGGCGGAGTCGCATCGAGCACCAAGATCCGGTCGAACGTTTCATTGGGAAACGAGCGCAGTACCTGGACTCCCCCGAACCCCGCGGCCTGCATCCGTTCAACGGTCCGCGCTCGGCGCTCCGGGTCCGTCTCGACGACGACCACCTGCTCCGGCCCCACGACCTCGGCGAGTAGGGCTCCGGGATAGCCGCCGCGGCAGCCCGCCACCAAGATTCGGACGTCATTGCGCGGCTCCAGAAGGTCCAGGGCCGCGATGAGGCATCGGGGCGAAGGCATCGTGGACGGATTCGGCCCGGCATGGAGGGGAAGCGGCATGTCGGCGTAGGCGAGCGGGCCGAACAGCTCGGGCAGGAACGCTTCCTGCCGCACGCGGAGGAACGATCGCTCGAGTTCCGGACTGCGCAGAAGGCCGAGCCCTTTGAGCTCGGCGAGAAGGTGCTGCCGGGCCCACATCCGCGCCGATCTCCGGAGGATGTTAATCGATGGGTTGGCTAAAAGGTTTCAGTCCGCCGCCTCAGAGTCCAAAGTCCTTCGCATAGCGCTCCCGGGCCTTGCGAACCTCGTCGGCCGTGAGGGGCGTCGCGCCGCTTGCTGCGGCGTTCTCCTCAATCTGGGCGACGGTCTTCGCGCCGGGAATCGTCACGGAGACCGCGGGGAAGCTCAGCACGAATTGTAGCGCCGTTTGGGCCATCGTCCGATCCGCCCGCGCGAGGAAGGAGAGCCGCTCCGCCGCGGTGGCCCGTCCCGCGACCATCGACGGCGGCCAGTGGTGGCGAATGTCTCCGGGCGGGAACCGCGCATCCGCGCGGATCTTCCCGGACAGGAACCCATTCCCCAGGGGCTCGCGCGCGATGATGCCGACGTTCGCCTTGCGAGCTTCATCGAACAGCTCATCGATCCACTCTTGGCGGAACAGGCTGAAGGGAATCTGGAGGACCTCCGGCGCGCCCGCTTCGAGGCAGAGGACGGCCTCCGCCGGTTCGTGGACGGAAACCCCGTAGTGGTCGATTTTGTGTTCGGCCTTCAGCGCCTCGAGGACCTCGTACGTCGCGGGGTCGCCCATCAACTCGGCGGGAGGATTATGGAGCTGGTAAACGTCGACATGGTCCGTCCGGAGACGCTTCAAAGACCGCTCGAGAGCGAACGCGATGTATCCGTCCTCGAAGTTCATCCGGACACCTCCGTGATAGAAGTCGCCGCCAACCTTCGTGGCCAAGTGCACGTCGTCCCGACGGCCGACGAGCGCTTCGCCGATGACTTCCTCGCTGTGGCCCCAGCCGTAGACGTCGGCGGTGTCGATGAAATTCACTCCGAGGTCGACGGCACGCTGCAACGCTGCGATTGACGCCCCGTCCTCCGTGGGTCCATACGAATTCCCGTGGGCGTTCCCGCCGATCGCCCACGCGCCGAACCCAATTTCCGACACCTTCAGGCCGGTGCGACCGAGGATCCGTGTCTTCATCCCGCGTGCGAACGGAATGGATTCTAAGAACCTTTGCAGGGCCACGCCGAAGGTCTTCCGAGGAGACTCGTTCCGTGTTGACCGCCCGCCTCCGCGTTTCGCTTCGTGGGTATCTTTCCATTTCCGGCCTCCGTTTACTTTGTAAATCAAAATGTATATTATATCGCTCCGCTATCTTCAGACGGTGACGAGTCCGGATCCGGTCGACGCGGGTGGCCTCGAGGCGGGCTTCTCGTCCGCGAAGAAGCAGATTCTCCTGACGCTCAAGCGACAAGGGAGTGTATCCCTCGGGGATCTCGCGACGGGGCTCGCGATTTCGAAGATGGCGACGCTGAAACATTTGAGCGCCCTTGAAGGAAAAGGACTCGTCGAGCGCTCCTCCCGGGCGGGAGGGCGCGGGCGCCCCCGGGCGTTCTTCGCCTTGACCCGAAACGCCTCAACCTTGTTCCCCGAGGCGTACACGCACATGACCCTCTCCGCCCTCCGATTCATCGAGGAGAAGCTGGGACGGGACGCGGTCGTGCGGCTCTTGGAGCAGAGGGCCCAAGAAGTGCTCGATGCGAATCGCGGCCGGATGCCCGACGGCGGCCTGAAAGAGAAGGTCGGGGAACTCGTGAAGATCCGCGACGAGGGCGGCTACATGGCGGAGCTCGGCCACAGCGGCAAGAATGTCATCGAGATGATGGAACACAACTGCCCGATCATGGCCGTGGCGGAAACGTATCCAGAAGCCTGCGGCGTGGAGCGTGAGCTGTTCCAGAAGCTCCTTCGCGCGGATGTTGAGACGTCGCACCGCGTCGTCGCGGGCGACCCCGTGTGCCGGTTTCTGATTCGGCACCGCCGCGGGACGAGTGACTAGTCCGTTTCGGCCCGCCGGGCCTTAACCAAGAAATTCGCGCCGGGAGGTGATGATCAAGACTAGACCGGCGAGGCCCGCGAGCGAACCAAGTAGAAAGACTCCCAAATTCAGCAGGGAGGCGGCGCCGCAGAAGACCGCAAGCTTCCAGTTCTTCCGCTGGAGCGCCATGATCCCGCCCAAGAACGCGAACGCCTGTGCATAGAAGATGAGCGACACGAGGAGCGCGTTCGCGACAAGATCCGAAGCCGTCATGTTCTGCAGTTCTCCAATCTGAGCCGCAGTCAGCGGCTGCGTGAACACGACGTACGCGCTCGCCGCCCCGATGAGACCCGACAGGATCAGGAGGACGCCGCCGAGCAGCGCCCGCGTACTCGGGCGTGCGGCTTGGGGCCACGCCGGGGGGAACGGCTCCCGAGGGCGCTGGCCGAACTCCTCGGGTCGGGGTACCCAGGCCGCGGGCGTTTGATCCCTGGGCGGAGGCGCTTGTTGCGCTTCGGTGGGGCGCACGAATTCGAGGGGCGGCGGCGTCTCCCGTCGCTTCGGCTCGTCCTCGGGCGAATCGCTTGACATGGGTGGACGGCTCCGCCAAGAGGACGAAGCTACTTAACGATGACGCGTCGCCCGAGTCGTCTTAATCTTGACACGCGTTCCTCCGTGCGGGAGTTCCATGGATGTCCGTGAGACACCGGACCTGATTGAGGCGCGGCGGAGGTCCGGGAAGCCGTACCTCGAGTTTCTCCGAGTGTCGTCGATGAGTTGTGGGCTGTACGAACTCCCGAAGGGCGGTCCGGACCCGCAGCGCCCCCATTCCGAGGACGAAGTCTACTACGTCATCCGGGGCCACGCGCACATCCGCGTGGGGTCGGAGGAACGTGCGGTCCGTCCCGGGACGATCGTCTTCGTGCCGGCCCTCATGGACCATCGGTTCCACGACATCGAAGAGGACTTGGCCCTCCTCGTTTTCTTCGCTCCCTCCGAGGGGACCCGTGCTGGGGCAGCGTCCGTCGTTAAGTAACGGGAAAGCCGTCCCGTGCGTCGGTGTCGAAGTGATTCCGACGTACGGGTTGACGCACATCGCGCTTGCCGTTCGCGATCCGGATAAGAGCTTTCGATTCTACGAGCAAGTCTTCGGCGTGCAAGCCGTATACCGCGAACCGGGGATGATTCAGGTCCAGACGCCGGGCTGCCATGACGTGATCGTCTTCGAACGGAAGCGATCCCATGTCGGCGAGATGAAAGGCGTGTCGCACTTCGGTTTTCGCCTCAGGGATGCGAAAGACATCGACGCCGCCGTTGAGTCGGTCCGCCGTGCTGGCGGGAAGATTGTCGACACCGGCCAGTTCGTTCCCGGGGAGCCGTACGTCTTCGCGACGGACCCCGACGGTTATACGATCGAGATCTGGTATGAGCCGGACACCTGAAGAGGGCAACCGGAGCGAGCACCCCTCAACCGGGCAGTCCGTGACGGACGCCGCCGCCTGACCCGATCCCGCGATGGAGCCGGTCGTGGCTAAATTGTTACCAATCAATTGATGCCGAATCCTTTCGATTGCTTGACGAGGTCGGGGGAAACGAAAGCGTCCGAATCGGTCCGGTGGATGTGCGTGGCTGCCGTGACGTGCATGGTCTTAGCGTCGCTCATCGCCCCGCAGTCCGCAAGAGCGGAGGAGCCCCTCCGCGCCTCGCTCGACTACTCGATCCTTGCCCAGCCATACCAGAACTCGGTGCCACTCAACGTGACGGGATCTCAAGAAACCGGAATCGCAGTCGACCGAGACCCGTTCAGCCCCTACTACGGTACGATATACGTCATCCGGGGTTACACTTCGGAGTCGGCTGACTTCAAAATTCGTCGGTCGCTTGACGGGGGCCTGACCTTCGGCGATCCGATTCCGGTCGACCTGTGCTCCGGCTTCGGCAACACCACCTGCGCCGTCGAACGCCCCGGCATTGCCGTCGGGAGCGACGGCGTCACGTACATCGTCGACCCGAACTTTGATTCGGGCACAGTCGCGGTCTTGCGTTCGGTCGACCAAGGGCTCTCATGGCTGCTGGCGGCGTCTTTCAGCGATCTGGGGCGACAGGCATCGATTGCGACAGACACCGCGACGGGAGCCGTCTACGTGGCAGACGTCAACGCGTCCGGTAGTGTAGTTGTCGTCAAGTCCGCTGACGAAGGCAGCACGTGGAGTCCTCCCGTGGCCGTTTCCTCCGGCGCAACTCAGACCGCCCCGGGCATCGCGGCGTTCCAGGACAACGTTACGGTCGTCTTCCTAACCGCCGCCAGCGACTCGTGCGGCATTGGGTCGTGCTCGTATGTGCGCGTCGCAGCGTCCCACGATGGCGGGCTCACGTGGCCGTCCGTGACGGCGGTCTCTTCACCAGACGTCTCGAGTGCCTCGGCGCCGTCCGTGGCCGTCTCGCCCGACGGGACTTTTGCGGTCTCCTGGATTTCCTCGGTCGCTCCGATCACCGAGGCCACCTTCGTCTCGATCTCTCGTGACCGGGGAAACAGTTTTTCGACGCCCATTGAGGTGAGCCGATATCGAGCGATCAACGAACTTGAGCTGGGGGAAACGCTCGTCTTCGATAATCGATCTCGGCTGTACGTTGCTTGGCAATCCTTCGGTAATGCGTCCGACCCTCCGCCCAACGGGACCTTCGAGAGTTCCATCTACGTCGGCAGTTCTGCGGACCTGGGCCAGAATTTCACGAACGCCTCGTTCAGCGTGAGCCTTCAAGGGGGCGGTGCAAACGGATCATCCTACGAACACCTGGCCGCCGGTCCGAATGATCACGTGTACCTCACGTGGTACGAGGTGTTCGGCGGAGGTGGCGCTCTCTTCCGGAGCGTCTCGGGAGAAGCCTCCGGCGACGTCGCTACTCAGGCGCCAAACGCGCCCGTCGACGTCGAACTCCGGGACCCCGTCTCTGCGACCCTCGAAGCCCGCGCGACGTGGACCGGATCACGCCTGGTGTTCGTCGAGCTCCCGGCGAAGGTCTACGAGGTGTGGATTCGCGTCGGCAACGCGTCGACGCTCGCCGGGGCGATGCCCGTGAGGATGTGGAGGAGCACCGGATTCACCGTCCGCCTCGGGGGAGGGACGGTAGGCCCACCATTTCCCTGGATCAGCGCGGTCGAGGTGGGCGGGATCGTCCTCGTCGCAGCGGGCGCAACCCTCGCGGCGCTCCAACATACCCGCCTCGCTCGCGAGGAGGTGCTTCAGAGGAAGGTCCGCCTCCTGATCTATGAGGCGGTCCGCGAGCATCCCGGGTCCTCCTTCACCGAAATCCGGAATGCCATTGGCCTTCAGAACGGCGTCGCGGCGTACCATCTGAGGGTCCTGGAGAAACAGGGACTCGTCCATTCGGAAAAAGGTCGCCGTCATCGCTGGTACTACCCGAACGGCGACGTATCTCTGTGGCGCGATCTGCCCCTGAGCCCGCTGCAGAAATCCGTCCTCGAGAAGGTGGCGCAGGATCCCGGTATCGGCATTCGGGAACTCGCTCGGAGCTTGGATCGTCACCACGCCGCGGTCGCATACAACGTCCGGGGGATGGCTCGGGAGGGACTCCTTCGCACGCAGCGGACCGGCCGAAAACTCCAATGCTTTCCATCCGACGAGAGCGCCACGGGCTAATCGGGTACAACATCACGGAGCGTTTGCGAGCCCTGCGCGGAAGCCCGTCCCGATCTGACGGCGACATCGCTAGTGGCTTCAGCCGACCCGGGACAGGACCGTGAGCGCCCGGAGCGTGATCATCTTGCTTGGGCGGCCGGCGGTCTCAGACGCGAGCGGCGTCGGACGCTTGTTCGGATGCTCCGCGTACCAGCGGGCGCCCGCGGGGCTCGGGTCCGGTTGGACCGCGTCGAGGTTCCATCGCCCGTCGGATCGTCGCTTCTTCCGTAGTAGCGCGAGCGCGAACCCGAGCCTCTTGTCGTCCCCGTAGCCGAGGGCGGTCAGGACGTCGAGCCCGACTAGAACGTCGTAGTAGTAGTGCATCGGCCAATGGAAGCGGTACCACGGTTCGTACCGCGCTCCCTGGCGGTGCAACTCATGGTCGAGAAAGTACTCGGCCCCTCGCTCGACGCAGCCCTTCATGGCGGCCGTCCATTTCGAGCGGGGATAGACGGCAAAGGCGCTCAAGCCCTCCCACGAGTCGAGGGTCCGTCCCGTCGCGGGCGCGTCCTTGTAGTTCCAGCATGTCCAGCCTCCTTTCGGGTGCGCGGTCAAGACCAGCCAGTCGAGCGCCTTGCGGACCCGCCGGTCGCCCCCATACCCGAATCGGATCAAGGCCCGCGTCATGTTGCCGGTGTAGCAGTGGTGACCATGCCCATTCGACATGCCGCCAACGCCGCCTCCGTTCAGCGGGGACTTCTTCATCCAGACTTCGCACGATGCGCGCACCTCGGGGATTGCGCAGGTGGCACCGAGGTCCGAGAGGGCGAGCAGGTTCCAGTTCATCGCGACGTACTTCGGCGACATGGGGTGCGCGTCGCGGACCCACCAGCCGCCCGCGTCGCGGCGGGCGAGGATCTCCGCGGCCCACCCGGCCGAGGGGATCCGGGCCTTCGCGTCCCGGACGTCGGAGTCCGTCTCGCTCTTCCCGAGGAGCTGGGTCAACGCGACATACCGCACCGAGGGCTGATCCGGTTCGAGCAGCCAATCGCGGACCTTATCGCGCGGCATCGCCGCTCGGACAGCTCCCGCAGTTTATGCTCATTCCGGTCATTGCCACTGAAAGAGGATGAATCCACGCGACCCGGCGGAGGACGACCTCAGAACCAAGGCTCCTGATCAAGGGAAGGGCCATCGCGCGGCTGTGGCGCAGCAAGCGATCGGCGATTCGCTACTTGTAGCCTATTTGGACAGCCATCCCGTGTCTTCAAGGCGAGCTTTTCAAATCCGGTCCGGGCATCTAACCAGGATACAATGACGGAAATCGGCCACGAAGTCCTAGCCGCGATGACGGAAGACATCGTCCTTCGGATTCACAAAGAAGCGGGCAGTCCAGTAGCCGGACGCCACCGCGGTGGTGGAGTCAAGAACAGACAGGGTTTCAAACGGCTCGTCGAGGACATCCGGAAGTGCGGCAGCAGAGAGGGCGACTTTCGAGACCTGATCGCGATGATTTTTGAAGACATAGATCGTGAGCCTCAGCCTTTTTCTGAGTGCAACCATCGGACGGCCCTCCTACTGGGGAGGTTCATCTCTAAACAATTCGGCTACAATCTCAAATTCAGCGGGCCGGAAGGGCGGAAAATCCGGGCTGTGTGGGACAACCTGACGAGGGCGCAATTTAGAGAGTGGATTGATGGCCACCTAGTCTCCTTCGAAGGAGACTAGCATCTGCTGGACTTCCGGATCCTCAAGCTCTGCCTTGAGGAACTCCTCGACTATCTTGTCCAGTTCTTCCCGCGACATTTGTGACACCTTACGGTACCGTATGGTTCCGCACGGTATACTTAGGCTAAGCAAATCGTACTTAATCATTCTTGCCCTCAAATCAAGCAAAATAATGCGCAAATACGCGCACAAATCGGACCAAATCGCCCGTCAAAGCTGTACGGCAGGCCAACGACACCTCAACAGGCTCTCGACGTCACCGCAACGGGAGATTAACGGCACTCGACGGCAGGTAGACGGCATCTCGACGGCTATCGACGCGCTCTCGTCGGGCTCTGTTAGCGCTCCGATCGGGCTGGGTACCCCCGATGGGATGTTAGAAATGATTTCCGACATCGTGTCGAGGGGGATGATATCAGCCGAAAGGACGATGGGCTTGGATTACAGCTTTTTGACACTTTTTGCAACCGTTGCAAACCTCTTCTGCAGCTTTTGTACCGAAAACGCGCGGTTGGCATGATCTTACGTATCACGGACCTTACGTCGCTCCATGGAGAAAAACGCGCCCGGACCCATTCGGAGGGCGATCTGCCCCGCGGCACGTACGCCGCGTCCGTTCACAGTTTCTCCCTACGGAACGACGTAAGGAGCCAGGTGGCCGCCGTACGCCCCCTTCTGTTCTGACGGCATTTGACTGAGCGTCCTACCTGGCGCGATGCGCCTGCTTGGACTTGCTCCGATGGGGTGTCGCCGTCTCACCAGCTCCCGCGTCAACGTCACCGCCGAGCGGATCATCCTCGACGCGGGCTGTGTCGTTTCTGCGCCCTTGCCGGCCCTCTCGGGCCCCCCGCTTGCACGGGGCCACCTTTCCTAGGGAGGGGGGACGTTCCTCAGCAATCCCGGAGGATCACCGTCGGCCGTCCGCGGTCTCCTGGCCGGTCGAGCCCATCCGACGGCCTCTATTTGGACTTTGTTGGCGACCGTCGGTCGGACCCACCTTCGCTCCGGGGGAGACCCCGCGGTCCCTTTATCCATCCCGTCTTCGCTTTACCGCGCTATGCCAAATTGCACGTATTGCAAGGGAACGTTGGAGCCCGGAAGCCTGCGGGCCGGTGGGGCCTACGGTGCGTTTGTCTCCTGGGTTCCGACGGGGCGCGAGCATCGATTCGACGGACTCATGGCCCTCGGCGTGCTGAGCGGCGTCACCTTCCCGGGATACCACTGCCCGTCTTGCAAGACGTTCCTCGTGTACTACGAATCCGAATCGAAGGCCTCGCGAACCGCCCCGGATCCGGGGGCGGAATCTTAAACGTGCTTCGCTATCGCGGCGCGTGGTCGGGCGACGCCGCGTCCTCCTCGCGAATTCGATTTACCACCTGACGAACGACGGCGCGGTCACGGTCCTCGCGGGGCAGATTGTCGTCCTGCAATCCGTGGCGGCCTTTGGCGGGTTCGGCGCCGCCGAGGTCGGCCTCCTTGGCGGGACGGCGCTCGTCGTCACGGCGGTCTTCCAGTTCCTCTTCGGGATCATGTCGGATCGGAGGGACCCCTCCCGGTTCCTCCCGATCGGCATTGCGATCCTCGGCCTGGGCTCACTCCTCGTCGCACTCGCGTCCAGCTTCTGGACGCTCCTCGCGTTCGTCGCCCTTTCGCGGATCGGGGCGAGCTTCTACCACCCGGTCGGGATCTCTTGGATCGGCCGAGAGTTCGAGGGCGCGGCCCTCGACCACTCGATGGGCTTTCAGAGTGCGTTCGGAGACAGCGGCGTGATCCTCGGAATGGCGAGCGGCGCGGTGCTCGCGGTTGGCATTGGATGGCAGTATCCCTTCGTCCTGTGGGGCGGCGTGAATCTCCTGGCCGTGGCGATCGGCCTGGCACTCGCCCGAGGCCGTTCCTCGCCGCCGCCTCCGGGCCAGGCTCTCGCGCGGAACTACCTCGAAGTGCTTCGGGACGTGCGCCTGTGGCTCCTCCCGCTCGCGGTCGGCGGAGCCGTGTTCAACATCTTCAGTTTTTTCGGACCGCTCCTCCTCTACGGAAAGTTCGGAGTGCCGAAAGACCTCGCCGGCATCGCGGTCGCGCTCTGGATCTTGGCGGGCAGCGTTGCCGCGTTCTTCTTTGGCCGGGTGAGCCGGCGATTCGGCCGGTATCGGGCGCTCGTCACCTCGTACGCGGCCCTGACCGTCGCGGGTCTCGTGGGCGCCCTCGTGGATAATCTGTGGGTCGTGCTCGTCGTATTCTGGAGCCTCGGGTCCGCCCTGTTCCTGACGTACCCGGCTTTGTTCTCCTTCGTCGCCGAATCGAGTCACCGACAACTGCAGGGCGCGGCCTTCGGCCTGATCTTCGCCTTCCAGCTGCTCGGTGGGGCGTTCGGTCTGTTCGCCGCGGGTCTCCTCGCCACGGCGGCCGGAGGCTCCGTCACCGTCGAAACCTCGGTCCCGTTCTCCCTCGCCGCCGCGCTCGCGTTCTTCGGGTTTGTCTTGCTCGTCATGGTGCGCGGGCAGGCGGGGCTGAATCGCCGAGGGGTGCGATCCGCGGTTCCACCGCTGTGAACCTTACCGCGGGCGAACGATCCGCTGGACCGCCTCAAGGTTCTCTCGGTGCGCGTCGAAGTACGTCCGCACCGGGGCGAGCTCCTGGTTCAGGCCCGATGCGACGCCCGCCTTCAGGTCCTTCGGATGGAGTTCGCCGCTTGCGTACGCCTTCACGAGGTCCGCGTAGGACGAGTACACCACGTCCCCACCGAACTTCGGGTCGCGCGGGACCATGAACCGTCCGCGGCGCGGAAGGAGGATGAGGCGCGCAATCTCCAGGACGGGATTCCCTTCCGTCTCCTTCGCGGGGCAGAACGCCTTTCCGATCTTACGGTCGATATCCTCGGGCGCGTCGTTCAAGAGGATGCTCGCATCCGGCTTTGACTTCGACATCTTCCCGGCGACGAGGTCCATGCGTCCGCCTCCATCGAGGCCGGGCAGGAGCGGTGTATGCATCGCGACGACCTGTTTCCACCCGAGCTTCGGCGCGAGGTCGCGGTACAGCATGTGGGCGTGCCGCTGGTCGATGCCGCCCAGGGCCAGGTCCAGATTCATCCAGTGGATGTCGGCGACTTGCATCGCGGGGTAGATTAGTTTCGAGGCGTCGAGGTCGGCGTCCTCTTCTTTGCGGCCCATGATCGTAAGCGCTCGCTTGATTCGCCGTACCGTCGCGGCCTTGGATACGCGAATCACATCTTGCCAATACTCCGGGTGGCGCACGAACTCATTCGCGAACAGGTATTCGACGGAGTCGGGGACCCCCACCGCGCGGAACGCGTCTTTGAAGTATTCTCCGCATGCTCGAAGGTTCTCGAGATTGCCGCCGAGCTTGTCGTTGATGTACGCGTGCCAGTCCGCGAGGAAGACGATCGTATGGAACCCGGCGCGGACCAGATCCGCGATCTTCGACCCAATGACGAAGGCCGTCCCGACGTGCATGAGCCCAGACGGCTCGAGGCCCACGTACGCCCTCGGTGCGGCGCGATCCAGGAGGACACGTAATTCGTCGCGGGTGACGACCTCCTCGGTCCCGCGCACCAACGTCTCAAGCCGTTCCTCCGGCGCCATCGCGCCTCGGAACCTGCGGTTTCGGGATAAAGCTTTCAATCGACCCGCGGCGCGATTGGGCCATGGAAGCGGCGAGGTTGCGGGAAACCTCCCATGGCCTTAAGAAAGGGACCGACCATCCACGGCCGGAGAAGTGGTATGGGGGGAATCGGAAGCATCCCGCTCGTCGCCGGACCCGTGTTGGCACTCCAAGGAGCCGACGTCATCGGCTACCTCGTGGTGTTCTTCTTTCTCGTGATCGTGGTCCTGATCTTCGTATTCGCGACGATCAAGGTGGTGAAGGAGTACGAACGGATCGTGAACTTCCGCCTCGGGAAGGCCCAGGCGGAGAAAGGCCCAGGGATCGTCATCATCATCCCCGGGATCGACAAGCCGGTCCGGGTGGATCTGCGGGAACGATTCCTCATGATTCCCCACCAGACGTGCATCACAAAAGACAATGCCCCGGTGGACGTCGACTTCATCGTCTATATGAAGGTCGCGAGCGCCGCGGACTCCGTCATCCGCGTGAACAACTTCGAAGGAGCGGCCATGGGCATCGCGACGACGACGCTCCGTGCGGTGATCGGCGATATCATCCTCGACGAAGTGCTGTCGAAGAGGGAGGAAATTAACGCGGTCCTGCGGACGAAGCTCGACGAGGTCACGACCCGATGGGGCGTCAAGGTCACGAATGTCGAGATCCGGGAGATCCTCCCTCCCAAGAACGTCACGGACGCGATGATCCTCCAGATGTCGGCGGAGCGGAGCCGGCGTGCCGTCGTCATCGAGGCTGACGGGAGGAAGACCGCGACCGTGACGGTCGCGGAAGGCGACAAGCAGTCTGCGATCCTCCGAGCCGAGGGGGCGAGGCAGGCCGCGATCCTGGCCGCGGAAGGCTACGCCCAGGCGCTGACCACCGTGTTCGGGGCGGCGAGGGGGATCGACGAGAAGACCCTCATGATCCAGTATCTGGACACCCTCAAGACCCTCGGCACGAGCGCGGCAACGAAATTCATCCTCCCCTTGGAGTTCACGGAGCTCATCAGGCCGTTCCGCAACGTGATCTCGACCGCGGAAGGCGGAAGTGCGAGGGATGGGGACAAGTAGGGACCCCGCGGCGGCCGACGTGACAACGAAACGGCCGGGCCTGCTCGACCGTTTCTTCCTCTTCGGCGGGATTCGCGCCGTCCTCGTCATTATTGCCATCGCTGCGCTGGGAACCTATCTCATTGTCCACGGATCCTTCGCGGGCCGCCTCGACTACATCGCTTCGGGGACGATCATCATCATCATCGGATTGGTCGTGGGGATTGCGGCCCTGCGGACGGAATACACGATGATCACGAAGAAATACTTCGAAGCCGGGACGGTGGTCGGCAAGACAGGCCGCGCCCAGGCTCAGATCCGCGAGCGGGCGAAGGGGGCCGTTCTCATCGAGCATGAGACGTGGAGCGCGGTGGCCGAAGAGGATATCCAGAAAGAGGACTCCGTCGTTGTGACCGCCGTCGACCCGGACAAGGTCACCTTGCGGGTGCGCAAATACCGGCCCTAACAGCCACTGTTGGGTCGCTCACGCGCTCTTGCTCGATTCCGGAGATTCCCTCGGTTCCACGCCCGGCGCTGGAGCCCTCCGGACATG
>VBMG01000071.1 GCA_005878485.1 Methanobacteriota archaeon | reverse complement strand
CTGTCGGGCACGCAGGGGATCGGCGTGATGCGCGTGAAGAGCCTCGAAGAGACCGCGTCGATCGTCGACACGCTGAAGTTCTTCGGCGAGGTCGTCTGCCTCCAGGAGTACATCCCGAACCCCGGCGTGGATATCCGCGTGCTCGTCGTCGGGGATCGCGTCGTCGGCTCGATGAAGCGCGTCGCCCAGGTCAACGAATGGCGGGCGAACATCCACCTTGGGGCGAAGGGCGTCGCGATCGAACTTTCGGACCACGCGAAGCAGATCGCGGTGCGGGCGTCGAAGGCCGTCGGACTGGAGATCAGCGGTGTCGACATGATCTTCCGCGGAGACACGCCCTACGTCCTCGAGGTCAATGCGTCCCCCGGCTTCCACGGGCTTCTCGACGCGACGGGCGTGAACGCCGCGGACGCCATCGTCGAGTACGCCGTCGGGAAAGCGAAGGCCGGCGAGCCGAAACGTCCTTGATGGACGCCTTCCTTGCGGGCGCCGATGGACGAGGGTCCGATCCCCGGGGCGCGGGTCCGCGCGACGACGAAGCACGGCGGCCTGACCGTCGACGAGATCGCGGCGATGCAGCCGGGCATGGCGCGTCTGATGGACGAGCTGAGTCGGAGGTACTGGACCCTCTTCTATGCGGCGAAGGCGAGGAACTGGGAGCTTGCGAGCTACATGGCGAAAGAAGCCCAGAAGGTCCTCAAGACCGCCTCGGTGGCGCGGCCGAAATACGCGGAGGACATCGCGACGTTCGTTCGGGACACCTTCGGGTCGATCACGGCCGCGATCGAATCGAAAAACTGGCCCGCCTTCGAGAAGGCGTACCGGAATGGAATATCGGAGTCGGATCGCTTGCACGACAAGTACAACAAGTCATTCTTGCGGTTCCGCCTCCCCGACCATCCGCCGGAATGGTTCGACCTCGCGCCGCGATAGGTTTTTGGGTCTCTGGCGCGTCCGCGGCGCGGGACTCGGGATCAACCTCGTGGACACCGCCGAGGCCTACGGGGACGGCCATTCCGAGAAAGTGATGTCGAAGGCGATCAAGAAGGTCGGCCGCGACAATGTGTTTATCGCGACGAAGGTCGGCGGATGGCACCTCCGGGGCGACGACGTGAAGAAGGCGTGCGCCGCGAGCCTGAAGCGCCTCGGCGTTCGCGAGGTCGACCTCTACCAGGTGCACTGGCCGGATCCGTGGAGCCAGGTGCCGTTGCGGGAGACGATGAAGGCCCTCGAGGCGCTCCACCGCGCCGGCAAGATACGGAACATCGGGGTGAGCAACTTCGCGGTCCGCGATTTGAAAGAGGCGCGCTCCCATCTCTCCCGTGTCGACATCGTCTCGAATCAGGTGCGCTACAACATGCTCCAGCGAGCGATCGAGGCGGAGGTCCTCCCTTACTGCAAGCGGGAGGGGATCGCGATCTTGGCGTGGAGTCCGATCGGGAAAGGGATCCTCTCCGGCAAGTACCACGACGGGAAGAGGCCCAAAGACCGGATCCGTGCGGAAGAGGATCTCTTCAAACCCGCGAACCTGCGCGCGACGGTCCCCCTGATCCGCGAGCTCCGGAGGATCGGACGGGTCCATCGGAAGACCCCCGCCCAGGTCGCGCTCGCCTGGCTTCGCCGCCATCCGCACGTCATCCCGATTCCCGGGGCGAAGCGTGCGTCTCAATCGGAGGAGAACGCGGGCGCCGCGGGGTGGTCACTAGGTGGCAGCGAGATCCGTACCCTGGGATCCATCCTGAATCGGCTACGGCTCGATACGTTTTGACGTTCAGGGCCTCTTCCGACGCATCAGGACCGCGGCCACGACCGCGACGATCGCGACGACGATGATGATCCCGCCGATGGCAAGCGTCGTCATGTCCATGCTCGTACCGCCACCGCCGCTGCTCGGCGTTTGAACGGCAAGCATGCCGTGCTGCGCGGCGTACCCGTGAACATTGCAGAAGAACGCGAACGTGCCTGCCGTGCTCGCCGTGTATTGCCAGTCCTTTGCCGTCGTGTTGCTCCTGAACATGGGCGACCACGCATCTCCGGTCGTGTTGCTGTGGCTGTTGTCCAAATCGATGAGGAGCTGGTGGTCCATCGAGTCGTTGGCGTAGAGGTGGAACGTGATCACGTCATCCTTGTTGACGGTCAGCGTCAGGCCATTGGAGATGTTCGAGGGGGTCCAGCCCCAGCCCGCCGGGTTTTGGTAGCTGCCGTACAAGGTAATGGACCTCGCGGACGCAGCGCTCGGTCCTGGCGACGGGGTCGCTCCGGCGGACAGCGTCGCAGGCGCGAGGGCGACGATCATCAGTCCGACGACGAGAATCGACGTTTTTGCAAGCCGCGAAAACATATGTTCCGTCCTCCTCCGCGGCGAGAAACTGCTCCAAGATAAAGGTTTTCCGTAATGGTCAGGCACGCCGTGGGAGAAAGTGCGGGGGATGGGAATTTCCACCCCGTGCAGCCGCGCGAGGCTTTTGAACCCACGGACTCCTGCGAGACCGGATCTTAAGTCCGGCGCCGTTGTCCTAGCTTGGCTACCCCCGCGGGGCAGCCATCGGGCGATCGGTATAACGCCTTTTTGCGTGCGATTCGGAGAGGACCCGTGTTTCGCGGGTGCATCCAGCGCTGTTACGATGGAGATCGGAGAACGGATTCCGAGTCCCGAAACTTCTTTTTCCCTGCATTCGTTGCGGAGCCGGATGCGGACTCGCATCGTCTGGCTCGAGCTCTCGCTGATTCTCTTGGCCCTCACGTTCGCCGAGGTCGGCGAGGTCTTGCGCGAACTCCGGACCGACGTGGTGCTCGACTGGTTCGTCTCTCTAGCGCCCCTGATCTGGATCAACGTCTCGATAGTCGTCCTCTACTCGTTCTTCCGACTGTACTTCAGTCCGGTACTCGCTCCTACGGCCACCATCGGGACGGTGCGAGCACGCGCAATCCCCTTTCTTGTCCCGGAGTTTCGAATCCTCCGGGCGGGAGGGAAGAGCTTTCGGAGGGCATGGGGGGTCGCCACGCTGGCCTACGCCATCGCGTACGCGCTGCTCCAGGGCATCTTCGTCGTGGACCTCTCGGGTTCGCTGCAGCCCGTGTTCGTCGTCATCGAGAGCGCCGTTGGCTACGGGCCGGGGATCGCGTGGGCCCCGACGACGACGTTCGGCATACAGCTCCGACCGTATTCGGTCGCGGCAGCCGTCGCCCTGTCGATTCTCTCCGGGCTCGTCTTCGCCCTCGCCTTCCATGTCATCCGGAGGCGCCAACGGGTCGCTCGGGCATTCCCCGGCCCGCTCCTCGGGTTTGCGGTGATGTGCCCCGCATGCGCCGGAGGGCCCGTCTCGGGGTTGTTCCTCGCATACATCGCGCCGATCGCGTTCATGGGCGGGATGGGCTCGGCGTCCGCGTTTTCGCGGCTCCTCGGATTCTCAACGCTCTTGCTAATCGTGACGCTGGTCCTCCTGTGGACCGTGATCTCCTTCCTCACGAATGTGTTGCTGCCGGACGTTCCCCTGACCTCCGTCCAAGCCTCCGAGTCGACTTACGCCCGAGTCGGCGGCGAGAGACGCGGGGCAGCCCGGATGCGGTTTCTACGCGTCAGGCCGAGATGACAACGGTGCCCCACATATTCTTGTCCTGGTGGATCTTCCAGTCCGTCCGGTCCACCTGGTGGCACGCGAAGAAGTAGTTGCCCGGGGTATTGATGACGAACCAGAACAGGGTGATCCCGCCGTCGGCGGCGACGTCGTGATCGATGCACGAATCCGGACAGCCGACACGGCTCAAGTTCATCCAGGAATCGTGGTACTCGGTGTACTCGTCGACAGTGTCATTCCCGATCGACTCGTTCGTGAGATATCCAGTGTGGTGCGACTCAGCGAGCGCGAGGGCGTACTTGGCCGACGCCAAGATGGTTGCGCGGTCCTTGTCGAACAACAGGAACTCATGATCCATCGTCCCGCTGTTGTTCATCTCGATGATGATGAGCTGCCCCGCCTTCGCATCGATCTCCGGATTGAAGTTGGCGCGATCATATCCGACGTCGAAGGTCATGATGTGGACCCTCACGTAATTCTGAGATGGCTGCAACGCGGGGAAAATCGCCAAATCCATGACAGCTGCGGTGATTGCGACCGCGACGACAATCGCAATCACGATCCACAAAGCGCCCTTCTTCGGCGCAGCGCCCGCGGCCGTGCTGGACGACGGTTCAGCTTCCACCATGGCCCCCTCGAGCGGGGCATTAGTTATCCTACCTTAAAGATTCCGAACAACGCGCCTGTGTGGGTTGAAACCTTTTTACGCCCGACCGGGACTACCGGGCCTCGTGCCGGCTCTGGCCCCTTCGGCGGAGCAATGGCAGTCGTTATTCACACTTTACATCATCGCCGCGGTGATCGTCGGCGGGGCCGTCTTCGTCATGTTCTTCTATTTCCTCGCGAAGTACCGGCGAAAACCGGGGACCGCAGAACCGAAAGACGCGCCGCGAGTTGGCGTCATGGAAGACCGCGGGAACCCCGCGCTCGCGGCAATTTTGACCGCCCTATTGGTCTCCCTGTTTTTCGGCCTCACGCTCAACACGTTCGCGCTCAACGCATTTCTGCAGAACCCGCCGAACGACCCGAACGCCCTGTACGTCGATGTGATCGGATTCCAGTGGGGTTGGCGATTCGTCTATCCCAACGCCCGAGAGCTCGTCGGCGAACTTCGAGTCCCTGTCCTGAACAGCACCTGCACGCCGGCGGTCCGAGGTTGCTGGAGCGGAACGGTCGTCCTGAACATCACCAGCGCGGATGTCTTCCACTCGTTCGGCATCGCGCTCCTCAAGATCAAACGGGACGCGATCCCCGGTCGGATCAACCAAGCATGGTTCGTGGCGGAGAAGGTCGACATTTACCCAGAGGCGATTCGGTGCTACGAACTCTGCGGGACCGGCCACGCCCTCATGATAGCGGATCTCCTTGTCTTGAGCGCGGACAACTTTCACGACTGGTATCTGACGGGGCCGTAATCGGGGAATCACATGGTGGACTGGCACCCTCTGAAACGATGGCTCTTCACGACAAACCACAAGGACATCGGGATCCTGTATCTGTTGACCTCGCTCTACTTCTTCGTGGCCGCAGGCCTGCTCGCCCTCACGTTCCGGACGCAACTCGCGATTCCGTCCAATACGTTCCTTCAACCGGATGAGTACAACCAGGCCGTGACGACCCACGGCCTGCTCATGCTCCTCTGGGTCCTGACCCCGCTCGGCGCCGCGTTCGCGAACTACTTCGTGCCGATTCAAATCGGCGCACGGGACATGGCGTTTCCCCGATTGAATGCGCTCAGCTATTGGGTCTACCTCGCGAGCGGCCTCCTCGCCTTGTCGAGTTTCTTGGCGGGGGGCGGGACAGCGGACTGGGGATGGACGACGTACGCGCCGCTGAACACCGTCGAGTTCAGCCCCGCGGTTGGCGGGTCGATGATGGGGCTCGCGCTGATGCTCCTCATGGCATCGAGCATCGTGTCGACCGTGAACTTCCTCGTCACGATTTTCCGGCTTCGCGCTCCCGGGATGTCGCTGATGAAGCTGCCCTTGTTCACGTGGGCCTGGATTTTCACCAGCCTCCTCATGCTATGGGCGTTCCCCTCGTTCGTGTCGGCCCTCACCCTGCTCATCTCGGACCGCACCTTCGGGACCGTGTTCTTCACCTCGACCCAAGGCGGTCCTCTCCTCTGGGACCACATGTTCTGGTTCTTCGGCCACCCGGAGGTGTACGTCCTCCTGTTGCCCGGCTTCGGGATCACCGGAGACCTGTTGTCGACGTTCAGCCGCCGGCCGCTCTATGCGAAGAAGATCATCATCCCATGCCTCGCGATCGCGAGCATCCTGAGCTTCACCGTGTGGGCTCATCACATGTTCATGACCGGCATCTCACAAAGCCTCCTGGAGGCTTTCAACGTCACGACCGAACTCATCTCGATCCCGTTCGCAATCATCGTCATCGCCTACATCTTCACCCTCCGGGGCGGCTCGATCCGATTCGCAACGCCGATGCTGTTCGCGGTCGGATCGCTCGGCCTGTTCATCATCGGCGGCATCACCGGGGTGTTCAACTCCTCCGTCGCGCTCGACACGGCGTTCCGGGGCACCTTCTGGGTCGTCGGCCATTTCCACTACACGATCGTCGGCGGCGGATTGACCGGTCTCTTCGGCGGTCTCTACTACTGGTTCCCCAAGATTACGGGCCGCATGTACAGTGAGCGACTCGGGAAGATTCACTTCGTCGTCTACATCATCGGATTCAACCTGCTCTACTTCCCGATGCACCTTCTCTACGACATGCCGCGACGCATTTTCACGTACGACAGTAGTCTCAATGCGGGGTTCTACATCGGCTCCCTCTTTGTCGGGTACAATTTCCTCATCACCATCGGGGCGTTCACCTTCGGGATCTCGCAGCTGATCATGTTCGCGAATTTGCTCTGGAGCGCCCGCCGGGGTCCGGCCGCGAATAAGGATCCTTGGGGCGGATACTCGCTCGAATGGGGCGTGCCATCCCCGCCGCCGGAATTCAACTTCCCGGAGGGCGTCCCCGTCATTTCCGCGACCGGCGTCACGTACCGGCCGGTGGCCATGGCGGACGGCGGCCACGCGGACGCCGGCTACGGAGCCGGGTCTCATGAGGAGCATTGGAGCCATTGGCCGATCGTCGTCGCCGCGGGATCCGGTATTGCGTTGTGGGGACTCCTCATGAGCCTGCCCGCGCTCCTCCTCGGGACCGGGATCCTCGCCGTCGCCTTCATCGGGTGGGGCCGCGAGACGCTCCGCGGACGTTTCTCGGAGCCGATCGAGGCGGTCGGGGAAAAGTGGCCGTTCGCCCGACTCGAGAACGTCTCCCTCGGGATGTGGGTCTTCATCTTCGGCGAGATCGCGTTCTTCGGGACGCTATTCGGCGCATACGTGTTCCTCCGGATGAACAGCCTGCTGACCGGATTCGTCTGGCCGAGGCCCGGGGAAGTCCACAACATCTTCTTCGGCGGGTTCAACACGATCGTCTTGTTGACGAGCGGACTCACGATGGTCTTCGCGCTGACGTTCGCGCGGAGAGGATCGTACCGCGGTCTGCAGGGCTCCTTGGTCGCGACGTTCGCCCTCGGCGCGTTCTTCATGGTAAACAAGGCGTTCGAGTGGCGCGAGCTGTTCGCTGGCGGATTCACCTTCTCGACGAACACGGCGTCGAGCATCTACTACGTCCTGACGGGCGTGCACGGCGCGCACGTGGTCGCGGGTCTCACCGCCCTCGTCTACCTCATGGTCAAGGCGCTCAAGGCGAGTTCGACGACACAGGCCGCGGGTGCGGTGGAAATCTTCGGGATCTATTGGGGAATGGTCGACGCGGTCTGGGTCTTCCTCTTTCCCTTGCTCTATCTGCTGTGAGGGGTGACGTTGATCGATGAAATGAAGTACGCCGCGGTGTACGGCATTCTCATGCTGGGGCTGATCGTCGAGTTGCTCATCGCGGTTGACGGGAGTATCTTGGGGGCCTTCGCCGGAGCCGCGATTCTCGCGATCGCTTCCCTCCAGGCGTTCTTCATTTTCCTCGTGTACATGCACGGACGGTACGGTCCGCGCCCCGTCGCGGTCTTCGCCGCGATCTCGCTCCTGACCGTCGTCCCTTTGTTCATTGCCTTGCTTTACTCCGTGGTGATGCCGCACCACGGTTCGCTTCCCTAGGGAGGAATTGAGGTTGACGAAGAAACCGTTCCGGATCGATGTGGCCGCAGGAATCGTAGCCGGTCTCGTGGGGCTCGCGTGGATCGGCCTCATCTGGACGAACCTCGTATTCCCGCCCGCCCTTCAGCTCGGAGGCGGAGCGATCCTCACCGGGGCGAACGTCCAGCTCAGCGAGCACGAGTGGGGCTTCAATCAGTTCGCCAAGGGCGGTCCCACCATCTGCGCGGTCAACGGGACCGTCACGATTACGCTGAAGAACACCGGCATAAATTTCCACGGATTCCAGATTATTTCCACGGCTGGGGCATTTCTGGGCGGTTTGAACAAAACGGATCTCCTCACTCCCGGCGAAGTCCGGCAAGTCAAGATCAATCTCCAGCAGCTTGGGGACTTCTACTATATTTGTCCCGTGTCCGGCCACCGGCAGAAGGGCATGATCGCGCCGTTCTTGTGCCACGCGTCGTGCTAGCTCTTCGAGATGCAAGATCCCCGACGATTCGTGGGCCAACTCGTCTGAAGTGCCGCGTTGCGTCCCGCGAGGCCGAGACAACGGCGATCACTGGCCATTGACCGGCAACGAGGAAGAACGGGTCGTCTTCGCCAGGCGATCGGCACGAACGAGGGAGACGAGGATCACGACGGTGCCGAGTTCGACCAGCTTTGAGAACAGCCCGAGAGGGTCGACGTCATCCACGTAGCCGATCGGCCAGATCGGAACGGTCCGGGTGACGACGAAGGCGGCAATCAAGAAGGCCGTGAAGAGAAGCCACGCACGGTCGAGTCCGCGGGGGAGGGACTGGAACACAATCCCGCCAACGATCTGCACGGGGGAAACAATCGCGAAAAACGCCGCGGCCGCTACGTTATCGAGGTGTTGATTTAGCGCGAGCAGGTGGAGCCCTCCGTCCGCGATAAGGAGAAATCCGACGAGGTATCGCTTCCTGAGGACCGGGTTCGCCATGAGCTCGCGGTAGTTC
>VBMG01000225.1 GCA_005878485.1 Methanobacteriota archaeon | reverse complement strand
GAGGGCGGCATGTCCCGGTCCCGCGATCGGGAACACGTGGGCGTCCGGAGCGGACCAGAGGTACCGGAGCATCTCCCGTGTCTCGGTATGGGCCTTCACCCACGCGTCGCCGTAGTGCGGCCGCGCGGGTTTCGAGAATTCTTCGAGGACGCGGGGCGGGAGCGGGACAGGCCCCGGAATCAGCAGGAACCCCGGTTCCATGGGAACGCACCAACGATGGGTTAGAATCTACTTCAATCTGTCCCGACACGCCGTGTCACGGAACGGAAGAGCACGGTCAATCCCGGATTCCGTCCTCGGACACACTGAACACGGCTTCCGCCTCGGGCAGGTTCGGGGAGTCGATGAGCCGCGCAATCCGCTTGCCGCCTTTCGACTTCCGCAGATACACGCGGAACGTCGCGCTGTGGCCGACGATGTGGCCGCCGACCGGGCGGGTCGGATCCCCGAAGAAGGCATCGGGCTTCGCGTGGACCTGGTTCGTGACGTAAATCACGGCGTTGTGGATGTCCCCGAACCGCATCAGCTCGTGGATGTGCTTGTTCAGGAGTTGCTGCCGCTCCGCCAGCACGCCGCGGCCGATGTACTCCGCGCGGAAGTGCGCCGTGAGGGAGTCGATCACGACGAGCCGGATCGGGAAGTCCTGCGTGAGCTCCTGGGCTTTCTCGACGAGGAGCATCTGGTGATGACTGTTGAACGCCCGCGCCACGTGAATCCGCTTGAGGATCGCCTCCGCGTCCAGATCCAAGGCCTCGGCCATCTGTCGGATTCGTTCGGGCCGGAACGTCTGCTCGGTGTCAATCCAGACGGTGTCCCCATCCATGCCGCCCTCTTCGTCAGGTCGTGTGACATTTACCGCAAGTTGATGCGCGAGCTGGCTCTTTCCCGCCGAAAATTCACCATAGCACTCCGTAATCGCCTGCGTTTCGAGCCCACCGCCCAGGAGCTCGTCGAGGGCCTTCGAGCATGTCGTGAGCTTCGCGACGGACTTCCGGCGTTCGAGGATGACGTCTCCGGTCTCGAAGCCGCCGATGTCGACGGCCTCCCGGGCCGCGATGATGATCTTCTGCGCGACATTCGTCCCGAGTTCCGCGGCGTCCGCAATCATCTGCGGCGAAGCGACAGCGAGCCACATGAGGTCCGTGAATCCGGCCTCCCGCAGCTTCTCCGCGGTCGCGGGGCCCACACCCGGGAGCTCTTCGATGGCTTTGGCTGAAACGGCCACCTTTTCACCTATCTTCTCATCCCGGACCATACTTAAGGCCGTAACGCGGGGAGGTCTGTGAAACTATCGTTTTTGCGCGCCCGGAGGCGGCGCGATCGGACTCAGTTGGAGGCCCGCGAGTTGCCATTGCCCGGCCTGCTTCACGAATACCTCGGTCGTTCGGAGTTCGGCCTGCTGGTCCTCGCCCCGGTACCTCAGCTTCACGGTCTCCCGGCCCGTTAGCACCGCGGCATCTCCGTAGACCCGAATCCGCACCTCGTCCAATTCGAACGACTCGTACCGCAGGTCGCCCGACTTGTGTCGCGCCAACCACTCGTCCTTCGTCAGCATGAAGCCGCGCGGCCCGATGCCGGTGAAGTCGTCGGCGAGGGTGCGTGCCAAAAAGGCGACGTCGCCCTTCCGTTCTGCGTTCGCCAAATCCCGTGCCAGCTCCTCTAGGTTCTCGTCCATGTTCTCTCTCCTCATCCCGCCGATCGCGACCCGGCACACCCCGGACGCGTTGGCCGCGTGCGGTTCCGTAATCGCAGACGGCCGTTCGTTCGCCAGGCTTCCCCTCAGCCGCCCGTCCGACATGAAGTTCGGCGGGGGATGCGACAAGGATGACAAGCCAAGATCGATTCTCTGTAGGGCAGAGTCGCTTTGCGCCGCAGAAAATCGAGTTTGACGTATCGTGGAAGCGATTCCCGCTCGTCATGAAACCTCATCGCGAACGGTTTGTGACGGAATTGGCGACGGCACTTGTGACGGTCCCTCGGGCGGCCATCGCTCGGTGGCGGGCCGCGATGGGCCTCATGGGCTTGGGCCTCGGGACCTCCGGGGTGGGCCTCGCCTGGGACTTCTACGTCCACGAGATCGCCCGGGACGTCGGGGAGGTCGAGTCGATTTTCGCGACGCCTCACTTGATAATCTTCGCGGGGATCGGAATCACGGCGCTGGGCTTCCTCCTCTCCCTCGTCGGGGTCCGGTTCCGCGGGGAGCGCTCGCTCAGGCCCGCATAGCGGATGGTAGACACCGCTCCGTCGAAGGCCCCGGGGAACGCTCTGCGTCGAAGAGAACCGATGTCGGCTTGTGCCCCGGGGCGTATTCCCTCCCCATGGACGCGAACGTTCACGAAGGCGAACGACTCACGCCGCACGCCGCGGTTGCGGAGATTCGCCGAATCGAAGGGCTCCACGGGGCCCTCGCCCGTCGTGCGAGCGGCCTCACCTGGATGATCTGGGGCATCGTGGCGCCGGCGATCTTCGTCAGCTATGCACTGCTTGGCATCCTGGTCGGTTTCCCGAGTGACGGGGACGGATACCACGCCCTCCGGGTCTTGTTCCCCGTCCTCTGGGCGCCCTGGGCCGCCATCGGGTTGGTTGCGACGGCCACCCTGTGGCGCTCCGTGGGCCTCGTGATACCCAGGCGCTCCGCCCAGAGATGGGAAGGCGTCCTCACGGGCGCCATCATCGTGGGGATCGTCTTCACCGGATTCGCGGCGATCGCGGTCGCGAAGGTCCCCGTGGCCGAGTTCGCATGGGTGCTCATGGCGCAAGGCATTGGCGTGGTCACCGTGGGCCTCCTCGGCTTGAACTGCAACGATGCCACCGAGCGGCGGCTCTGGATCCTCGGAGGCATCCTCTTGGCGGCCGTGGCTCTCGTCGGCAGCCTCCTGCTCGGCGGAAACATCCTCCTGGCCCGCCAGTGGTTCACGCTGATCTCCCCGCTGACGAGCGGGCTCGTCCTGTTTGGCGGCGGACTGTATCTGACCTCGAGAGCCTAGGCCCGGCGGTCGCGTGGCGCTGCCTTCCTTGGACCCCGTGATCCACCAGGCGACCCGCCTCCGGATCATGGCGCTCCTGTTCCGGAACCGCGCGGCGGCGTTCACCTGGGCGCGGGACACGCTCGGCCTCACAGACGGCAACCTCGACACCCACTCGAAACGACTGG
>VBMG01000070.1 GCA_005878485.1 Methanobacteriota archaeon | reverse complement strand
GCCGCACGAGCTCCCGCAACGCCCCGGAGGCGCCGCGGACGGAGCGCATCTCCATCCAGTGTCCGAAGACAAGAAAGAGCACAAGCGTCGAGACCTCCCAGTAGAAGTCCGGAGCGACGAAGAGGAACGTCGCGCCGACGCTGTACAGGTAGCCCGAGAGGACCGCGAGGCTGACGAGGACGTCCATGTCGGCCATGCGGGCGCGGAGCGCCGTCGCGGCGCCACGGTAGAACGGCACGCCGCCGTACAAGACGATAATCGAGGCGAGGGCCACGAGGACGAGGTTGAGTCCGAGGAGATCCGGAAGGCGGAAACCCGCCCAGGACTGGATCGTCGGCGAGAGGATCAGGACGGGAATCGTGAGTCCGAGGACGACGAAGAACCGCTGACGCATCTCCTGCTCCATCATCGCATTGTGGTTGTGCTCCGCGGGCCGGCCAGTCGCGTGGGCCCGGTGCTCCGCCTCGGCGATCTGCACCGTCGAGGGGCGCGCACCGCACTCGACACCGATTTCCCGGAGGCGTTGCACGACGGCCTCGGACGACCCTTCGGGAGCGAGTGTGACCGTGACTATGCCCGTCATCGGATTCAGGGAGGCCGCGCGGACGCCCGATACGTTGAGGAGCCGGGCCTCGACCCCGTCGCTGCAGTCAGGTGGTAGGAAGTCGTGAATCTGCAGGATGAGCTTGCCCTCCTCTGATCGTGGGGCCGTTGGCAAGTGCTCCGCGTGGCCGTGATGTTCCATGCAACCCGACAAATCTGGGGAAAGGGCTGACGGCCCATGAAACCGACGGGGCGTATCGATCCGAGATGCCAGTCCATCGCGGGACCAGCCGCAAGCATTGTCCGTCTGAAACTTGGCGTTTGATGGAAGAGGTCACAGACCGGAATTGACCCGAACGGGTCCTGCTCATGACGTGGGCCCCCTTCGGCGGTCGGGTCCGTCCCCCAGTCTGCAATTCGGTAATCAAATCCGATAGCGGCTCCTAAAGCGATAGATAGGCACGCGGGGTCTCCAACGATGCCCCTCGGGGGTGATTCCAATCATACCCAACCCGGAGGCGCGCACCAGCGAGCGCGCGCGCGATGGGTGCCGCCGGTACCGGAGCTCCGTGAGCATCCTCGTCAGCGTAATGCTCCTCGCGGTCGCGAGCGTGCCAGCGATTGCGTCCCCAACACCCGTGTCTGGGCAAGCGGCGCTGCTCCTGCGCGTCGTTCGAACCGGACCCACCGAAGCCAGCCTCCTCGGCGTCGCGCTCACTCCGAGCGATGTCGTGGAGCTGCTCGTGAACGGCAGCGTGATCGCCTCGCGGGCTCCCGAGGCGAACCTCGACTACTGGTTCCTGCATGTCGGCGTGACGGACACCTCGATTGTCGAGACGAGGATTGGACTCGCGACGTCCCCCGCCGTTTTGGTACCGGCCTACGTCGCTCAACCCGCAGGCTCGCCCGGGTTCATTTCCGCGCAAGGGTCCCGCCTGGTTCGGAACGGACAGCCCATTCAACTCTTCGGGGCGACGGAGCAGACCGCATTCATCTACCTATTGAGCGCGTCCGGCCTTTGGAACGGCCCTCCCGATCTGACCGCCTGGGGGAGAAACCAGCTGTTTCCTTCCGGTCCCGACGCGAAGATCCCCGGCGTGATCGATGCCGACTCGTTCTGGCGGGAATACTTCCGGTACTTCCTGCACTACAATTCGGTGGCGGGCTCCCCGACGAATCCGAAGGCGAACGTCCTCCGAATCTGGATCGCAGATGACTCCTGGGTCTCCGAGGGAACGTATCTCGCCTGGAAGGCGAACGCCACCGTGTTCTGGAATGTGTTCGACCGGATGGTATACTGGGCGAACCGGTCCGGCTTCTTCCTGGTTCCCGTCCTCGGCCATTTTGACGGAGCGCCGGACAACCGATTCTTCGTGACGACGACCCTTCAGTACGCGCACCAACTCGAGGTCGTCCGTGCGATGATGGACCGCTACGACTCGGAACCGCGGATCGCGATGTGGGACTTGTGGAACGAGCCGGATGTGAACAACGACGTGTATTGGGCGACCGTCGGCGGGATCGTCGGATTCCGCGCGTGGGCGAGCCAGTACATCGCGGACGTGAAGCCGCACAGCCCGCACCATCTCATCACGATCGGAACCGCGGGAGAGAGCTCGTTCCCCGGCGTCCCCGGCCTGGGCTGGCGGTACCACTTCTTCTTCAACGACATCCCAGGTCTCGAGGTGTCCCAGCATCACACGTCGGGTACCGCGGAAGACGCGGCCCTGATCGACTGGGAGACCGCATGGCACGAGGCGCTCGGGATTCCGCACTTCGAGGGCAACTACATGTACAGCTTGCAGCCGGGTCCGAACCCCGTTGGGTACGGTTACTGGCCGTGGTTCACGGAGCAAAGCCGTGCACGGGGATGGCCCGCGGTCACGACCACGGTCCTCTTTGACGACGGCAAAGGTCCCTACGCCGATTACCCGTACACGGGCCCCCTTCCTTCGTACCCCGCCAGTGCACCTCCACCGAACGGGCAGCCTCGCCCCTCGTTCGTGTTCTCCCCTTCGGCCCCGCGTGTCGCGAGCGCGGTCCAGTTCGATGCGTCCGCCTCGACGGACGATCAAGGCATCGTGCAATACAGGTGGGACTTCGGTGACGGGCAAGCGGGCACGGGCGCCGTCGTGGACCATGTGTATGCCGTCGCGGGGACGTACAACGTCCGGCTGACGGCCTGGGATGCCGACGGCTCGGGAGACTCGTCGACGGTCGGAGTGCCCGTCGAAGGACAAGGCGGCGCCAGCCCGAACGGGCCCCTCGCCGCATTACCGTCCGGATTCCTGTGGATGGTCGTCGCGGGTCTGATCTGTGCCCTCATTGCGACGGCCGCAGGGCTCTCGCGGGGCCTTCGACGGCGCCGCGGCGTCGCGCGGACGGTGTCGACGGTCAAGCCGCGCATGGTCAAGAGTGAACCGACGCGCCCGGCCCTCGAGGAGCAGCCCTCCGAGGCCCCCGACGAAAGTGTCACGGGAGAGCAAGCCGATCAAGAAATCGACGAGCTGTTCCGGGACTTGGACGAGATGGAGGCATCGACGGCGCGCGCGAGCGCGGGGAGCGAAGCGCAGGACTCGCCAGTCGCGACGCGGCCCAAGCAGCGTTGAAGAGCATCGCGCTTTGCGAACCCGAGCCCTGCCGCAAGGCCCCCGAGGGATTCGGGCAGAGAGGCCGGAAGGTTCACGTGGAACCGTTCGTTCGAGTGAACCATGGAAAAAGATCCCGTCTGCGGAATGACGGTGGATCCGAAGCGGGCGGCCGGTAGCTCCGTTTACAAGGGCCGGACGTTCTACTTCTGCTCCTCCGGGTGCAAGGCCTCGTTCGATCGGAACCCGGCGCAGTTCGCGAAGTGAATCGTTCGGCGGCCTTGATCGGCAAAGATTTATCGTCGATCGGACCGTGTCGCCCTCCGTGGCCTCACCCCTGTGGGCCCGGCTCACCTGGAGCCGCGCGCTCTTCGCAGTCCTCCTCCTGAACGTGATTTGGACCGCCTCGCTGTTCATCTGCCCGTACCTGGTCCCGCCCGGGTCGTTCGCGAACCAAGTCGGTGGCGCCAACATCATCGATCACGAGAACATCTGGGCGGCCTTCCCGATTTACCCGAGGATCATCTACACGATCGGGGACGCGCAGTGCCACCAGCTATACTACCGGTCGTTCTGGTTGAACGGGAACCAGATGCCGATCGACGAGCGCATGACGTCGATGTACGTCTTCGCGAACCTCGGCCTGATTGCCGCGATTTTCGCGCAGCCTTCGACGAGCACGGGGCAGGTCATGATTAACTCGTTGCCGGAGTTCTTCCGCCGGCGGCTCTCGAAGATTGACTCCGAGCGCGCGGGCGCGTTCATCGTGGTCCTCGGCCTCATCCCGATGGCGATTGACGGATTCACACAGCTGTTCCGGGTAAATGGCTACGAATCGACGCCGCTCGCACGCGTCGGGACCGGTGCCCTCGCCGGCTTCGTCGGCGGGCTGCTCATCGGCGCGATGATCGTGGCGATTCGCCAGTTTTCGATCGAGATCCAGGCGCTCCGCGCACGGTTCTCATCCGCGTCGACCCTCGAGCGTTGAACACACCCTCCAAGGCCAAACCTGGACCACTCGGCAAACTACTTCCAGATGAATCTCCCTCTCCGCCTCGCTATCGGTTGAAGGAGGCGTGCTCTATCGACGAGGAATGTCGCGTCCACACGTTGGTGGCCGATGTTGCGATCATTGCGGAAGCCCAGGTTCTGCTCGTCCGCTACCGGGACTCGGCGAAGTACGACCACGAAACCGGATGGTTCCTGCCGGACGACGAGTTGCAGTACCTCGAACATCCGGAACGCGCCGGGACGCGGATCCTGAAGGAACAACTCGGCTTGTCGAACGTCAAGGCGCGGATGGATCACATCGAATCGTTCAAAGGAAACAGCGGCGCATGGCACATGTCGTTCCACAGCAAGGCGGAACTCGAACGCAAGCCTCGCCTCCGCCCGTCGAACGACCTCGCGGTGGCCGAGTGGTTCGATCTCGGGAAGCTGCCGTCGCGGGACGAGGTCGCCCACCACGGCTGGGCCCTGCATACGTTGGAGACGATGGCGAAACGTGCGGCGTAGTCGTCCGAAATCGGCACGGGTTTGTCGCCGAGCGCGAGGACGACTCTCGCCGTTGAGCGAAGGTTTTTGAAGGCCCCCCTGCTTCCAACGGCCCGATGGCCCGCCGGAAACGGAAGGAGGACGAGCCCGACTGGGTCCCCCCCGAGTTCGACGAGGTGGGCTACATGCGTCAGGAGATCCAGGGGGCCCACGCCGCGATCGCGACGATCGGTTGGGCAGTCATCGGGGCGGTCGTTGCGCTCCTCCTGTATGCGGTCCTCCCGGTCCTGGCGTTCTTCGCGGGCATCGCGGTGGGCTTTGGGATGTATTTCGTCTTCCCACTCATCGGCATCAACACGGACGGGTTCAAGCGCCGAGACTGGGTCGGCCATGGGATTACGTACTTCTTCAGCTGGCTCGCGTTCTGGATTCTCCTGCTGAACCCGCCGTTCAGCGACCACACCGATCCGACGGTCCAGTCGATCTCCGTCTCGCCGTACCATGCAGGATACTTGGGCAATTCGAGCCACATGTTGTCGTGTCTGCCCCTCCTGGGTGGAAGCGTGACGGCCCCAATGGCGGGGAACGACTCTCTGTACGTCTTGTTTCGCGCGACGGACAACGTGGGCCTTTCGGACGTTTCGGTGGAGATCGCCCCCGGTAGTCAGACCCCGTTCTCGCTGAAACCCACTCCGGTCTCTGGACCGAACCGCTGTGTCGATCCTGCATCGACGACGTACCCGGGAGGCAGCTACGACGTGTCATTCTTCGTAAATGCGACGAGTTACACCGTCACCATCCGGGCCATCGACACGGGCGGGCGCCAAGCCGGCACCGCGTTCCAGATTCTCTTCGCATGAACCGCCTACCGTTCCCACGGGAATCGCTTGTCGAAGAGCCGGGTCCATGCCTCCGCGTACGTGGCGCGCAGGGCGTCAGTCCCGAACCGCAGACGCAGAGAGCGCCGAGCGGCTTTGTCCAGGTCTTTCCCAAGGCTGAGTTCCCGCCAGGTCGCCTTCACGAGGCCCAGAGCCGTCGTCACGTCGCGGGCCACGTCGACGACCCAGCGGTCCCCTTGGATGAACGGGCCGGCGATCGTCCTCGCATTGCGCTCCCATTTGTCGAGGAACGCCTGTGCGTTCTTGACCCAGACCGGTGGACCTTCGTGGCGCGACACCCTGGGAAGCGCGGCGACCGCGAACTCGAAGAGGAAGACGGCCTCCTTGCCAACGAGGACGAAGCGGGAGTCGGAGACCCGGAACTCCTCACGGTGGAACGCCTCCAGGAAGGCTCGGTGCGCTTTTCGCAACTGCGGATATAGGACGTCCTCCGTGATCGCGGGGGCGGGGATCGAGATCGCGAGGAGGCCGCCGCCTCGTTGCTTCGCGACGGACCGCAGCCTCGGGACCGCGAGCGGTTTCAGCGGACGCGGGAAGAAGAATCGCTCGCTCGGTTTCTGGAGGTACTCGCGCGCCGCATGGACGAACGTCGCGAGCTGCTCGAGGCTCACCGCGCTCGCCACGTTCCGGTTCGGGTCCACCGGGTCGATGACCACGAGCGGCTCCTCGAAACTCCGCCCCGGCGGGCGGTCCAGCTCGACGACGAGTCCTCGGCGCCAAGCGAGGCTCGCCTCCAGGACCCCGCGGAACGTCCCGTATTTCAGGACCAAGAGCTCGCAGAGGTATCCGCTGAAGCCGAGGATTTTCGCCTCCGCGCCGTAGACCCCGATCCCCTCCGCCCACGCTTTCAGGAGTCGGATCTCGTCCGTCTGGCCGTCCTTGACCCGGCCGAGGACGTAGTCGACATGGAGCGGCGTGCGGTCCACCGCGCTCATCCGCTGCGAGGCGTCCGTGATCCGGTAGCACGGGACGATTTCGACCTCGAACCCGCCATACCATCCGCGGGTGTAGGGATGCTCGGCGTACAGATGCGCTCCGCGTTCGAGGATCTCCCCGAGAGCGAGGCCCCGTGTCTCGAGGTCCTCCCGCGCAACGTCAGGGGGGAAGGCGACGAAGACATCGATCTCCGTGCCCGTCAGGTGGGTTCCTTTCGCGACGGAGCCGGCGAGAAACGGCTTCGCGTCCCACCCGCGCTTTTGGAGCGTCGCCCGGAGGCGCTCCAGGATCTCGCGGACCACGGCTTCGATCCGCGCTTCCTCGTTGGCGGTCGGCCGAATCCGGGAAAGGATCTGCTCCTCGACGTTCACACGGACCGCATGCGAGGCCCCGGATAAAAGGCCATGGGGGTCTCCTCACACGAGTGGGATTCCGTGGAGTTTCGCGACGCCGATGACGCCGTCGACGATGAACTGAACCGCGATCGCGGCGAGCAACAGCCCCATGACGCGGCCGACAGCGCGCGTGCCCGCTCGTCCCAGCCGCCGGAAGATCCGATCCGCGTTGTGGAGCAAGAAGTACGTGACGAGGACGGCGACGAGGATTCCGCCGAAGACGAACAGCTTGTCCGCGGGATCCGCGACGGGAGCAGCCATGTAGATCATGACCGTCGTGATTGCACCAGGGCCCGCGAGAAGCGGGATGCCGAGCGGCACGACGGCCACCTCGTCGCGCTCAAGCGCCTCTTCCCGCTCTTGTTGTGTGAGCCGCGTCCGGGAGCGTTCCCCGCGGAGCATCTCGAACGCGACGCCGAAGAGGATGATGCCCCCGGCAATCTTGAACGCCGGGATCGTGAAGCCGAACCCCGCGAAAATCCACTGGCCAAAGACCGCAAAGACGCCGAGGATAATCGTCGTCGTGAGGCACGCTTTCGAGATGATATTCTGCTTCTGCGGCAGGGTCATGTCCTCCGTGAGCACGGAGAAGAACGGGACCACGCCGAGAGGATCCACGATCGCGAAGATGGAGGCCATGGCGGTGGCGCCGAACGCCAGGTCCACCATGGTCTAGTTCCCGCGGACGCCGGATCAGTGCCTTCGCATCAGCTTCATCCAGCCGCCGCTCTCGTACACGGCGAGATCGCGGCCGGACGCGGCCTTCTCGAACTCGTCCCAGGTGATCACCTGGAGCTTCTCGCTGCCGCCTTTCGTGAAGCGGAGCGTGTTCGTGCCTCGTACCTTGCTCGGCTGGAGGCCCTTCACGGCGGCGATTTGCCGCGCGTACTCGAACGAGATTTGTCGCAGTGCAGGCATTTTCCATCCCTTCGTCGCACGACGTCTATGGAGGCGTGCTGACGGCTGCACGACAATTTCCATATAAGTGTCTTTCGTTTGTCTGACGCACCTTGACAAACGTATGGAGCGGGCCCGGGCGTCGTCTCTGCAGCGTCACCCCCCAGTCGCGACCGCCGCGGCTCACCGAAGATTGGGCGGCCCGTCGTAGCCGTCGGGATGTCCCGGCCTCGGAACCTCCGGGGATGTCTTGTGTTCTCACGCCTGATTCCTTAGGGAGACGCCTTATATAGCGTCCGATGCACCAACCGTGCGGTACGCCCTGTATTGGCGGTGACCTGAAATGCCGAGCGACAAGCCAAACCCAGCTCTCCTTGACGCGGTGAAAGCCCAGGCTCTGAAGATCAAGGAAACGAAAAACATCCTGGATGCGCGCCAGAAGGAAGTGGATGCCCTCCGAGTCGAGCTTGAGTCGCGTTCCGCCGAACTCGAGAAGCGAGAGGCGCGCGTCGAGGCGGAGCGGGCCGAATTCTTGAAAGAAAGGGATCAGGTCGCTGCCAGCCGCGCCGCGATCGACAAGGACCTCTCCACCGTGAGGATGGACCGGGACAAAGCCGCGGCAGAGGAGCGGCGCGTCCAGGACTGGGCGCGCACTCTGAACGAACGCGAGAAGACGACGAAAGAGCGCGAGGACCAGGTCAAGCGGCTCGAGCACGAACTCACGGATCACCTGAAGGAGTCCGAGCGGAAAATCCAGGCTCTCGTCGAGCGCGAGGAAGTGGGGGCGCAGCGAGAGCGCGCGCTGGCGGAGACGATTGAGCGGCTCTCCGTCATCGAGAAAGGAATGGCGGACCGGGACCGCAAGCTCGCGAACCGAGAAGAGGAGCTCATCCGGCTCCAGAACGAGCGGCTCGTCGCCTTGGAAGCCCGCGAGCGAGAGATCCTGAAGATCAGCGAGGAAATGTTTGCCCGCCAGAAGGCGTCCGCGGAGCAGCACGAGTCCGTCGTCGAATTGCAGAACACCTTGAGAGACGAGCTCAACCATCTCGCCGACGAGCGGGAGAAGCTCGCGGTGAAAGAGAAGAGCCTCCTTGAAGCTGAGAGGTACATCACCGCGGCCCTCGAAGCGAGCGGGATTGACTTGCCCGACGAGCCCGAGGAGCGGACACCGCCCCCGCCACCCGCGGTGGAAATGCAGCCACCGCGTCCGCCATTCCACGCCGGAACAACCGCGGCGGCACAGGCGCCCCTCCACGACGAGATCTTTGAGGATGAACCCGTCGAGACGAAGCCGAGAGTCTCCCGGGCGGATGCGCTCGAGCGGATGACGAAGGCCCTCGAAACCGCGAAGCGGGCCCGGGACGCCGGCAAGAACGT
>VBMG01000069.1 GCA_005878485.1 Methanobacteriota archaeon | reverse complement strand
GAGGCGCCGGCAACACGGGCCGCGTCCACGAACGGTCGCTCCTTCAGGCTCAGGACCTGGGCGCGGATGACCCGCGCGATCCCCGGCCATCCGAGCGCCGAGAGCACGAAGATGATAATCCAGATGCTCGGTCGGGCAATCGAGACGAGGACGAGGACGACAGGCAGGAACGGGAGCACGAGGAAGATGTCGGTCGTCCGCATCAGCAGGGTGTCGATCATCTTGCCGTAATATCCGGCGATCACGCCGACGAACGTGCCGATGCCGACCCCGAACAGGGCCGCGAGGATCCCGACGATGAACGCGACCTGCGTGCCGTACAGGAGCTGGGTCAATATGTCATGGCCGATGAAGTCCGTGCCCAAGAGATACGTGTTCCCGGAGGGATATGTCCCGGGCGCCAGGGGGGCCCGCGGTTTGCCGAGGAGGGTGAACAAGGTCATTTTGCCCGTCGAGGAGTCCGTCCAAACGCCGTTCAACTCTTCTGGACTCAACGAGACGCCGTACAGCAGGCCCTTCGTGGTGCCCGCGTATACGATTTGCTTGACGTTCCGCGGAATCGCGAGACCAAAGTCCTCGGGATGAATCGTCGCAAAGGTCGTGAAGTCCGTAGAGAGAGTGACCAGCCGCCCGTTCGTGAATACGTAGACGCGGGAGAGCGTGCCCACCACTGAGAACGGAGGCATCGTAGAAGCCCAGGTAGAGGGCCGTCCCGAGTTCGCTGATCGGACTCTCGAGCAGCTCGAGGGAGGCCTGCGGCAACGGAAACACATGGGCGATCCGGAGGCGGCCGATGTCGAACGTCGCGATCGCGGACGCGTTGCTCGACCGCAGCTGCAAGTATGCGAAGAATGTCGGGGTGTCCGGCGACCGCGCATAGCCAATCGGGGCGACCACGTTCGCCGGCTGACCGAGGAGACTCAAAGGGACATACGCTCGGGGGATGCCGGACACGTTGTACACCGCCAACGTGTGGTTCGCGAGCGGCAGGAGAATCGCTTGGCGCTCTCCGGCGCGGAACCCGGAACCGTCAACGTCGGAGACGCCCGCCCAGTGGTAGTAGACGAACGGCGGAGCGGACAACGTGCCGTTGAACGAGAGCGCAACCCGGCCGGAAGGTGAGATGCCCGGGGTTTGGTCCCCCGTGTGCACATACGTGATTTCGAAGATCAGCGTCGAGGTGCCGTTGGAGGCGTAGAAATATCGGTACGGTCCGTACGCGGGACCCGGCACGCCGAAACAGCAGCTCGGCCCCTGGCGTTGGGTCGGCTGGGAGATAAGATTTCCCGCCGATTCCGGATCCTCGCCGGTCCACACAGGCACAAAAGGCAGCGTCGCGCGGAAGATCTCGGCGTTCGTAAACGGATCGCCGACGATGAAGTCCCGGTTCATGAAGAACGCGAGGGCGCCGTTCTTGTCCGGCGGACCGGTTTCGAAGGAAATGTTCTTGCCCGGCGCGATCCAATAGATGGCCGACAACGGCGGACTCGGGAGAGGGCTCGCGTTGAACAGTTGAGTCGCATCGAACCGGAGGGAAAGGTCTCTCGTCAGGAACGGGGACTCGTTCGTTTTCGCAGGGTACTTCATGAAGTCCATATAGATCGTCGCGTGAGACGTGTTCGAGTTAATCGTCCATTCGCCCCCACCCACATCGGGGAACAACGGGGTCGTCGGGCCAATGACGGGGACTTCGTAACTTTGGTTCTGGGGCAATGCACGGTTGAATGCATGGATGTCGAATCGGTCGATCAGGGGAGCCTCGTAGAGGCGGGGGTACGGCGCGATGACGGGCGCCAGAATCGCCATCAGCGCAAACACCATCACGATGGAGAACCCGAGAACCCCGAGGCGGCTTTGTCGGAGGGTCGTCCACGACGTGAGGAGGACGCGTCGCAACCGACGAATCAGAACCGGGCCAATCGATTCAGAGCGCGGCGGGCCCGGCTCAGATTCGAACACGTGGATCGAGCACCCCGTACAGGATGTCCGCGACGATATTGCCGAAAATCACGAGGACCGAGATGAGGAAGAGAATCGACCCTGCGAGGAAGCGGTCGCTGGAGAGGATCGCGATGAGCAGGTACGAACCGAGCCCGTAGTACGAGAAGATGTACTCGAGGATGATCGCGCCACCGACGACGAAGCCCAGGCTGATCGCCAACGACGTGACGACAGGCAGGTACGCGTTTCGAGCGGCGTGCCGCTTCCGCACCACCCGTTCCGACAGTCCCTTCGCCTTCGCCGTCAGGACGAAATCCTCTCCCATGACCTCCAGCATCGAGGTCTGCATCAGCAGGATCGAGCCCGCAGCACTGATCAGGACCAAGGCGAGCATCGGGAGGAACCCGTGGATCAGGATGTCCGCCACGTCGAACATGGAAAGGGACCAGAGGGGCACCGCCGCGAAGAAGGCGCCGATCCCGGCGACCACGACTCCAGGAGCCAGGCGCATTGCCTTCTCCCGGTTGTCGAGCGGGCGCTTGGGCCTCCGAATCCAAGCGACGGCGACGACCGCAACGCCCGCGATGACCGCTAGGATCCCGAGGACCGTATCGAACGGGATGCCTTGGAGCGAGAGAAGAAACGGGTAGTGATTCGCGGTGAACGAGTCGGTATCCGTGTCTTGGAATCCGCGAAGCGGGAAAAACTTCCAGACGTAAGCGAAGGTGAAAAGCAAGATTAGTCCGATCCAAAACGAGGGCATGTTGTAGAAGAACAGGCTCGTCAGGATAACGCCGCCCTCGACGCCCCTCCCGCGTTTCCACGCGATGTAGCGGCCGACGAGGACGCCGATCATATACTCGATGAATACGGCCCCTCCGAACAGAAACAAGGTCCGCGGGAGCGCCTCTTGCAGCACGGTCACAACGGGGGCGTTCGCATAAGTGGAGTAACCGAAGTTGAAGGTGAACATGTTGATGACGTAGCGGTACAGCTGGACCTCAGGGCCTTGGTCGAGCCCGTACTGCTGCTTGAGCCGCTCGATGACGGCCTGCTGGATCGATGGGTTCGCGCGGAGGCCGTCGAGCGGATTCCCGGAGAAGTAGAACAGGATGAAGACGATGACCGTCACGATGAAAAGTGTGATCACGCCCTGGATTGCTCGCCGGATGAGATATCGGGCCAGAGAGGCCATGTGTCCAACCCCCGCTCCCTAGGGTTACTATCGACCGAACCCTATTTCTAACTTGTCCAACCAGAGCCCCCAACCGCGATCGGCGCGGCGAATAAATGGAAAGGGGACCGGGCGCGAGCCCGGTCCGTTCTCGCCTAGAGTTTGTCTTCGGGGCTCAGCTCTTCCTCGGCCGTTCCCCCCATGCCGCCACCGGACTCTTCCGGCATCGACGTCGGGGGCCCCTTGCGCTTGCGGCCCATCATCCTCCCGACGACGACTCCGACGACGAGGCCAACGACGAGCAGCCCGCCGGCCAGCCCATACAGCACGTACGGCGTCGCGGGCGAGATCGCCACGGACGTCGACGACGCGCCGACGGCGACCGTGTGCGTCCCCTCACCCATCACGTAGGTGAAGGTCACGGTCTTCGTCTCACTCGCCGCGAACGAAACGACCTGTCCGGTGACGTTCTTGCCGTCGACCGAGAGCCAGACGGTCGCGTTGCCGGCCACGGGCAACGTATTCTGCGCCGAGACGGTAATCGTCGACGCGCTCCCGGCCAGCGCCGGTGTCACAGCGATATTGGAGTACGTCAGGACGGGGTCCGACGCCACGAGCGCGTACCAACCTCGGGCTACACCTCCGTACGGGGCCGTCGCCACGACGAGCGCCTCTTGTGCGCCCAGCGCGGTCGCTGCGACCGTGAACGTGGCATCGCCGGTGGCGTTCGTCACGAGCTGCTGGTTGCCGATCCAGACGTTCGCGCCGGCCAACGTCCCGCCCGTGAGCGAGCTGTACACGGTGACGGTCGCCGTCGTCGTCCCTCCTGCGGAGAGGAGGTCGTTACTGACAGAGACCTTCAGGAACGCAGTCGCCGTCGGCAGGTAGAGGTAGGCGATCGTTGTCGACATCGGCAGCTTCGCGAGCAGGGCCTCGAACGTGGGCGCGAACCAGTAGTCGCCAAACGCGAGATAGAACAGCTGATCCCGAGCGCTGTACGCATACCGCGTGTCCGCGGGCAGGAAGTTGAAGGTCAAGCCTTGGGACAGGCTCAGGAACGCGCTGGTCGCGGTGCACGCGCTGTTCGTGAAGCACACGGTCCGGCTGTAGTTGAGCCAGCCCGCCGAGGTCCCGGTTTGGACCCCGCCGAATGTACCCAAGACGTTCCGCGCTGCGGAGCCGGCACCTTGCGTCAGGAAGACCACGGGCTTCGAGACCACGCCGTTCGCGTCCATGAACTGAGCTCTGAGCGAGACGACGCGACTCTGCGAGGTCACGATCGGCTTCGCGCCACCCGTCGTGGTCGCAGGCACGACCTGCGACACCGCGAAGATCGGTGCCCGCTGCGTCACGAGGCCGGTGCTGATGTGGTAGGCGAAGTTGTCGACCGTTGCGACGAAAGAACACGCGTTTGCGTTGATGCTCGCCGTGCCACCGCTCGCGCCGATGAACGCCTCGACCTGAATCCGGGAGTCCTTCTTCTCCTGATTAATCGAGAAGGGCAGCGTGTACGTTCCCGTTGAGTCCGTCGCGCTCGTCACATTGATGATGTACGAGCCGTCCCACCGGGGGTTCGGGGCCGGATCCGTTCCGTCCAGCGCACTCCCGCCCGGTTTGCAGGCGTCGTAGTTCACGCCCGTCGCGAAGTTGACGTCCCACTCGACGACCTCGAAGTCGTTGATGAAGTTCTCGACGCCGTAGTTCCAGTCTTCGCCAACGCTGCTCTGGAACGATCCGCCGAGCGAGGCCAGGCCGAACGAGTTCAAGTCAAGGTTTCCATCGGTCTGCGTGTACGTCGGGCAGGTCACGGGGCAGCCATAGTCGATCGCCATCGCGAACTGCGCCGGAATTCCGAAGTCCCCATAGTCGATCTTGAACATCGCGGCGACCCCGGTCGCAGGCAGCCCTGCCTTGTCGAACAGGTGGACCGACACGGAGTTCGAGGAGGGCGTCGGCGAGTACGGCATGGCGCGGGAGCCTAGGCTCAGATAGCCGCCGTAGCCGGTGCTCGTGGCGGTCGCCAAGTTCATCAGGATCGTATCGGACGTCGAGAAGACGACACCGCTCACTTGGAAGGTTAGCGCCATCGTCGTCGTGTTGGCGGCGAGGCCAATCGAACTCACCGTGAAGAACGCCCTGCCGTTCGTGTCCGTCGTGTCCGAACCCGCCGTCGTCGGGGACACAGTGAAGTTCCACGCATCCGCAAAGACGGGACCGACAGCCACGCCAGCCACTGCGGCGCCGGCAAAGTCCTTGACGTCCAGGATGAGGTTGCTCGGCGTCGCCGTTGTGACGTGGAACGCGGTCCCGAGCGTGGCCGGGTCAAGTGACACGATATCCCAGATGGGGGCAGCGTTGTTCTGCGTGACGATGACAATCTGGGCCGACTGGGTCTCCACCGCAAGGGTGGTCGCCACGGCGATGTGAGCCCGGACGATATCCGTGAACTGGCTGTTCACAAACGCGGTCACGGGCGGCGCGGTGTAGGTGAACGTCGCGGCACCGGTCGCGTCGGTCGTCGCGGTGGTTGGGCTGACCGTCCCTGCGGTGAGGTTCGTTTCAATCGAGATCGGAATGCTCGCCATCCCGACGCCAGCTGAGTTCGTCACCGTGGCCTTGATTGTCGTGGTCCCGCCCGTCAGGATGACCGGCTTGGTGGTCGAAAGCGTCAGCTGGGCCGACGGCATCGGAGGCCCGATCGTGCTCTCAATCGCCTTCGTATTCGTGGCCGTGAGACCCTTGTACGTGACTTTCGCCGTCGCGGTCCCCGAGCCTTGGATCAACGGAACGGTCCAGGTCGTGCTGTACTTGCCGTTCGATCCGGTCGTGCCGGTGAAGTTCGCGAAGTAGGCACCGAACTGCACGGTCAGGGCCACGGTTACTCCACTCACGGGCGCGCCGTTCTGGGATACGTAGACCCCAATGGGCACCGTCTGCCGGTAGAACACCTGGTCCGGCATTGACGTGGCGACCGTCAGCGGCCCGACGGAGCCGCCTCCGCCCGTGGCCGTACCGGCCGGCTGGATGTGCACGACGCTGTAGAAGTTGAACTGGGCGTTCCCGTTCGGGTATAGCACCCAGCCTCCCCACGCGTCGTTGCGCCAGGCGACGACGTTCTTGCGGTAGTACAAGACGTTCCACGGGATGTCGGCCGCGACAAGGCCCTCGATGTGCTTCACGATGGCCGTGCGGGCCGTCGTGTCGGTCGTGTACAAGGCCTGGTTAATGAGCGCATCCACCGTCGGGTTCGAGTAGCCCGCGGAGTTCTGTCCGGCCGGGTTCTTGTTGACGTCGTAGTTCGAACAGAAGAACGTACACAGGTAGGTCTCCGGGAACAGGCCCAGGGACCATCCGAGAACGTAGATCTGGAAGTTCACCGGCCGGGTGAAGGCCTTCGCGACGATGGTATCAAAGCTCGTCGGCGCCGCGTCGATGTTCAGGTGCGCGGCTTTGAGGTTGTTCGAGATCATGATGCCCGCGTCAGCCCGGACCGGGTCGTAGTCTTTCGGCGGGGTCAAGATGGTGGCCGTGATCGGCTGTCCGGTTGGGGTGCGGTAGAACCCGGTGGCGGGGTCGATCGTGTAGTTGCACCCGTCCAGCTTCTGGTCGATGCCCGCCTGGTTGTACCCCCCTGGAATGGGCTGCGCGGAGGTGTTCACATAGGTCGGGTTGGCAATCGAGATCGGCGCGTAGCCGGGGATCCCGTACCCGCCCATCAGCGTGTTGACGATGTAATTCTTGTCGATCGCCATCGAGATCGCTTGCCGCAGGCAGAGGTCGTTCCACGGCGCGACGCGCGTGTTGAACGAGAGATAGAAGTAACCGGAGTCGGTCACCGTTTGCACGGTAATCGCGGGGTTCGAGTTTACGACGTTCACGAACCCCGGCGTGAGGGACCATAGGAGTGTGTCAATGGTCCCTTGCTGCAACGCCAGGCTCACGACGTCGAGGCTACCGAACACGATGAAGTCGAACTCCGTCACGTGCTTGCCGTCGCTCGGCGGGGAGAACGGATAGGAGGTTCCCGCCCACGTGTGGGCGACACTCTTGCCCCAGTAGTTCCCATAGACAAGGGACTTGGATCCGGCGTTCCGGGTCCAGCTCGTCATGTAGAACGGGCCGGTTCCGACCGTGGCATCGTACTGACCGGGTCCCCCGAAGCTGAAATCGATCGATTGGTCCCAGGAATCCTTGATGTTGCCCAGCGCCGGGTCGGAGTAGTTGATCTGAGGTGTCGACTGGAGGTGGTTCTTCCAAATGCCCGAGGGGATGATCGCGCCCGCGAGGGTGTCGTAGAACACGAGGGCATACCCTCCGTTCGTCACCCCAGGCACGGTGTGCGGCGTCAGCTGGAAGCGCACCTGAAGGTTCCCGGTCTTGAAGATTCCGAGGTGAGAAACGCACTTCGCGGCACTGCACGTGCCGCCGTTCGCGGTTGAGTTCCAGAGAGGTGCCTTCGGGGTGTCCCACCAAATCGCTTGGACGATGTCGGTCGCCAGGGTGGACCAAGGCAGCGTCTGGTACGTGAAGACGACGTCATCCGCGGTGAGGTCCTGGCCGTTCGTGAACTTGACGCCCGAGCGGATGTTGACCGTAATGTTGAGTTTACTCGCATCGACGCAGGCCCCAGGGATCGCAACCGTGGTGCCAGTGGGGCACGCTGCGGCAGGATCGGCCAAGTCCGCGTAAATCTGGTAGTTCGGGTCATACGTGAACAGCGTTTCGAAGTTATACTGCGTTTGATACGCTTTCCATACGCTGTTCGTTCCTGGATCGAATGGATTCAGGTTGACCATGTCATTCTGCAGACCGATAACCAAGTTGGTCCGGGCCGCCGCGGCCGCGTTCTGGCTCGTGACCATGAACGCGAACGCCGTGGCAATGAGCACCCAGACAACCAAAATCGTTCTCAGCGCCATTGAGCGCGATAGCCTAAAATTCATGTGTCTCTCCTCCTCTCCCCGAGTCGAACCCGAGTCGAATTGTTCGGCGAAAGGGTGCGAACCGTATAAAAAGCTTCGTCCGGGCATTGTCCTCATCGGGTCGGACGCGCCATCGATCCTGTTCCTGACGTGGAATCCGCGGTCAACGTCCAGGGTTCGGAGCGATTTCTAGGACGAGCCTAGAACCCCAGAGTCGGTGGAATCTAGCATCTCTTGCCGCGACAGAAGGGACTCAAGTCCCTTCCGCAGAAGAGAGCGCGTCCTCGAGCGAACGCAGCCATCGCAGGCGTAGGCTCGCTTCGAGACGGAGGGCGCTCCACTCGTCGACCGCTTTCGGCTTCCGCACGACGTGGAACGGAAATCCGTACGACACGTCCATGAGGAAGAGGGGTTCGGGCGGCGCCGAGCCGAAGTCGTGTCGCGTCCCCGCAAGGGCCGCGCGAATGTCGGCGAGCCGGGCCGTCCCTTGCGCATGAGCGACCATCGCTGCAACGATCCGCCGGACCATCCCGCGGCGGAAGCTCGGGGCGCGCACATCGACCTCGATCGCGTCGGGCGACGTGGAGACGTCGACCCGGGTCACCGCGAACGACCCCGCGGGCGGGTCCGACGTGAACGAGCGGAAGTCGTGTTGTCCGGGGAAGAGAACGCCGGCTTCCCGGAGCGCCTCGACGGACAGGTCCCCGTAGAGATGGTATCGATACCAACGTTCCAGCGCGTGACGCGGGTGGAACGCGGCCGGGACCTCCGCGTACGCCCACGCCCACAGGTCCCTCGCCTTGTCGTTGAATGCGCCGACGACCGCCTCGGGCCGCAGACTCCCGTTGAACGCAATCACGTTCCCGATCGCGCTCACCCCCCGGTCCGTGCGACTGGCGCTTCGGAAGAACGACTCCCGCGGGTCGCGGAGGATCTTCGCCGACCGCAGCGCCGCGAGGCACTCCCCTTCAACGGTCCGCCGGTCCGGCTGCCTCTGGTGGCCGAAGAAGCGTTGCCCATCGTATGCGATCTTGAGGGCGACCCGCATGCCAAGGCATATCTCCGTTACAGTATATCGAGCGCAGCGTGCCGACGGTTCGCGTCGTCCTCGTCGAGCCGAAGAACGAGGGGAACGTCGGCGCGGTCGCGCGGGCGATGAAGAACTTCGGGGCCGGGGAGCTCGTCCTCGTGAACCCATGCCCAATCGGGCCGGAAGCGAGGCAACGGGCAAAGCACGGCGTCGACATCTTGGAAGCCGCGCGCGTGGTCGACCGCTTCGACGGTTCCGTCAAGGGCGCGGACCTGCTCGTCGGCACGTCCGGCGTCGACACGGAGAGCGAGAAACGGTTCGCGCGGATTGCCGTAACACCGCGGGATCTCGCGGTCCGGGTCGCGAAGATGTCCGGTCGGGTCGCACTCCTCTTCGGCCGGGAGGACTTCGGGCTTCTCGATGAAGAGTTGCGGCGCTGCGACCTCCTCGTCACGGTCCCCGCATCCGACGAGTATCCGATCCTCAACCTCTCTCACGCGGTGACGGTCCTCCTGTACGAACTCTTCGCTGCGAGAGCGATGAAACCGGGGACGCGGGAGGCGTCCGGCCTCGAGAAGGAGA
>VBMG01000068.1 GCA_005878485.1 Methanobacteriota archaeon | reverse complement strand
GCGTCCTCCTCGTCGATAAGCGGAAGGAGGTCGGCGTGCCCGTGCAGTGCGGGGAGTACGTGGCCGAGAACGCCGAGGTCCGCGCGCTGTTCCCGACGGTCGGCGAGCTCGATGACCTCATGGAGGTTCCCTACCGCGTCCGGGAGGTCGACACCCCCGTAATCCGGATCTGGTCGCCGAGGGGCCGACGTTACGACGTCCCGTTCCGCGGCTTCACGGTGCGGCGGGACCGGATGGACCAAGGGATCGTGGCCCAAGCCGTCCGGGAGGGCGCGGAGCTGATGACCGAGACGACCGTCCACGGCGTCCACGGAGACGAGGTCGAGACGACCCGAGGTACGTTCCGCGGCAAGATCGTGATCGGTTCCGACGGCCCCCGTTCGACGGTCGCGAAGTCGGTCGGACTCGCGTGGCCCGTCTCGGCGCCCGCGATGAGCGCGACCGCCAACGGGGAGTTCGGCGACGCGACGGACATGTTCTTCGGAAACCTCGCGCCGGGTGGATATGCGTGGATCATCCCGAAGGCGGGGTGCGCGAACGTCGGCCTGGGGACGTGGCAACACTTTCACGGGAATCTGCGGGACCTGTTCGATCGGTTCGTCGCCCGTCGTCGTCTCGAGCCGGGCAAGGCAACGGGTGGTTTCGTCCCGGTGCTTGGACCGCCGCCGCGGACCGTGAAAGGCAACGTGATGCTCGTCGGGGACGCCGCGGGGATGGTCATGGCGACGAATGGGGGCGGGAACAACCTCGCCATGATCGCGGGTCGGATCGCGGGCCTCACCGCCGCCGATCACCTCCTCGACGGCACCCCGCTCGACGCCTACGAATCCCGGTGGCGGTCCGCCATCGGAGGGCCCTTGGCGGAGGGCGTGCGGATCAAGCGGATCGCGGACCGGTTCTTCGGGAGCGATCGTCTCCTCGAGGCGACGATGCTCCTCCTCGGGCGGCGCCGCATGGCCCGCGCGATCCGCTGTCAGCGTCTCTTCCTTCCGGGCGCCGCGAAGGTCTTATAGACGCCCGGCACATCGACCGCGGAACGGATGGACTTCCAGTTTCTCGGCGGCGCCTCGGAGGTCGGTCGCCTCGGGATGATCTTGAAGAAGGGACCGATCAGCCTCCTCTTCGACTACGGCCTCCTGCCTCGCGATCCGCCGCAATACCCGCTGCCCGCGCCGCCCGTGGACGGGATGTTCATCAGCCACGCGCACCTCGACCACACGGGGATGATCCCCTGGGTCACCCGCCGCCAAGACCTCGACGTCGTGCTGACGCCGCCGACCGCGGACGTCGCGGACCTCCTGCTCCAGGACAGCCTGAAGATCGCGGACGCGGAAGGATTCGACGCGCCATTCGATGACCGCGACCTTCGGACCGCGCGGCGCCGGTTCCGGACGATCGACTTCGGCGACAACGTCGACATCGGGGACCTCGAGGTCACGGCCCATCCCGCGGGTCACATCCCGGGCGCGACGATGTACGAGGTGAACGGGACCGAGACGACGCTCTTCACGGGCGACCTGCACACCTTGACAACCGACCTCGTCTGGGGTGCGCGGCCCGTGAAGTGCGATACGCTGTTCATCGAGTCGACGTACGCGGGCCGACAGCATCCGGAACGGCTCAAGTCGGAGCATGCGTTCCTCCGGAAAATCGAACAGGTCGTGAACCGCGGCGGGCTCGCGCTCGTCCCCTCCTTCGCGGTCGGGCGCACGCAAGACGTCATCCTGACGCTCGCGAAAGCCCGCCACGAGGTCTGGCTCGACGGGATGGGGAAGAAGGTGAATTCGATCTACGTCGAGAGCCCGGAGTACGTGCGGTCCGTGAAGAAGCTGCGGCAGGCGATGCACCGCGTGAAGGTCGTCCGGAATCCGCGCGAATCAGCGCTCGCCCTGCAGGGCGAGGTGATCGTGACGACGAGCGGCATGCTCGACGGGGGTCCGGTCCTGCGGTATCTCGAAGCGATCCGCGAGGATCCGCGGAGCGCGGTCCTGCTGACCGGCTACCAGGTCGAAGGCACGAACGGACGTCGGCTGGTCGACGAAGGCGTGATCGATTTGTACGGCGTGACGGTCGACATCAAGTGCGAGTGGCAGAAGTTCGACTTCAGCGCGCACGCGGGCCACGACGATCTCCTGCGGTTCATCGAGGGCTGTGACCCGCAGCGCGTCGTGCTCATGCATGGGGAAAATCGCCAGATTCTTGCCGACGCGATCGAGGGGCGCGAAGTCCTCCTGCCCGAAGAGGGCAAGTGGTACTCGGTCTAGACCCCGACGTTCTTCGCGATCATCGCCCGCAGGGCTTTCCCGACGTACTTCAGGAGTCTCGGGTCTTCCTTGATCAGCGCCCAGCCGACTTTCGAGGGGAAATCGATGTCCCCTTTCTTCTCGATCAGCACGCGCATCTCCGGGCTGTCGAAGATGTCGAACAGTTCCTCGAACTGATCGTCCCGCAACTTCGCGAAGCTCTCGTGGATCGCGAGGTCCTTCCGCAGCTCCTTGCCGATCGACTTCGTCCACGCCTTGTGATACCGGTGGAGCACACGGGCCGAGTAGTCGTTCGCCTCGAGCGCCTCGATCACGGTGCGCGAGGCGAAGTCGGAACACGTCAGCGAGGTGAAGATCCCGCCGCCCGAGACGGCTTTTGCCTGGCACGCCGCGTCGCCGACCACGAGGACGTTGTCGGCGTATGTGCGGCGCGGGAAGCCGAGCGGGATTCCGCCGGCGATGTACAGGATCGGCTGCGCGCCCTTCGTGTACTGCTTGACCTCGGGACGCTGGAGCATTCTCTCCAGGTACGCGTACGCGTTTCCCTCTCCAACGCACAGGCCGACGCGCGCCGTATCCCCGCTCGGGATGATCCATCCGAAGAACCCCGGCGCGATTTCGTTTCCGATGAACAGCTTGACGAACCCGGCATCCCCGCGCACGCCGGTCATCTCGACCTCAAACCCGGGGACGATCTTCTTCGGTCGAAGGATGTTGAACCATTTCGCGACGTTCGAACGCACGCCATCGCATCCCACGAGGATCTTCGCCCGCAGGGTCCGCGGCGCCCCGTCTTGATCGATCGACACGTCGACCCGGCCGTCCTCGCGTCGGGCCGACTGGGCCTGGGCCCCGAGGAACGTGTGCGCGCCCTTCCGGACGGCGTCGGTCGCGATCGCCCGATCGAACATCGCCCGCTGGACGACGACCGCCTGCGTGCGGTGGCCGTCGATGACGAGCCTCCGCCCGGATGGCGAGAACAGCTCGGCCCCATGGACCGCGCCGATGATCGTCTCCTTGCATCGTACGTACTCGAAGACGCGGGGCGTCACGAGCCCGCCGCACTGGATCGGTTCCCCGATCTCGCGGTGTTCCTCGACGAGGGCGACGTCATACCCGGCGGCGGCCACCTTGCCCGCGAGGTATCCTCCGGCCGGGCCCGCGCCGATCACGACGACATCGAAGGAGCGCGCCGAGGTGACCACGTGAGGCATCACTCCTTCAGGTTCATGATGATCTCGAGGAAATTCTCCAGGTGCTTCGAGAGGGATGCGTTGTCCGTGTAGCCGCACGCGGACAAGTCCGGCGCCGCGATCAATGCCGCGGATCCGTCCACGATCACGTCCGTCGCGATGAGCCCGCGGCGGTTCACGACGCCGGCGCCCTCGGGGATCTTCTGTCCCGGCTCCGTGATGATCGTGATGCGGATCCCGCGCGCGATCGCCTGCTCGAACTTCTTCCCCATGTTCTCGCGGATCTCGGAGAATGTCGGCGTGGACACGATGCATGTTTCCGTCGCCTGATCGATCAGTTCGCCAATCTTCTCGAGGACGCGCGGTTTTGTGACGATCGTGTACACGAGCTGCGGTTCCCCCTTGGACCGCAAGACCTCGTGGAGCAGGTCGAGCTTCGCGAACGTGTCCTCCAGATGGTCGATCACACGGCCCTTCACCTTGCTCGGCGCCTCGGGCTTGAAGATCGTCGGCCGGCCGCGGGTCGAGATCGCGAAGCCTTTCTGGCACAGGCTTTGGAGCACCTTGTACGCCGACGTCCGCGGGATGTGTGCGGTCTCCGCGATCGTCTCCGCGCTGCCGTATCCGTGCGCGACGAGCGCGATGTAGCCGCGCGCCTCGTATCCCGACAAGCCGATTGACTCGAGGGTCCTCGTGGCCCGCTCAAACTCCTGCTCGAGGTCCACGCCGCCCGCGAGCAACTTCGACAAATCCTGCGGAACCACGGGTCCACGATACCCAATGGCGGTTTTTATCTTTTCGAAAGGAAGCCGTTGCGCGCTCGGGAAATTCGAAGCAAGCCTTTATCGCGAGACCCTTTCCTTCGGCGTCCATGGGTTCACTGCGCCCGGCGCTCCTCGCCGTCGTGGCGGGCCTGCTCGTGCTCTGGAGCCTCTTTCCCCCCGCGGTCGGGCAGAATCCGTCGGGCCAGATGGTCGTGACGACGGACTACGAGCTCTTCGGTAGGTCCGACTTGAATGGCGGGGGCCACGTGACTTGGACCCTCACGGGGGCGAAAGCGGCGGACCTGCGTGCGGGAATCCTGCACATGTTCGACGAATACCCGACGATTCCTCGCGGGTTCTTGTTCCAAGGCGAGTTGACCGCGGCGAATCAGGACGGCGTCCTCGAATCCGTCGAAGGCGTTCGGTACACGGATTTATTGGAGAACGTCCTCGAGCGTCCGGGTGGCGCTCAGGGGACGCTCGCGCAGTACATGGAGCTCTATCCCTTCGATCTCCGGGAGAAGAACGCAGCAGACCCCGGCCTTGGCTTTGAGCGGAGTACGTCCGGTCTGGCGAACACGAACGTCAGCACGTCCGCCGACGTGGAGATCCGATTCCTCTTCGAGGCGAGCACGGCGACGCAGAACGCCCGCGTCTCCCTCTCGACGCTCGCCCTCGCGCAATCCCTGTACAAGCCCTTTACGTACGCCGCGATCCAGTCGCCGACCCTGACGCCTTCGGGACCGTATCCGGGGTCCTGGCCCTTCCTCATCGAAGGCGGCTGGCACAACATCACGACGAACAGCTGTCCACCGGGGGTCCCCAGCCCGTGTGCCGTGTTGTGGGCGGGGAACGATGCGACGGGCCGGTATGCGAACAACACGGTGGCCGCGACCCGGACGATCGCCGATCCCGCGTTTGCGACGCCGGCGTACATCCCGTTTGACCTGCGGTTCGGTTCCGATGCGTGGGCGACGTTCAACTACACGGGCCAAGTCGCGGATGCGGGAGATCGCCTCCACCTCCAGATCGCCCACGCGCCCGCGTTCACGGATTGGACGAACCTCTCCTTCGGAGCCAGCGTCGATCTCAGTCAGACCGCTCCGGGCGTCTGGTCTACCGCGACCGTCAACCTGAGCGGCTACCTCGGCGATCGGGTGCGACTCCGGTTGAACTTCACGTCGAACGCCGCAGGCAGCGCGCGGGGATTCTACCTCCGCGACTTCGCGCTCCGGGCGCCGTCCTTTTACGGAGGCGAAGTCGTCCAGGCGGACACACACTACCTGATCGGAACGTTGAGTTTTTCCGACCCGTCGCTCGACTCCGGCGGAATCCAGTTGATCCGCACCCCGGGCGGGGAGATCCTTCAGTACCATTCGACTTGGGACGCGACCGCGTTGCCCACCGATTCGGTCCAGTTCCGCACATTCGACGTCGCGGAGAATCCGCAGATTTTGTTCGTCATCATGATCGCCGCGTCCTACATGATTTCCCGCGTCCAGGATTCCGCGTATCACCGGTATCGAGAGGCCCACCCCGCCGTCTACCGGCCCGCGCTCCACCGCGGGAAGTGGCTCCACCGGCTCGGCCTCGTCGCGATCGCCGTGCTCATCCTGTTCTACTTCGTCCCGACCGCAACTTGGTTCATCGGCGTCCGCGTCTTCGTGTCCGGGCCCGCGTACTGGTTGCTCGCCATCGTCCTCACCCTCCTGTTCGGACTCGGGAGCCGCGTGTACTACCGGGGGCAGCTCGTCGAGACGCCGCCACCGGCCGAGGTCGAGGGCCGCGTCGTCATGAAGAAGGTCGTGATCCCAACCGGTCCGCCGGAGGAGCCAGCCGCCATTGGCCCGCACAACCCGAGCGCCGTCGAATCCCTCCAGGGTGCGACGCCGACCTCGATGCGGTGCGAGTCGTGCGGCGAAGTTCAGACAGTCCCCGCCGGGGCGGACCCGCGCGCGACGATCTGCGCAAGCTGCGGCAAATGGCTCCGGCATCTCGACGAGGGCAGACGATACCTGCTCATCGCGAGCAATCCTTCGATCGCGTTCGGATGGCTCCGGGACCTCCGGAAGAGCGGGGCGCCGGCGCTCTGCATGACCGTCGCGACCCCGGAGCGGCTGCGGCTCGAGTTCGGCGTCCAAGGCGTCTCGATCGTCCAGGTGTCCGCGCAGGCCGCCGGTGGCGTGGACCCGAAAAAACTCGACCCGGCGGGCCTCAAGGTCATCTTGCCCCTCGTGCGGCAGCGGAAGGGCGGCGCCATCCTGTACGACGGCCTCGACCAGATCGTGTCCCAAGCCTCGTTGGCCGACGTGATCCGCTTTCTCCGGAAGGCGAACGACATGGCGTTCGTCCATGGCATGACGGTGATCGCTCGCGTGTCTCCCGGCGTCCTCGCCGACTCGGAACTCCGACGGCTCAATGCCGAGTTCGATGAGTTCCTCGACCTCTCGGCCTAGGTCTGCCGCGGCTCACTCCGGCCCTGTCCACCGCGACCCGATCGCGTGCTCGACCCCGAGGTGGTCCAAGACCCTCGCCACGACGAAGTCGACGAGGTCGCCGATCCGCTTCGGTTGGCCGTAGAAGCCCGGGGACGCGGGGAGGATGACGACCCCGAGTCGCGCGAGCTTCAGCATGTTCTCCAAGGCGATCGCGGAGAGCGGCGCCTCCCGCGGGACCAGAATGAGTTTCCGATTTTCCTTCAGGGCCACGGCCGCCGCCCGCGTGACGAGGTTGTCCGCGATCCCGGTCGCGATCTTCGCAAGCGTCGTCCCGCTGCAGGGGATGATGGCGAAGGCCCGGAACAGGCGCGATCCGGATGCGGGCCCGGCGGCGAGGTCGTCCTCCCGATAGACCGCGCGGGCGCTCGCCGCGAATTCTTTCGTCGAGAGCCCGGTCTCGATTTCGATCACGGCCTGGGCGTCCTTCGTCAGGATGACTTCGGCACGGTCGCCCAGGATTTCGATGAGGCGGCGTGCGTATTCGACACCAGAGGCGCCCGTCACCCCGACAAGAAAGGGTGCGTCCGAGACCACGCGGCCGAGACGCGCCGAGCCCGGATGAAGGTTCCGCGGACCGCCCTTCGCCTGGTTCCCGCGAAGCGCGAAAGTCAACCTTGTTTAAGGTTAACTCAAGGGGATGCGGAAACCCGTAAATCCCTGGGCCGAATCGGGCGGCTGTGGCTCGGGTCCGCGTTCGACGGGCAACCGTAGCAGATCTCTCACGCCGCTTGGCAGAGGTATCCGTGCCGAACTAAAGTAATCTTTCTTAGTAACAAAATCGCGCAGCGAGGCCGGCGTTCGCTTCCGGTACAAGCATCCCTCCATGACCGCTCGGGCTTGTCGGGCCTCGGGCCGCCGGGCGGCCCTATTCTTTCCCTGGATGAAGGATCGCGAGGGCAATCCGTTCCTGCAAGGAAGCCGACTCGTCGTCAATGGGACGGCTCGCGGGGTACCAAATCCCGGGAGCACGCCTCTCCCGAAATCGGCGGAGTTCCCACTCCGTTGCGCTCCAGCTCGACCCGCTCCAGCTCGACCTTGGTGAGCCGCTCGTATTCCTCATTGTTGAAGAGCGTCGCGACTCGCTTCATCGTTCGGCCGGATAGGCCCATCCCGACCATAAGGGGACCATGCCCCGTAGGGCATATATACCCCGCACCCGAACCTCGGGGGGACCGCTGACGACCGCCCGGCCCTATTCCTTCGGAGTGCATCGGGCGTGGCGAGGCGCCTCCGCGCCGACGTACGGATCGCCCGGCTCAATCGACTGGCCGCACGCCTCGCAGGTCGGCCGGATTCCCGGCTGGGGTCGCATGAAAGGCCTGGGCGTTGTTGGTGCGAAGGGCTCGGGCATCCGGACGGCCATGATGCCGGGGTTCGACTTCTGCTCCGGCCGGAAGGGCCAGACCGCGTAACGTAGGGAGTCCGCGAAGTCGTCTCCCTGGCCCGCGATGTGGTGGAGCGTGACCGTCCCGGCGTCCGTCGTCTTGAACTGGAACATCGTGAGCTCGACCGCGAGCTTCGGGTGCGAAGCGGCTCTCCGCCGCGAATCCGAAAAAGAAGGAAAAGGCGAGGGGGGTCTTCCCGTCCTCGCATGATGGGAACAGACGGCGGCGAAACGGGGCGCTTCGAATCTTATGTGCCCATACCTGAAGTTAGAAGCCTTCATATACGACCTTGATTTATGAAGCGCGAAACCGACTCGTGTTCCCGATGACGACCGCATATGATGTACCTCCGGGCCTCTTGATCGAGCGGCTGAAAGACCGCCTGCAGGCGGAGGGCAAGATCAAGCCGCCGGAATGGGCGCCGTTCGCCCGCACCGGCGTGAACACGGAAAAGGCACCGGTCCAGAAAGACTGGTGGTACCGGCGGGTCGCCGCCGTGTTGCGCAAGGTCTACCTGCACGGCCCGGTCGGGTCGACACGCCTCGCCGCGGAATTCGGCGGGCGCCGGGACGACGGGTCCGCGCCGAAACATCCCCGACGGGGCTCGCGATCGATCGCCCGCGAGGCGATGCAGCAGCTCGAGGCGATGGGTCTCCTGACGAAGACGGACAAGAAGGGACGGTCGATCAGCGCACAAGGCCGCAAGCTCCTCGATTCCCTCGCCCACGAAATCCTGCTGGAGCTTGCGAAGACAAACCCCGATCTGATGAAGTACGCCGGAGGCGCCTGAGCCGATGTCGATGGACGAAGACGAGCTCGACGCAATCCGCCGGAAGAAGCTCGCGGAACTCCAACAGTACCAGACCCAGGCGGTGGCGGAGCAGCAATACCGGGAACAGGTCCAGGCGCAGCGACAGCTCATCTTGCGGCAGATCCTGACGCCGGAGGCGCGGGAGCGGCTCGGGCGGATCGAACTCGCGTATCCGGAGCTCAAGGAGAACATCGAGAATCAGCTCATCCAGCTCGCGCAGAGCGGACGGGTGAAGAGCATGATCGACGACGCGACGTTGCGGCAAATCCTCGAGCGCGTGATCCCGCGTCGTCGGGACATCAAGATCGAGAGGCGTTGACCGTGGCGAAGCACAAGCCGTACGCCAAGAAGCTCCGCCTCATGAGAGCGGTGAAGTCGAACCGCCGGGTCCCGGCGTGGGTCATCCAGCGGACGAAGCGCCGGTTCACCCGCCATCCGAAGCGCCGCTCGTGGCGGCGGAACAAGCTGAAGGCGTGAGACCATGGCCGAGCAGGAGGAAGAGCGGATCCTCGTCATCCCCTTGCGGGCCGCGTGGGCCGCGTCCCGGACGGACCGGACGCCGCGGGCGATCAAGGCGATCCGGGAACACGTGCAGCAGCACCTCAAGCCGGACCGGATTTTCATCGACGATGTCCTCAACGAATACCTGTGGAAGCGCGGCCGCGAGCACCCGCCCCACCGGATCCGCGTGAAGGCGATCAAGTTCGAGGACGGCTCCGCCGTCGTCTCCCTCCCGGAGGATTGAGGGACCTATTTGCTCCGGCGGCTCGAAATCGCGGGGAACCCCTACATTGGGGTTTTCTGCGCGGCGAATGACGAGCTGCTCCTCGTGGCGCCGGACACCCCGAAGTCCGCGATCAAACACATCGTCGGGGCTCTTGAAGCGACTCCGATCGTGACGAGCGTGGGCCACTCGACCGTCGTGGGTTCCCTCGTCGCGATGAATTCGAAAGGGATCCTGGCGTCTCCGTTCATCGAGGAGTCGGAGCTCGAGGCGATCGGGGACGCCGTGTATCCGCTCCCGCACCGGCTCAGCGCGGTCGGGAACAACGTCCTGTGCAACGACCACGGGGCCGTCGTCCATCCCGGCTACGACGACGAAGCGGTCGCGTTCATCGGAGAGACGCTCGGCGTGGATGTCGTCCGCGGGACCGTCGCGGGCATCAAGACGGTCGGCAGCGTCGCGATCGCGACGAACAAAGGGGTCCTCTGCCATCCGCACGCCCGGCCCGGGGAGATGGAGGTCCTCAAGTCGACGTTGCGGGTGCCCGTCATGATTACCACCGCGAACTACGGCGCCGCGCAAATCGGGGCGTGCATCGTCGCGAACTCCCGTGGTGCGGTGGTCGGATCTCGGACGACGCCCATTGAACTGGGGCGCATCGAGGAGGGCCTCGGCCTCTTCTGACCCTCCGGATTTACAAACGGCCCACCAAGCTTGATATATCATGGGACCGGTAGAGACCGTGCAATGAAGACCCTGGTCCTCTGCGTCGACCGGGACGACGACATCGGGGTTAAGACCGGGATTCGCGGCCCGATCGTCGGCCGGGAGGGCAACCTGGCCGCCGCCACGAAACTGGGCCTCGCGGATCCGGAGGACTCGGATGTGAACGCGCTCCTCAGCGCGCTCTCCATCTACGACGGCCTCTTCAAGGAGGGGTCGGATGCGGTTATCGCGACGATCTGCGGGGACGTGCGCGTCGGGACCGTTTCCGACGTCGCGCTGACGCGCCAGCTCGACCAGGTCCTCACCGAGCTCCGGCCGGACCGAGTCTTCCTCGTCTCCGACGGCGCCGAGGACGAGGCGTTCGCGCCGATCATCAGCTCCCGAATCCGAGTGGACCACGTCCGCCGCGTGTACGTCCGACAGACGCCGACGGCGGAATCGCTCTACTACACGATCGGCCGCCAACTGAAGAACCCGCGGGTGCGCCGCAAGATTATCGGCCCGCTCGGCTTCGTGCTTCTCCTCTTCGGGGCGATTTATCTCGCGCTCCCCTACGCGGCCTCGGGCCTTGCGCTCATCTTGGCGGGCCTTTACCTGATCTTGATTTCCCTGCCGTTCAGCAGCCTTGGCGACTTCTTCGACAAGGCGGGCCGGCAATACGAACGCGTGCGGGACTCCGTCGCGACGGGCGACCTCTCGATCTTCTTCAACGTGTCCACCCTGATCCTGATCCTCGTCGGGGTGTTCTTCGGGATCGACTTCGCGGGCCGCTCCGGCGAGAATTCGTACGTCGTGCAGTTCCTCCGCTTCGTGTTCGGGTCGATTTGGTTCTTCGTCATCGGCGCGCTCTGTTTCGAGGGAGGCAAGGTCGTCACGGCGTACCTCCGACACCGGCGTGCGCCGCGGCACGCCCTCGCCGTCGCGGTCTCCTTCGTGGCGCTCGGCCTCCTGGTCCTCGGCATGACGCAAATCCTTCAGACGATCTTCGGCAACTACAATCCGTCCGCCTCGCTGCCGCTGATCTATCTGAGCATCGGCCTTGCCTTGTTCCTCGTCGCGGTCACGGGCCTCTCGTACCGATCGCGTGGGGAGGGGCCGGAGCCGGTCGACGAGACGTAGCCGTGCCGAGGGGTCGGATGGACTTCGAGGCCTGGGAGCCGTTCTACGAGGAGATTCGGAAGGATTTCGGGTTCTCACAGGCTGAAGATGAGACCGTGGCGGCGGAGCTCGACCAGCGCCTGCGCGGCGTGCGGATCGGGGATGCGGAACTCCGCACGCTCCTCCGCGGGAAGGAGGTTACCGTGGCGGGAAACGGGCCCAACGTCGGGGCCGAGATCAAGGGCTCCCGTGGAGTTCTTGTGACGGCGGACGAGGCCACCTCCGTCGCGCTGGAGCACGGGCTGCTTCCGGCGATCCTCGTGACGGACCTCGATGGGAACGTCTCGGACCAGGTGAAGGCGAACGAGGAAGGGACGATCGCCGTCATCCACGGCCACGGGGACAACGGGCCCGCGGTACACGAGTGGGCGTCGCGATTCTCCGGGAGGACGGTCGCGACGACGCAGGCGCGGCCCACGGGAGGCCTCCGCAACTTCGGCGGCTTCACGGACGGCGACCGTGCGGTCTGCCTCGCCGACCACTTCGGCGCCGCTCGAATCCACCTCGTGGGCTTCGACTTTGAGAATCCGAACGAAAAGGACCGCGATCGACGGACGAAACAGCGGAAGCTCGACTGGGCGTACATCCTCCTGGGGAGCCTCGAGCGGGACGACCTCGACCTATGAGGGACGGCGCTCGCGGGCTTTCGCCATGCGCCAGCTGAGGAGCGGCTCGCGGGCCGCCTGGACCTCGTCGACGCGCGCCACCGCGGTGTTG
>VBMG01000139.1 GCA_005878485.1 Methanobacteriota archaeon | reverse complement strand
CCGTCGTCGTGGGCCTCGCGACGGAAAATGCGACGGGTCCGTTCGTCGCCGCTGTGACCTCACGGGACGGGGGAGCGACCTGGGGCAATGCGACGGCCCTGACGCCGACCGCCCCGTGCCTGCGCTGGTCGGCCCCCTCCTCGACCGTGTCCTCGTCCGGGATCTTCGCGATTTCCTGGTACGCGGACCCGGCCCTGTTGCCGAAGGGTTGTTGGGACACCTGGGGCAACGCGACACAGACGTTCGTGTCCGTGTCCACCGACGGCGGACGCACGTTCTTCGCGCCCCGGCTCGCGGGAGGCCCGCCCGGCTGGTCCGCGGTGAGCTTTGGAGATGCGGTCGCCTTCGACACCCGCTCGCGGCTGTATGTCACGTGGCACTCGATCGCACGGAACTGGACCGCGGCGTCGGTGTATGTCGCGAACTCGACGGACCTCGGGCAAGGGTTCGAGTCTTCTTCCTTCACGACCCGTCTCCAGGTGGGCGGCGGAAACTCGACGGCCCAGGAGAACCTCGCGCTGGGTCTGAACGATACCGTGTACCTGCTCTGGGTGGCCTTCGATCCATCGGGCGATCCGAACCGCACGGGCATCTTCGTCCGAGGAATCGCCGGAGAGGCGAAGGGAAATCTCGCGCTAACCTCCCCGACGTCGGCTCCCGTCGGCGTCCAGGTGCGGGACGCCTCGACGGGGGCGATTGCGTACCAGGCCGCATGGGTTGGCTCTCCGGTGACGGTGCCGAACGTCCCTCCGGCCTCGTACGAGGTCCAGGTGAGCGTAGGCAACGAGTCCTCCGTCGCGGGCCGGATGCCCATCCGGACGTGGGGCCGGACGACGTTTACGGTCCATGTCACCCTTTCGTCGGGGGGGCCGCCGCGCCCGGGCCCGTTCCCCTGGGAAATCACGGCGGGCGCCGCCCTGGCCGTCATCGGCGGCGCGGTCCTCATCGCGGTGCAACACACGCGGATCACGCGGGAGGCGGTCCTCCAGCGGGAAGTTCGCCGGCTCATGTACCGTTTCATCCGGGACCATCCCGGATCTTCGTTCTCCCAGGTGCGAGAGGCGGTCGGCCTGCAGAACGGCGTCGCGGCGTACCATCTCGGGGTCCTCGAGCGGCAAGGCCTCGTCCGTTCGAAGACCCACCGCCGTCATCGATGGTACTATCCGGACGGGGACGTGACCCTCTGGCGCGAACTGCCGTTGAGCCCGCTCCAATCGTCCTTGCTCGACGAGGTCCGCCGCCGTCCTGGCGTCGGGGTGCGTGAACTCGCGCGCCACATGGATCGACGGACGTCCTCCGTCGCGTACAACGTGAAGGCGCTCGCGCGGGACGGCATCCTCCGGACGGAACAGAAAGGGCGCAAGCTCCGGTGCTTCCCGGCGGAAGAACCGAGCCCTGCGTGAACGAGCGACGGTGGCGACGGGCCGCACCTCGTGTGAGGTTCAGGCGCTGAGCCCGACGAGCACCAGGAGCTCCTCGAGGATCCGGTACGTGAAGCCCCAGATGAGCCGGTCGTCGTAGGTGAACGACGGCACGTTCAGTTCGCCAAGGATTGTTGGGACGACGCGCCGCGCATGGGTCGGGGGAAGATCCCGGAGCGGCGTCCAGAACACGGACGCCATCTCGGGTCCGGGCGTCGCTTCAATCGGACTCCGGGCGACGGCCACGTACGGCACCACGAGGATCTCCGGCTTGTTGCCCGGGGCGCGCGGGGCCATGTGACCGAGGATGTCCGCGTGGCCCTCCAGATCGATTCCGACTTCCTCCCGCGTCTCCCGCACGGCGGTCGCGAGCATCGTGCCGTCCTCCGCCCGACGCCGGCCGCCGGGCAGGCCAATCTGCCCGGACCATGGATCGCCCTCTCGCTTCGACCGCTCCCCCAACAGAACCTCGAGATCTCGGGTCCCATCCCGTAGAAGGACCACCACAGCGGCAGCCGGCTTCGCCTTCAGCTCCGCCTCTGCGAGCTCGAGGGGAAGGAGGAACTTGCGGAGCCGCTCGAGGGAGGCTTCCGACACGGCCGCCTGATTACGGTCCCCGTATATGGGACTCGCGCGGCCGCCCCAAGATGTCTCATTCGCACGACAAGGAGTTACGATTCGAAGATGTCACGCTCAGACAGTTCCGGCGCTCAGCCTGGCGGTGAACGAAATATGATCGTAACCACGTGCCAGGCTGCAACGTCACCGGAGCTTACCTCCCGGTTCAGGCGCCTTTCCAGGCGTCATCCTCTGGATTTTCCCAGAGCTCTGCGAGGCTTTTCTCCGCCGCACGTAACAGCGGGTAGGAGAGGTTTCGAAGAACCTTCTCGATGTCCGCCTTTTTCCGGAGGCCGAGTGCGTTCCCCTCCTCAGTGAGGACCAAGTCCGTGTCGCGCTCGAGGCCGTGCCTCTTCCGGACATCTTTCGGGATGACGACCTGCCGCTCCAATGCCTGCAGGACACAACACGGGGCGGCCTTCGAAGTCGTCTCAGAAGTCGAAACCTTCCTTCTTCAAGGCCGCGACGAGCTCTTTGGTCGTCCAGCATTGAACGATCGTCTGTTTCTTCATATGGGGATCATCGGACCAGATACCGTCACATGGGACGGCGAGTGCTGCCGCGAGATAGGGAACATCGCGGGGATCGATCGAAGCCATCGCGTCGGCCGCGCGATCCCACGCCGCCACGGTCTCGTCCTGCGGAATCAGAATCAGGAGTCTAGCGAGTCGCTCGGCAAGTTCCCCCGCGATTGCTGGATCCAGAGCCGCTCTGCGCCGCAGCTCTGGAAGGTGCTTCGCGAATTCCTCAAGCAGGAACTCCGGCGCCGTAAGCTCAAGGAAAGACAAGCGCAGGAGCCGCCGAACCGTCGAATCACGGAGGAAGGCAGCAATGACGACGTTCGCGTCGACGACGAGCCGCCTCGGGGCGGCCAACCCTGCGTCACTCCCCGCGTACCTTGCGAGCGGCCTCGTAGCGACGGCGGAGGCCCTCTTTGACGAGGTGATCCAAGGCGTCGATGTCCCGGATCGTCAATCTGCTCCGTCGGGCGAGAGTGTCCATGCGCTCGAGGTCTCGGATCCTTTCAGCGATGATACGACGGACGACCTCGCTCCACTTGATCTCCGGATGGGCTTTCATCTTGCGATGCAACTCCGGGGGGACGGTTAACGTGATGTTGGGCACGGACTCAATTATGTGCGCGCACATAATGAAGGTTTCGGCAGGGAGCCCGAATCGGTTGGCGACTCAGCCCCATCGGTTCCGCGGGTGGTCGAGACTCGTCGCAAGGCGCCGGTCCGCCAGGAGGTCCTTCGCTCCACCGTTCGCGTATCCCTTCGGCGCGGTCCGCGGGCCGCAATAGTGGTGCAGCACGATCGGCGAGGTGACGAACGGGGCGAGCCAGAGGATGTTGTAGTAGAGCCCGACCGGATTCACGAGGAGGAGACCGAAGCTCATCAGGCCAATCAGGGCGACCGTGCCGCGACCCATGAACAGGATCTCGCGCATCGACATCGGCGGTTCGTCCTTCGGCGTCACCGGGAAGCGCCGCGTGCGATCCACGAGGTACATGATCATCGAGCGGACCTCGTGCGGGAGCATGATCGCCCCGATCGCGCGGCTCAGCGTTCGCGCGCGGTAGAAGTCGAAGAGCTTCAGGCGGACCTGCAGGATCTTCGCGAACGTGAAGACGGACGTGACCGCGGTCAGAAGGATGATGAACCGGAAGAGCGGGATCGACCAGATGTACTCGATCGGCGCGGACGCCAAGTTCTGGCCAAACGCGAGGAACTGATTGAACGATGAGTAGCGGCCGAAGATCGCCAGGAGGATCGCGGCGAAGATCGCGACGTAGGCCAAGTGGCCCATCGGGATCATCAGGAGAACGGCCTTCTTGGCGGGAGAGATCTTCGCCGGTGGCACGAAGGAGAAGAACTCCATCGAGCCGCGCGTCCACTTGTTCTGGCGCTTGATGAAGCCGCGGACGTTCTCCGGCATCGCCTCCCAGGAATGGAGGGGGACGAACGCGGAGCCGTACCCGACGTTCGCAAGCTTGATGGCGGTTGCGAAGTCCTCAGAAACGTAGCGCTCGTCGAAGCCGCCGACATCGATCAGCGGTTTGACCCGGATCAGAACATTGTGGCCGTAGCATACGATGGTGCCCAGGTACCCCGCGAGCTTCCGTTCCCATTCGTCGCGGCTCATCTCGTGCGCCGGCGCGAGGGCGCCGGGGAACGGCCGGTCCGTGTTCCAGATGTTCACCATGCCTTGGAAGATCGCGAGGTCCGCGTTGTCCGGATGCTCCGAGTACCGCAACGCGTGCCCGACCCAGTCCGGCGGCAGGGCCGAGTCCGCATCGAGGAGGACCAGGTAGTCGTACTCGGACCCGTACGCCCGCAGCCAGTGGTTGATCGCCCCCGCCTTGAACGCCTCCCGGTTCGGGCGCCGGAGGAGGCGGAAGCCCATCTCGACCGCGAGGCGGTCCACGATCGCGCGCTTCGCGGCGTCCGAGGAATCGTCGAGGAGGTACACGTCACAGGGGTACGCCTGGCGGATCGCGCGGACGCACGCCGGCACCACGTCGTTCATCGTGGCGTAGAGGACCGCGACTTTCGGCTGGCGAGCAAGGCGGTCCAGGACTGGCAGCTGATAGGGCGGCAGGAACAGGGACAGGAGCCGCTTCGAGAAGACGAAGGCGAAACTGAATAGGAAGAGAATCATCAAGACGAACTGCGCGAGGCTGACGTGCAGGTACCAGTTCACCGCGATCGCGCCGAACGCCAGGACGGTCGTGATCCAAATGCCGAAGACCACCGCGAAGAAGCGCCGGCCCCATCGACGTTCGGCTTCGATGCGAGCACTCGAGATGAGGAATCCTCCGGACCGCGGTGCCTACGGCGGTCCAGGGTATATTCTTAGTTGAACAATTGTCGAATTGATAATGACTATTCAACTAGTAATCCGGTCGGAGCCCCATCGCAGGGGGTGCGGTCCAGCGCTCTAGCGCTGGAGAGGCTTCCCGCAAGACGAACAGAAGGTCGCGTACGCATTGGCAGGAGGAACCGGCGCCCCACAATTCCCGCAGAACGCGACCGCAATCGAAGGCGGCGCGGCGCCGGGCGCGGCGGTCGGGGCGGGGCGGGGATGCTTCCGGCGGTACCGCACCAGGAAGACGACGACCACCGAGACGACCGCGGCGGCAACGCCCGCGATAAGACCGATCACGAGGAAAGGCGGCCAAGCAGTGATCTGGAACCCCGCGACCATCACATCGAACGTCGCATTCGCCTCCTCGAAAGCGCTCAACGCCACGCTCAAGACGATGACCCAGTCCCGACCGTGGGCCGCGCTGACGACGATGACCGCCCTCTGGACGTAGTTCGCGCCGGAGTATCCGACCCCGAATGCGACGGCGAGGTGACCCGAGACCGAGAGGTACGTCGGCCCGTTCGCGAGGAACGCCGGATGGCCTTCCCGCCGGAGTCCCGCGATCGTCCCGTTCATGAGAACTGCGAGGTAGGAGGGATCCTCTCGGGCCGACGAATCGGCGATGTACGCCACGACGACGTTGGTGCGGAAGCCGTCGACGACGGTTCCACTTGCAATGAGAGGGAGTACCTGACCACTGACGGTCAGGTCCTTCTGGACCTGCCAATCCGACGGGACGGGGATGCGGAATCCGGAGGAATGATCGACCGGAACGAACGAAACGGCGGAGAATACGCGGACCGTCGTCGAGGCGTTGGCCGTTTGCGTGCGGTTGTCCGTGATGAGCAGCCGGACCGAGTAGGTGCCGGTGGCAGCGTACGCATGGTCCACGACCGCTCCGAGTCCCGTCGAGCCGTCGCCGAAGTTCCACGCGTATGATGTGACCGTGCCGTGCGGATCGCGGACCACCGCGGTGAAGGTAATGGAAGCATGCGGGAACGCACTCTGCCGGGAGGCCGCGATGCTGGCAAACGGCGGAAGGTCGAACGGAATCCGCGGGTACCGGTCCCGGATCACAGAGGCCACGAGGTACGGCGTATCTCCGATGCCGTCCGCTGCCGAGCAATCGTCCTGTGCCGGCCCGCGGCAATGGTCGACGCCACCGTAATCCGACCAGTAGTTCCCGCCGATCGGGTACCCCGCGTCCCAGACGTTGGCGATGTCGTCGATCGATTGAACCGCATTGAAATAGAACCGGTTGCCGTAGATCAACCCGGCCGATGCAGTCAGCTGCGCGCCGACGCCGCTCTGTGTGATCCGGTTCGATTCGAGCCGGATGCTCGTCGATTGCTCGATCGAGATCCCGGCCTGGGCGACCGAGGAAATCGTGTTCCGTGAGAGGGCCGCGCCGTCGGACCACGCGACGCCGATCCCCATCGTCGGCCCAGGGCCCGAGACGTCGTTATCCTCCACGTCGTTGCCCGAGATCGAGATGGACGGGGAGTTCGTGACAAACACACCTCGCCAGTTGCGATGGAGGCGATTGTTGGACACCGCGACAGACGTGGAGCCGTTCACCCAGATGCCGAATTCGCTGAACCACCCGTCGTTGTCGTCGATCAATACGCGGGTCGATGTCGTCACCCCGATCCCGCCCCCCTGGGCCGTGGATCCGTTGCTCGCGTACACGGTGACGTCCGCTCCGCGGACCACGTAAATCCCTTGTGCGGACGAGGTCGCGTTGACGTGCTGGATTGTCACGTTGGAGGCGTAGAGGATCAGGATCCCGACGTAGGTCGGGCCGCCGTCGTGGACGGACAAGTTTCGCAGGATCACATGAGCCGTCGTCGATCGAAGGAAGACGCCATCCCCATTGGCCGCGTTGATGTCCCAGCCCTCGATGACGTACGGATTCGAGGCGCTCCCGTTCCCGCTCGTGACGCCGTTCGCCGCGGTGAAGTTCGCATCCGAGTCGATGAGGATCGGGGCGTGGGGCGTGAGGGAGCGCCCCGCAATCGGCGTTGGCACGGCGGTCGCGGGGAGGGCGGAGAGGAGGACGAACAGGGCGAGCACGAGACTGTGGCCTCCACGGACGTGAACCCCCATTCTGCTTGTCACGATTCGCACGATGCCGTATTACGCTTCCGCTTTGCCGGGTGAACGGTGTCGGCGCGGAACGCTTGCACGACGCAAATCGTACGTCGCGACGCCGGGGACAAAGGTATTTGCAGGCCGACCCCAGTGCGGGTCTGGGGTGTAGGAGTGGAGCAATTCGCCATCATCGCGTCGCATCCGCCAGACCAGTGTCCGACCGCCAATGAGACCATCCGAAAGCTCTTCCTGAATCGGGCTCCGGAAATGCCCAAACTGGCCGAGAGGCTCGGGGTCGAGTACCTCGCCGGGCCGATCATTTCGACGGAGCACAAGAGCGTCGCGATTGTCAGGGCGAAGAACGTCGAGTCGGTGCGGAACCTCGCGATTGAGAGCGGCATGATCCAGTGGAACACCGTGGAGATCCTCCACGGGGTCTCGATGGACCAGGCGCTGGAAGAGATCAACAAGCTGAAGCCCATCTACTGAGCTGACCTGACGAATCGACTCGGATAGGTCTCGATCGCCCTCTCGGTCCACCGGATTGACCACGCCGTCAGAGATCCGACCGCTTCTTGACGCGCTCGTGGTCGACCACGCGACCCTCTTTGAAATCTAGTCGGGCGCTGAGAAGACCGACAAGAAACGACCGAGTGTACAGGCCCTCCTCGTCTCCTCCCGGCACAAGGGCGAGGAGCTTGTTCAGCACCTCGTCGTATGTCTCCCGCGAGGTCGACTTGAGACGAGCCAGCCTGTTTCGAGTCACATTGCCTCGGTATAACCTACTGGGGCGTCGACAGATCGCCCGGTGGCATGGACTGCCTGCGACCCTTAGCGCGAAAAAGGCGTTACGATATCGGACAGTTCACGCGGCGGGATAGAGGACCCCTGTCTTCGGGATCAGCTTGTTCTCGACAGGGTCCACGGCAAATCCGAAGATCTCGAGAGTGGTGAGCCCCACAAGGTTCCGATCGCCCAGGATCACGGGGACCCGGAAGCTCTGCCCCCTCGATCTCGAGCAGGGCGAGGCCGACCGGGAACTCGATCGTGCCTCCCACAACCGCGAACCGGGTGCGTCGCTCGGGCGGGATGCCCAAGCGGTCCGCGATCGTTCGCCCACCCCTGAGGAATTTATAAGTAGATATGCATGGTTATGACCAATGATGCAAGAACGGACCACCCTGCCCGTCCGCAAGGCCACGCGGGACAAGCTGAAGACTTTTGGGGGAAAGGGAGAGAGCTACGACGGGATCCTTCGCCGTCTCATGGAAATCGCGGAGGAAAGCGCGTTCTACGAGCGCCAGCTGTGGATCTTGAAGGAGTCCCGATTCCATCCCCTCCACGAAATTTGAGGTCCTTCTCTCCGACGAGGCGTTGTCGTTCCTGCGCGCTCTCGAGGCCCGTCGGCGCGATCGGGTCTTAGCCCACATCGAAGAACTCGAGGCGGATCCGTTCCGCCCGCGTCCAAGAGCCGACATAAAGAACGGCGGGCGCCACCACGGTGTGACGTTCTATCGGTTGCGGGTCGGAGACTTCCGCGTCGTTTACGTGGTGGAGGAACGCCAAGTCAAAGTCACCGAAATCTTTCGCCGGGGCCGAGGGTACCGGTGGCTCGAGTAGCCACTCCCGGGTTCTATTCGGTGTTGCCGGAGACACACTGGTTCACGAGGCGGCCCGACGGTTCCGGTGCCAAAGCCCGATTCCAACCCCCGCGATCCCGACGGCCACGAACGGCAAGCCGATTCCTAGGAGCTCCGGCTGGATCCCCGCGACCCGGTACGAGACGCGGACGGCCTGCCCCCAATACTGGAATCCGTCGCCGTGGGCGAGGACGAGGTAATAGGTCCCGGAACCCGGGAGGTCCGCGGAGAACGAGCCGGACGCGCCCTGGGCGGAATACAGGCTCGGGGAGGTGCCGTCGAGGCGGAAGCTTTCGTATTGCGCCGCCCCGAAGACGAACAGGTCGACGAGGCCTCCGGCAGGATCGGCGAAGTCCCCGAACACGCGGCCTGCTCCGAGGACCTTGATTGGGTAGACGTAGGCCCACGTCGAACCGGCCGGAATCGTCGCGAGGGCGCCGTCGGCTCCCTGGAAGAACGAGGCCGCGAAGAGCCCTTGGCCGGAGAGGAACATCATCCCACCGACGAACAACAGGACCGTCGGCACCTTCAACGCACTCGCAATCGAACTCCTTGATAGAAACGCTCGGCCTCCCCCCACCGCGAACTCCTCCCCGGAAGAGATGGGTCGGAAACTATTTGTCGGTTCCCATGGCGACCCGTGAGGACCGCCTACGATGTCTCGGGTCAAGGCCGATCGGGCCGAGACTTACGGGTCCGAGCCGAAGCGCGCCGACGACCCGGCGAGGCTGAGAAACGGAGGAGAAAGCTGACATACGGTTCCATGTATCCGCGTATACACAGATGACAACGATCCGCTTGACCTCGACCGAGAAACGGAAGCTTCAGAAGGCTCAAGAAATCCTCGAGAAGCGATCGGCCCGGAAGTGGTCCCAAGGGGAGGTCGTCGCGGCCCTCGCGGAGTTCGCCCTCCGGCATCGGATCCTCCTGGCCCAGGCTTCCGAAGAGGTGAAGCCGGTCTCCGAGGACGATCCCTTCTACGATCTCTCGATCACCTTCGACATCGGCGCCACGGACGAGCGCACCCACGATCGGGTCTTGTACGGACGGCCTTGACCGGTGGACCACGCGTTCCTGAGGCGTGGGGGAAGGTTAATAGAGGTTAACCTCTTTACCTCTATAGGCATATGACCGCGAAGGTCAGCGTCTATCTCGATGAGCGGATCCTGGAGCGCCTGCGTCGCAGGGCGGTCGCGGAGCACGGGACGATGCGGTCTCTCAGCAGGGAAATCGAAGATCTCGCCCGAGATTCCTTCGTGATCGACGAACTGGAGGCCGCGCTCGTAGAATGGGCAAGGGGGCCGGCCGACGACCGCTACGGATTCAGCGACATCCGACCCCTCCGGATCCGACCGGGTCCTTCACTGACGGAGATGGTCCGGAGAGCGCGGGAGCACCGCCATGAGGTTCCTCCTCGACGCCAACGCCGTTCTTAAGCGATACGTGTCGGAGCCCGGCTCCGTTATCGTGACCGAGGTATTCGGGGCGGCCGATTCAGGGCAGGCGAGTCTCGTGTACTCCCTGTGGACCCTCGGCGAGTGCCTCGGGGTGCTCGACCGGCTCGACCGAGAGGGTCGTTTGCCCGCCCGCGGTCTCGCCGAAGCAAGTCGGGCGTTGTTGGGAGAAACGACTCGGCTCACGCGGCTGGACGTCCTCATCGTGGTCCCCCTCGGCGTGAAACTGATTCGACGTGCTTGGGATCTCCTCCTCAAGCATCATCTCTACCAAGCGGACGCCATCCAAGTTGCATCGGCCCTGGAGCGAAGGGTCGACATCCTCCTCACGACCGATGCACAAGTTGCTCTCGCGGCGCGCGGCGAGGGCCTCCGAGTGCTCGACCCCGAGCAGGACGAGGCGGAAATCGCGAAGGCGCTTCGGCTGCGGTCTGGATCGCATCCTCGTCGGGCCGTGCACGGAAGAAGGACTCGCGATTGAGATTGCGCGAATCGTATCGCGGCCGTTGCCCTACGCGACCTGCACGCCGCGGGCATCTTACCTGTAACTGCGGGCTTCCCCATGCATCCCTACACCGGAGCCTTCAATGCGGGTCATCGGACGCGATGCCGTCGCCGGGAACCGCGAGCCCCGCCGCCACGAACGCGACACCCTGTCTTTTTGATATAGCGCCAACGGTATCCGATCGCTCGGAGGAGACGCACCCATGGTCTTCATCAAGGACGAAGGAAGCGTGTTCGACGCGCCGATCGACGTCATGTGGAAGTACATCCAATCGCCAGCGCACGGTCAGGCTCACCGCTCGATCCGGAATCGGCAGACCCAGCCGGCCGGCGAGAACGGGCAGCTCGCCTCGATGGAACGAAACGTCGGCGGGAGCTGGGTGAAGGTCGTGAACCGGCTCACGATCCTTCCGCCGCTCGGCATCGCCTTCGAGGCCCTCGAGGGTCCTTTTGCCGGTTCGAAGTTCGTGTACATCTACACCCCGCTCGGCGCGAAGACGGGCATCGCGGTGTACGGGGAGTACACCTCGCCCCAGATCCCCGCGGGGCAA
>VBMG01000138.1 GCA_005878485.1 Methanobacteriota archaeon | reverse complement strand
ACCGGCCGGTCTCGGGGCGTCGGCGCGAAGACGCCCGCGGTGCTCGTGAATACGACCCGTCCGACGTTCTCCCTCCGAGCCGCGGCGAGGACGTTCGCGGTCCCGGTGACGTTCACGTCGATCATCCGGCGGAACTCGCGGAGGCCGACCTCGTACAGCCCGGCCACGTGGAACACGACGTCGGCCCGGGCCAACGACGCACGGAACCGGGGCCGCGTGACGTCGCCTTCGACGATCTGCACGCCGCGCGCCTCGAGGTCCTTCGCTCGAGCGCGGTCTCGCGTGAGGACGGTGACCTCCCAGCCGTCTTCCTGGAGCGTTTCGACGAGGGGGCGGCCGAGGAGTCCCGTGCCGCCCGTCACGAAGGCGCGCATCCCTCACCCTTTCTTCAGCACGATCGTGAGGACGTCCGAATCCTGGAGGCCGTGGTCGAGTCCCACCTTCTGCCCCGGGAACTGCGCGGACAGGCCCCAGACGTTCGCGTAGCGGAACCGGCCGCGCCAGTCCCGATGGATCGCGTCGCACACCATGCCGACGTCGGAGCCCGCCTTCACGATCAGCGGATCCGCCATGTCGGCCTCTTTCCCCTGCGGCTTCAGGAACACCCGCATGAACCGGAGGGTCTCGTAGACCTCGTCTTTCAGGCGCGTGAGCCCGACGCCTTTCTCCGCGGAGATCGGCACGAGCCTCCACTCCGGCAGCTTCGCCTGGAGCTGCTTTACGTAGTCCGCGGAGACCAGATCGATCTTGTTCACGACGACGAACGCCCGCACGTACATGCGGTTCGCCGCGAGGACGTCGATCAGCTGGTCCTCCGTGATGTCCTGGCGCACGACGACGGTGCCGTTCAGGTATCCCCACTCGCGGCAGATGTCCGCAATCAGCTCCTCGTCGAGCTTCGTCAGCCGGACGGTCGGGCTGACGGTGAGGCCCCCGCGCCGGCCCCTCGTGAGGGTGACGTCCGCAGGACGCTCATTGAGCCGGATTCCCGCGAGCCGAAGCTCGTCTACGAGGACGTCCACATGGGTCTCGAAGACGTCGATCATCAGGAGGATCAGATCACACGCGCGGGCGACGGAGAGGACCTCCCGCCCGCGACCGCGGCCTTTCGACGCCCCTCGGATCAGCCCGGGCATGTCGAGGACCTGGATCTTCGCGCCCCGGTGCTCGAGCAGCCCGGGGATCACGTCCAAGGTCGTGAAGTCGTACGCGGCGACCGCGCTCGTCGCGTCCGTGATCTGATTCAGCAACGTCGACTTGCCGACGGACGGGAAGCCGACCAACCCGATCGTCGCGTTCCCGCTCTTCTTGACCGCGTAGCTCGGTCCTCCGCCACCGGACTTGAGCCGCCGGGTCTCCTGCTCGTCTTTGAGCCGGGCGAGTTTCGCCTTCAGCTTGCCGATGTGGTGCTGGGTCGCCTTGTTGTAGGGCGTCTTCTGGATCTCGTCCTCGACGGCCTTGATCTGTTCCTCGATCGCCATGCGATGTGAAAGCGAGCGGGTCGGACCACTAAAAACCTTTCAGCGCCCGCGCTTCGCGGGTTCCTCGAGCCCGATCTCGTTTCCTTCCGGGTCCCGCAATGTCGTAATCCGACCGAAACTCTCGGCGCGGACCGGGGCCACGTCGACGCCTCGACGCGAGAGTTCGCTCACCGCGGCGTCGATGTCCTTCACGAGGAACTCCATGTGCCAGCTGTCGCTCCGGACGTGCGTCTCGCGTTCCGAGTGGAGGGCGATTGAACAATCCCCCGAGCGGAGGTTGACGAAATGGGGGTTCTCGTACGCAATCGGCAAGCCGAGCGTTTCGTGATAGAAGGCTCGCATCCGCTTGAAATCGCGGACCCACACGAAGACCGTCTCGAGCTTCGCATCGGTCAGTGGACCGGACACCGCTTTCGCCATCGCGTCACCACGGGGACATGGGAGAGCAGCGTCAAAAGCGTCTCGGCTACCACACCGTGCGGATGCCTTCGGCCTCGAGGCCCTTGACCGCATACAAGACCATCCGCCACGACCGAGCCGTGTACGGTGACAGGTCCAAGCCGCCGAGCACCCGATGGACGAACAGGCCGGCCCCGTCGAGCATCTCTCTGAGTTCCGCCAAGGTGTACGCACGGACCGACGCGGTGAACTCCCGCGTTCCCTTCCGGTCGATGATCACCTGGCGGGTCTCAAAACGCCCCCGGAGCAGGTCGAACGATGCGTCCTCCAGGACGACGGTCCCGTCGTCGCGCGCCTGCCAGCTCTGCGACGGCATCCGCCCCACGAGGCTGTCCCGATTGAACAGTTCCATCAGGAACTTGCCACGCGGCCGGAGGGCTCGAGCGATCCCCCGCAGGACTTCGCAATCCTCCTCTTGCCGATCAAAATATCCGAACGAGGTGAACATCGAAATCGCCGCATCGAAGGCGCCCCGGAATCGCAGGCGACGCATGTCCCCCTGGACGAAGGTGACCTTGACGCCGGCGCCCCGCGCGGCTTTCCGGGCTTCGGCCAGGAGGGACGCCGAGAGGTCGAGTCCGGTGACGCGGTACCCGCGCTTCGCGAGGCCGATCGAGTGGCGGCCGGCGCCGCACCCGACGTCGAGGATGCGCCCGCCTTTCCGGAGGTGCAGGATCTTGTCGATCGCCTCGACTTGGGCCGGCGTCTCCGGATGGACGTATCGGATCAGGTAATCGGACCCGAAGAAGTCCTCGTACCATCGCTTCGGGACCTTCGCCATTGCCACCCGGCGAACGCCTGCGCGGGCAAAATCCTTCCGCGCTCACTTCTTCTCGATCCGCGTCCCGGCTTTCCCCTCGACCGCGGGCCCGAGATGTTCGAGGTCCGTGATCACCGCGTGTTCGCCGCCCGCTTCCAGGAACTCGACAACGGCCTCGATCTTCGGCCCCATGCTGCCCGGCGGGAACTCCCCTTGCGCGAGGTACTTCCTCGCTTCGGAGGCCGTGAGCCGATCGAGGAACCGCTGGTTGGGCTTGCCGAAGTCGAGGGCCACCTGCGGGACATCCGTCGCGATCACGAGGTGCTTCCACCCGATCGACCGCGCGAGGACCGCCGCGGCGAGATCCTTGTCAATCACCGCCTCCACGCCGACCAACTTGCCGTCCCTCCGGACGACGGGGATGCCTCCGCCACCCGCCGCGATGACGACCCGTCCATCGCCGTTGCCCACGAGCCTCCGGAGGACGTCTTTCTCGACGACGTCAACTGGGCGCGGGGAGGGCACGACCCGGCGCCAGCCGCCCCGTTGGTCGTACACCATCTTCCAGCCTTTCGCCTTCTTGACGATGATCTCGTCTTCCCGCGTGTAGTAGGGGCCGATCGGTTTCGTCGGGTTCGCGAAGGCGGGATCCTTGGCGTCGACGAGCACTTGGGTCACGACGCAGACGACGTCGCGTTCGATCTTGCGAGACGCAAACTCGTTGCGCAACGATTGCGCCAAGACATAGCCGATCTGCGCCTGGCTCTCCGCGCCGCAGACGTCGAGCGGCATCGCGGGGACCAAGTGGCGGGTCTCCTCGTTCTGCAGGAGGATGTTTCCGACCTGTGGGCCGTTCCCGTGCGTCAGGACCACATCGTGGCCCGCCTGAACGAGGTCCGCGAGCCGCGCGCACGTCGCTTCGATCCGTCGGCGCTGGGCCGCCGCATCCGCGGACTCACTCGCGGGCGCGAGCGCATTCCCGCCGATCGCCACGACGAGCTTCTTCATCCGCCGCCTACCCGAGGAAGTCCCGCGCTATTTTGACGAACGTATAAGAACCCTCGGCCTTGGAACTCGGAGGCGGGAACCGCGGCCTCCGGACGTCGCGGCATAACTATTTATCAAAAAGGCCGCATCGGACGGTTTCGTGGCTTCCGAGGATACTCTCGCCCTCAAGCTGGTGAAGCTATTCCGCGCGTTCCGCAAGACCCGCTGGTTCCGGGTCACGTACATCGTCCTCCTGGGCCTCGTCGTTTCGCTGATGTATTTCCTCGCAACGAGCGCGCTCACCTGCCTCGTCGTCATCCTGATGCCGCTCATCGTGTTCCTGTTCCCGTACTGGTTCGGGGAGCGGAAGGTCCGGCGCCTCGCGGTGAACGCGCTGCCCGTCTTCCTCATCGCAATCCTCGTGGCGACCGCCATCGGGACGCAGATGCTCGTCTCCGAGAACCAGGCGATTCCCCGCCAGAGTTTCCCCGATGGCGGCTCGAGCCCGACGATGGCTTTATCCAACGGGACCGTGGACCCGTACCGCGCGGATCCTTCGGCGACGTTCACGTTCCAAGTGAAACTGACGACGACCGTCAACGCCACTCCCGACAACTACACGGTCTGGCTGAACCTCACGATCATCTCGGGAATCTCGTTCGTCGATCAACCGCCGGTCCAGATGACGCCGAGCCCGGGGAATGCCACGAGAAACCCGAGGAACGGCACCTGGTACGAGACACGGCGAAGCCTGACCGACGCGATCTACGTGTACGGCTTCGCCGCGACAGACAACATCACGACCCCGCTGAACTGGACGGTCTCGAACGTCGACTTCGGGCCCCTCACCGCGCCATGGGGGGCGTTCTACGCCCTCATCCTGTACTTCACCGGGACATCCATGCTCCTCCCGCTCACGTTCTACTACCTCATCCTGTTTCTTTGGTGGTACACGGCCCGGACGCGGGAACTCCGGACGCGGGAGCTCGGCAAGACGCCCGAGATCCCCAAAGAGAAACCGGGTACCAAGGAAGAGCCCTCCGGGAAGCCGAAGTCGGAACCTTCGGAGAAGGCCGCGAAGGCCGCCGTCTACACGTGCACGAACTGCGGTGCCGACGTCGGCGAAGACGACGAGAAGTGCCCGAAGTGCGGCGCGGTTTTCGAGGCGTGACCCCATCCGCCATCGAGCACTTTCGCCCACCCCCGGGCCGCCGCTTCATCCGTTCTCTCTCCATAGAATCACCCGCGAACGCTCCGTCAGGAAACCTTAAATGGCACTCCCAAACATGCGGGGCCTCGGGATGGGACCCCGGGCCTCCTCCTGATTCCTTCCCCGTGATTGCATGCCCTCGACCTCCATCGCCGAAGAGCTGGCGAAGAAGCAGCGGGAGATCAGCGTCTCCGAGTTCTTCGAACGAAACAAGCAGATTCTCGGCTACGATTCGCCGACGAAGGCCCTTCTGACCGCGGTCAAGGAGGGAGTCGAGAATAGTTTGGACGCCTGCGAGGAGGCCGAGATCCTGCCGGATGTCCTCGTCGAAGTCAACAAGGTGGACAAGGACGAGTTCCTCGTGGTCGTCGAGGACAATGGCCCAGGAATTGTGAAGAAACAGGTTCCCAACGTCTTCGGGCGCCTTCTCTACGGGTCGCGGTTCCACGCACGTCGCGAATCCCGCGGTCAGATGGGGCTCGGGATTTCCGGGGCGGTGATGTACGGTCAACTGACCACCGGGAAGCCGGCCCGGATCCGGTCGAAAACCGCAGAGGATGATGTCGCCTACCAGATTGAACTCATCCTGGACACGAAGAAGAACCGACCGAACATCATCTCCGAGGATTTCGTCATCTGGGAGAAGGCGCACGGCACCCGCGTGGAGATCCCGCTGAATGGAAGATACGTCGGCGGAAAACAGTCGATTTCGGAGTATCTGAAGGCGACAGCAATCGTCAACCCGCACGCCCGAATCACGTACAAGGCGCCCGATGGTGAAGTCGCCGTCTACGAACGGGCAACCGAAGACCTTCCGCCGAAGACCAACGAAATCCCGCCGCACCCGCACGGAATTGAGCTCGGAAGCCTCATGCAGATGATGAAGGAGACGAAGTCTCACAAGCTCTCCGCGTTCCTCGGGGAAGAGTTCACGCGCGTCTCCTCGCGGGTCGCGAAGGAAATATGCGTGGCCGCCGGCCTCGATCCGGAAACGAAACCGCGGTCCCTGACCCTCGAGCAGTCGAAGGCTCTCCAGGAAGCGATGCAGTCCACGAAGCTCATGGCCCCGCCGACGGACTGCCTCAGTCCAATCGGGGAGCGGCTCATTAAGAGAGGGTTGAAAAACGTCTTGGGAAACCTCCGACCCGAGTTCTACGCACCGCCGGTGACTCGAGACCCGGCGGTCTATGCGGGCAACCCGTTCCAAGTCGAAATCGGAATTGTGTACGGAGGGGACCTACCGCCCGACCAGCCCATCGAGGTGCTGCGCTTCGCAAATCGCGTGCCCCTCCTGTACCAGGCCGGCGGTTGCGCCTTGACTCACGCCGTCTCGACGGTCGACTGGCGCCGCTATGGCCTCGAGCAGCGGAGCGGCCAGGGGATTCCTTTCGGGCCCGCCATCATCCTGGTCCACCTTTGCTCGACGAAGATCCCGTTCGCTTCCGAGGCGAAGGAGGCGGTCGCGCCAATCGAGGACATCACCACGGAACTCGACCTTGCCTTGAAGGAGTGCGGCCGGCGGCTAAAGACCCACCTCACGAAGAAAACCCACCGAGCGAAGACGAAGGAGAAGTTCGAGATCGTCCAGCTCATTCTCCCGAGGATCGCGGACAAGTCCGCGAAGATTGTGAACAAGAAGGTCCCCGCCCTGGACGCGACGATCACCAAGATCATGGGCGTCGTCTGGGTCGACGAGGGGATCGCGTACGACGAAAAGCAAAAGCGGCACACCGTCACGATCACCGCGCACAACTTCACCGCCGCAGGGAAAAAGCTGAACCTTCACGTGCTCCTCCCTCGCGGCATCGAGCCGAAGTCGATCGAACCGAAGCCTTCCGAGCTCCGGGAGGACGGAAAGATCACGTGGGAGCTCAAGCGGATCGACAGCGTCGCGAAGTCCTCCGTGAGCTTCGCCCTGGAAGGACTCGACGAGGCCGAGTACGACGAGTCGGAGATCTACGTGAGCGGCATCAACCCGGGCCTCGTCATCGGCGCGGAACCCCTGCCGGGAGATTGGGAATTGAACTACGCGGAATTCGAGGCCGAAGAAGCTCCCGCGGCCGAGGCGGAGGAAGAGGGGGAGATCGATTACGACGAGACGGAGGAGAACCTCGATGACGACTAGGAAGAAGGCCGACCCGGCCGCGTCGAACAAGGCGGTCGACGCCCTCTACACAATCGCAGAGGAGATTTACAATGAACTAGACGGCGGCCAAATCCCGAAGATGAAGATCCCGCTCCGCACGAAGGCGAACATCCGCTTCGACCCGAAACACGCGGTCTGGAAGTACGGCCACCTGATGGGCGTTCGGAGCGCGAAGAAGCTCAAAGGGGCCCTCATGTTGCTTCGGACGATGTACGTCCTTGAATTCATCCGCGACATGATCCGGGAGGGCAAGTCCTCGACCCTGAGGGAGATGTACTACATCTCCGAAGGGTGGGACATCGCGAAGTTCCACGCGCAGGAGGAATCGAACCTCCTCGCGGAGGACCTCGAGGTGATCACGCAGCTCCTCCGGGAGGACTTCAAACTCCGTCCGGAAGAGAGCGGGGCGAGCGTCGTCGGGAACCTGACGATCGAGGAGATCACGCGGACCGGGGACCGAAAGCGGATCAACTGCCGCGACGACGTTGGCGACGCGGGCTACACGATCCCGTACAATG
>VBMG01000137.1 GCA_005878485.1 Methanobacteriota archaeon | reverse complement strand
GGTTGAACGCCTCGTTCATCATCGGCACGAGGAGGCGGTTCACGACGAACCCTGGCGACTCCCTCACCTCGACGGCCTCCTTGCCGAGCCTGGTACAGAGGTCCTTGACCAGCCGCATCGTGTCGTCCGACGTCTCCGAGCCGCGGATCACCTCGACGAGCTTCATGACCGGCGCCGGATTGAAGAAGTGCATGCCGACGACGCGGTCCGGCCGCTTCGTCGCGTTCGCCATCTCCGTGATGCTCAGGGACGACGTATTCGAAGCGAACACGACCTCGGCCGGGCATAACTTCTCGAGCTCCGCGTAGAGCTCCCTCTTGACGTCCATCTTCTCGAAGACCGCTTCGATGACGACCTGCGCCCCGATGACCGCCTCCTTCAACGGGACGACCCCGCGGATCTTGGACAGGATCCCGTCGACCTCGGCCTGGGCCATCTTGCCTTTCTCGACGCGCTTTTGCAGCGGCTCCTTGATTCGGCGGAAGCCGCCGTCGACGAAGCGCTGCTCGATGTCCCGCATCGTGACCTGGAAGCCGGCCGCAGCGCACGCTTGGGCGATCCCCGCCCCCATCGTCCCGGCGCCGATCACTGCAATCCGCTTGATGTCGTCCACGCGCATCGTGACCCCGTTCGCGCCGAATGCGCGGACGGTCCATAGACCTTTGCGGGCCGCAGGCGTTAGATAGGCCCGAATCCCTCCGGCGGCGATGCGAGGCGGCCCCTACGCGGCGATCGCCCTCGCGGTGGTCAGCGTCTCCTTCTCCGCGATTTTCATTTCCTGGAGCACGTCGCCGTTCATCACGATCGCCCTGTACCGGCTCGCGCTGGCGTCCCTGATCCTCGCCCCGTTCGCGCTCCTCGACCGACGCCGCCCGTTGCGGGGGATCTCGCGGAGGGACGCGCTCATCATGATCGGCGTTGGCGCGATCCTCGCGACGCACTTCACGCTGTGGATCGGCTCCCTCAAGATCGAAGGGGTCAGCGTGAACGTCGCGAGCTCCGTGATCTTGGTGACATCCCATCCGCTGCTCGTCGGCGTGCTGTCCCACTACGTCCTGCGGGAGCGCCTCAACGCGTGGATGGCCCTCGGGATCGCCCTCGGATTCAGCGGCGTCGTCGTGATTGCGGTCGCGGACTCGACCGCGAGAAGCGGAAGCGGCATTGGCGATCTCCTCGCCTTCACCGGCGGCATCGCGGCGGGATTCTACTTCCTGGCGGGACGGCGACTGCGGCAGCGCGTCCCCCTCCTCGCCTACGCATTCGTCGTGTACGTGTCCGCGACGGGGGTCCTGTTCCTCTACGCTCTCGGCCTTCGGGAGAGTCTTCTCCCGGTGGGGGATTGGCGGACGGAACTCGCCTTGTTCCTCGCCATGGCCGTGATCCCGCAGATCGGCGGGCACACGCTGTACAACTGGAGCCTGCGCTGGGTCACCGCACCCGTGGTGAGCCTGAGCCTCGTTGGCGAGCCGATCGGTTCGAGCCTGCTCGCATGGGCCCTCCTGAACCAAGCGCCCGGGGCCGCCGTCGCCCTCGGCGGGGCGCTCGCGCTCGGAGGGATCTATCTGACCGTCTTGGGCCAAGGGGCCCGCACGCAGCAGGCCATCGCGGCTCGAGATGTCGAGTGATAGCATACCTCTAAGTGGAGGTACGAAGGGCCAGACCGATCCGCCGCTCGATTCGGGCCCTCCGTCTTGCGAGGTCCCGCTCTGCGTTCTGATGGTACGCGGCCATCTTTCGCAGAAGCTCCTCCCTGGCCTCGTGGGAGTCGACGCGCCCGATGTAGTCCTCCTTCCTCAACGACCGACCGTTCGCCCGCTCGTAGTGCCAGAAATACCAGTACCGACGACCATCGAAATCTCGGACCCGGGCCCCACAACCGATCTCCATTTCATACCTCTAAGTAGAGGTATAACGCCGAATCCGATGGCCTTTTCCGGGGGAGGGCAGCGAAAGTACTCCGGATGATCAGAGCTCGTCGGGTCCGCGGCCCTTCCGTTCGAATTGCTTCGCGTAGAGCTGCTTGAGCCGCGCGTACGTGTCGACGTCCTCGGGGCCTTTGTCGTCCCGAATCCGGACAATCCGGGCGAAGCGGAGCGCGAATCCGCTCGAATAGTGGGGGCTCCGCTGAATCTCGTTGTGGGCCACCTCGACCACAACTTCGGGCCGGACGTGGAATCCCCACCGCTCCTCCGACGTCGCGAGACTCCGCATCCGCTCCGTCATCGTCTCGAACTCCGCATCGGTCAACCCCTTGAACGTCTTGCCGATCATCTGGAATTCGCCCGTCTTCTCGTCCCGGACGGCGAGCCAGTAATTGGACAACCATCCCTCCCGGCGGCCGCTCCCCCACTCCGCCGCGACGATCGCGAGGTCCAGGTGGTCCGCGGGCTTGATCTTGAACCACTTCTTCCCGCGCTTCCCGACGGAATACGCGGAGTCGAGCTGCTTCGCCATTAGGCCTTCGTGGCCCGCGGCGAGCGCTTCCTGGAGGAACGACTCGATGTCCTCCTTCCGTTGGACGACCCGTCGTGCGGTCAACAGTTCCGGTGGAACGAGGCGCTCGAGGGCTTCCCACCGCAAACGGTATGGGGTGTCAATCAGCGAGCGTCCGTCCACGTAGAGCAGGTCGAAGAGGTACAACTTCAGCGGGATCTCCTCTTTCGACGCCTCGATGCCGTGCACGCGGCGGAATCGGCGCATCAGGTCTTGGAACGGGAGCGGTTTCCCCTCGTGGTCCGTGGCGACGACTTCCCCCTCGAGGAGGAACTCCGAGGCGGGCAGCGACCGGGCAATCGCGACGATCTCCGGAAGGCTCGAGGTGACGTCGCTGAGCCGCCGACTGAAAACGCGGACCGCGTCGCCCTCCCGGTGGATCTGGATTCGTGCGCCGTCCAGCTTGTATTCGATCGCGGTCTCGCCGCCATGTTCCGCCAGGACCTCGTCGAGGTCTTCGGCCATTTCCGCGAGCATCGGCTTCATCGGAGCGAGAAGACGCAGGCCCCGGGACCGAAGCGCGTCCGCGCCCTCGAACAAGGCAATCTCTGCGACCCGCCCGAGGTCCCCCAGGAACATGTGGGCCGTCCGCACGGCGTCCGGGTCGATGCCCGTGGCGTCGGCGATGCCTTCGAGCATCACGCCTTCGTTCACGCCGATCCGCATCTCGCCGAAGACGTTCTTCAGGAGGACGTCCCTCTCGTCTTGTGAGGCGCGGCCCAAGAGCGATTCGAGCAGCCGCCGTCGGGCCTTCGTCGAATCCGCACCGTGGGCTTCCGCGATCTGTGCGAACGCCCTCGAGACATCCAGGATCGTGAGGGACCGCGGCACCAACGTCGCCTGCTTCGTCCCGTCGAGCGCCTTCTTGAGCGTGGCCCATCCGACGTTCAGGGCGCGTGCATCCGATTCGGCGAAGATCCGCCCGATGACCAAGTGGACCGCGGGCGCGACTTCGTCTCTCCGGAGGGAACGAAGGAACGCGGCCAAGAGGGCGCGCTTCTTGAGGCGCTTCGTCGTGGCCTCGAGTTGCTGGGTCAGTTCGGCGATACGTGCGAACGGCGTGTCGTCCGGAGTCGTCGGTGTCACGGCGAATCCGGACCATCTGACGCGGCGGGTTTCAAGGTTTCGCCGCCCGCTCTCGCTTCTGTAGGACCCCGGAGCACGTAGAACGCGATGAGGGAGCCGACCATGAGCACGCCTCCGAGGATCTGAACCGGGCTGAGCGTTTCCGTCGGGAACACGTACAAGGCGAGGAGGATTCCCCACAACGCCGAGGACGGCAGGACGGCGCCCGTGCGCATCGCACCGAGCGTTCGGAACGCGTAGAAGAAGAGGACGGAGAAGACGCCAACCGCACTGAGGGAAAGGAGGATCAAGACCGGGAGGATGCTCAGCGGGACCGCGAGTGGAGTCGCCGTGACGACAACAATCCCGCCGAACACCGCGGCCCCGATCAGGAGCTGAATCTCCAGGAGGGACACGATCGGGATCCGGCGGAGCAGGACCGTGCTCATCGTATTGCTGCTCCCCCAACACGCCGCCGCGGTGACCAGCATGATGTTCCCGACCAGGAACTCCAAGAAGCGCACGTCGCCAAACCGAAGCTGGGTCGTCACGAGAAAAGCCCCGACCGCGATGCCGCCGAGTGCGAGGTACTCACGCCGGGTCGCTCGCTCCCGGAGAAAGGCGTAGGCGAAGAGCATCGTGAACAGGGATTCGCTGTTCGAGAGGAGGACGGAGTTCGACGCCGTCGTCCGCTCGAGGCCGTAGAAGTAAATCAACGGACCGAGGACGGCCCCGACAACGCCGGACAGCACGATGAGCTTCCAGTCGGCGCGGCTGATTCGTACGCGGCGGACAAAGGGCAGGAGGGCCGCTCCCGGGATCACCTGGATGAGAAACGCGATGGCGAGGGGAGAGACCGCGTTCAAGACGAGCTTGGAAAGCGTCGGCCAGATCCCGAACAGGACCGCGGCGAGGATAATGGCGAGGTAGCCGCGCGTTCTCTCGGGCAGGCCCACGAATCACCGCGCGGAAAACAATCCGGACGATTTAGAGATTCCTCCCGGCGGACTCGGGTCGGAAGGCTTAAGGCCGCTCCTGCCGTTTTGTCGCTCCCGGGCCTCAGGGGGTGCGAGGAACACCGTGGTCGATGCGCTCCGCGTGATTCGGGACGACGGCTCGACGGACCCCCGTCTCGACCCGAAACTCGCGAAGGATGAAGCGGTCGCGATGTACCGTTGGATGACCCTCGAGCGGATCCTCGACAACCGGATGCTCGCCTTGCAACGCCAAGGGCGGATCGGTTTTTACGGTCCCTCCCTCGGCCAGGAGGCGGCGATCGTCGGCGCGGCCATGGCGATGGATCCCGACGACTGGATTGTCCCCCAGTACCGTGAGCCGGGTGCCGCGCTCGTGCGCGGGATGCCGCTGAAGGAACTCGTGTGCCAGTTCATGGGGAATGCGGAAGACCCCGCGAAAGGCCACCAGATGCCCTGCCACTACGTCTACCGGAAAGGAAACTATCTTTCGATCTCGTCGCCGGTCGGGACGCAGCTCCCGCATGCGGTCGGGATCGGGTGGGCCATGAAACTGCTCGGGGACAAGAAGGCCGTCCTCGCGTTCTTCGGGGACGGCGCGACGAGCACCGCCGACTTCCACGTCGCGATGAATTTCGCCGGCGTCTTCCGCGCGCCGACCGTCTTCCTGTGCAACAACAACCAGTGGGCGATTTCCGTCCCGGTGTCGAAGCAGACGGCCTCGGCGACGCTCGCGGAGAAGGCGAACGCTTACGGCTTCGACGGCGTCCGCGTGGACGGGATGGACGCGCTTGCGGTCTACCGCGCGACACGGGAGGCGGCACACCGGGCAAAGGACGGACTCGGTCCCACGCTCGTCGAGGCGGTCACCTATCGAATCGGACCGCATTCGTCGAGCGATGACCCCTCGCGGTATCGGGATGAGTCGGAGGTCGCCGCGTGGCAAGCCCGTGACCCGCTCCCTCGGTTCCGCAGGTACCTTGAGCGCTCGGGGTGGTGGGACGACCGGGACGAGGCGCGGCTCGAGCAGGAAATCGGGGATGACATTAGCCGCGCCGTCCAGGAGGCCGAGCGGATTCCGCCACCCGGGCCCGACACGATGTTCGCCGACGTCTACGCGGAGATGCCCGCCCACCTTCGAGAACAGATGGACGCGTTCCTCGCGCGTCCGCGGAGGTGAGCCTCTGGCGAAGAAAGGGTCCGCCGCGCCGGCCGCCGCTCCCTCGTCATCGTCCGGCGTGCAGCGGGCCCACGAGCTGTTCAAGCAGGGACGCGCGAAGGAAGCGCTGGCGATCCTGGGGCCGCTCCTGCAGCGGAAAGGGAACCTCGATGGAGACGTCTGCGCCCTCGCCGCGGCGTGCCTCGGCGCGGAAGGCGACTATGTGGAGGCCGCGCGGATCGATCGGATGCTGTGCGACGCGCAGCCGAACAACCCGCAGGCCTGGCACAGCCTCGGGTACGACTTGCTCCATGCGGGGGACTTGGAGGGCGCCGCGGACGCGTTCGCGCGGGCGTTGAAACTCGAGCCGACGCGAGCGAGCGCCCACTTCAACTTGGCGCGAATTGCTGCGCGATTGGGCGACAAGTCCAAGGTCATCGACCACTTCGCCCGGGCCGTGGAACTCCAGCCGGACTACCAAGACCGGCTCGACGAGGATCCGGATCTGTTGCCGTTCAAGGACGACCCGGAGATGCTCGGACGCCTCCCGGGCGGCAAGGTGGGCGGAGATCCGTACCAGGAATACTACGCGACGAGGTCGTGAACATGCCCGCGATGACGATGGTCCAGGCGATCAACAACGCGCTGCGCGAGGAGATGCGGCGGGACGACCGCGTCGTGATCCTCGGCGAGGACGTCGGCCGGAACGGCGGCGTTTTCCGCTGCACGGAAGGGTTGATCGACGAATTCCCGGATCGCGTATTCGACACGCCGCTCGCGGAGGGCGGCATCATTGGGACGTCGATCGGCATGGCGCTGTACGGCCTTCGGCCGGTGCCGGAAATCCAATTCATGGACTTCATCTATCCCGGCTTCGACCAAATCGTCTCCGAGGCCGCGAAGATGCGGTACCGGTCCGGAGGGCAGTTCTCCGTCCCGATGACGATCCGCACGCCGTTCGGCGGCGGGATCCGCGGCGGCCACTACCACTCCCAGTCCACGGAGGCGTTCTTCTGCCACACGCCGGGGCTCAAGGTCGTCGTCCCCTCCACCCCGAAGGAGGCGAAGGGCCTCCTCACGTCGTCGATCCGTGACCCGGACCCGGTCCTCTTCCTCGAGCCGAAGAAACTGTACCGCGCGTCGCGGGAGGACGTCCCGGAAGGCGAACTGACGACGCCCCTCGGTCAGGCCGCGGTCCGTCGGGCGGGGAAGGACGTCACGCTCATCGCGTACGGATACATGGCCCAGGTCTGCCTCGAGGCCGCGGCGAAGGCCGCAGAGAAGGGCGTGGAGGCCGAGGTGATCGATCTCCGGACGCTCGTGCCGCTCGACGAACCCACCATCCTCGCCAGCGTAAAGAAGACCGGGCGTGCCGTCATCGTCTACGAAGCTCCGCGGACCGGAGGCTACGGTGGGGAGATCAGCGCGATCCTCGCGGAGAAGGCGATCGAATACCTGCGCGGTCCAATCGTCCGCGTGACGGGATTCGACACGCCGTTCCCGTACACCCTCGAGGACGTCTATCTGCCGAACGCAGACCGCGTCCTCGCCGGAATCGACAAGGTCATGGCGTTCTGACGAGCCGCGGCGCCGAGTCAGGCCATCCGAGCGGGCCGCCGGAACGCCCGCGACACGCTCAGGAGGTAGACGAACACGACCGCGATCAGCACGAGCTCCAAAATCGCCTGGAACGACACGGCCTCTCCCGCCTGCGATGTCTGATACGTGTTGTAGCCGACGTAGACGAGCGTGACAAGCGACGCGAGGAGCGCGAGCCCCCAGGCCCATGGACGCATCATCAAGAGGCCGGAGCCTGCGACCCCCAGGACGACCGCGACGACGAAGTAAAGGAGGCCGTTCAGAAGCAACGTCGTCCCCGTCGCGGTAAAGGGCAACAGGAAGGCGAGCCCGACGAAGAAACTCGCGACGGCGAGCAAGAACAGGATGACGGCCGCCAAGAGTACGAGCCCACCGAGAATCGTGATCCCCAAAGGACGCACCATGGTTCTCCCCTCACTCACAGAAAGGAGGAGCAGGACGGGAATCTTTCCGGCGCGGAGCGCCGGGCACAAATCACGCCCACCGGTCTGTGCCACTCCTCCACGACCCTACTCCTCCCCGTATCGACATCGAGTGGCGGCCATAAAATGATTCGCATGAACGCCTCCGGAGAGGCCGAGCGTGCAAACCGTTAAGCCGGCCGCGGGACTTGCGACCGCACAGGACCGAGGAGAGGCGATGGCCCGCGAATTCAAGCTCCCCGACATCGGTGAGGGCGTCCACGAGGGCGAGGTCGTCAAGTGGTTCGTGAAGGAGGGGGACGCCGTCAAGGAGAACGACCCGATGGTCGAGGTCATGACAGACAAGGTGACCGTCCAGATTCCCTCCCCCGTCACGGGTAAGATCTTCCAGCTCCGGGC
>VBMG01000136.1 GCA_005878485.1 Methanobacteriota archaeon | reverse complement strand
TCAGCCGCACTACGGGATTAACGCGCGGGGCGCCGACGAGTTTTTCGTCCAGGATGGGCTTGCCGCTACCATCGCGGGTGTCACGGCATCCTTCAGCTTGCCGCTGGACCTGCTCGGGCAGACCGTCTACGCTCAGATGCATGTCGGGACGAACTTGTACAACCAGGTCAACTCGTTCTACCTGTCCGGATCGGCCCCGCCGCCACCCCCGCCTCCTCCACCCCCTCCGCCGCCGAACGCACCGCCCTCCGCGGACTTCAGCTGGAACCCCACGGCCGGCGATGCGAACACCGCGTTCACCTTTACCGCAACGGTCTCCGATGATCAGGATCCCGCAACCTCCATCCAAGTCCGCTGGGACTGGAATGGCGACGGGACGTGGGATACGTCCTGGTCCACCACGCACAAGGCCCAGCACACCTTCGGTTCCCCCGCGGATTACACCGTCGTGCTCGAGGCGATCGACTCAGGCGGCCTCACCACCACGGCGTCGCACGTGGTTTCCGTGGCCCCCGCACAACCGCTGACCGCTTCCTGGGACGTCTACGTTCACGCCCACGAGGACGACTGGCAGCTCTGGCAGTCTCCGATGACCTACTACGACTACCAGAACGGCGACAACCTGCTCTTCATCACCGCGACGGCGGGAGATGGAGGTCAGGGAGCGTCTTGGTGGCAGGCACGGGAGGCGGGTCAGGAAGCGAGCGTCCGGGCACTCGCAGGCTCGGGACTCGCCGAGGCCTCGTCATCGGTGAACATTTGCTACACGGCAGTCGGTCAAGTCTGCCACAGCATCTGGCACTACACGTACGGAGATCGGACGACCTCGTTCTTCATGCGGCTCCCGGACGGTAACTTGAACGGGTCCGGCTTCGCTTCCACCGGCTTCCACAGCCTGCCGAAACTCCGCGACGGGCGAGATCTGACTCTCACCGCCCTGGACAATTCCGCCACGTACGTGAGCTGGGCGGATTTCTACCTGACCCTGCAAGCGATCGTTTCCACGTACGCGCCGTACGATTCGACGACGTGGATCAACGCTCCCGAGTTTGACCGAGCCATGGTGACTGGTGGCCCGAATAGCGACTGCCCCAGCTGTCCCGGCCACGCGGACCACCTGGCCGTCGCAGATGCCGTGTACCAAATTACGGTTGGGCTGAACGCGCCATGGGGTCGCGCATTCTTCGTTGACTATCCGATGGGTTGGAACGATACGCGGTATCCGGCCAACCTCGATGCGACCATGTACGCGATCAAGAAGAGCTTCTTCATGGCGTACAGCGACACCATCAAGGCGATGACCGGATTCGACGAGTACCTGTACGGCTGGACCGTGCAGTTCTGGGAGAACAGCTTCCACCGCGAATACGTCCGGGTCATCTAGGCCGGACGGAACCGCCAACGCAACGGGGCGACCACCCAGCGTAATCGAGATGCGTCGAGCGTGTCGAGGAGCCATCTGGCTGTGGCAGGCCCTTGGCCCCGGGGACCGCGGTGGCCCGACCGATTCGCCCGAGCCGGTCTTGGCGGTGTGCCGCGAAAGTTCAAGTGCCTACGGCGAGAATGCTGCTAACCGCGCGTGGGGGAGGAGGGATTGGCTTCGAGACGAAGGTGCGAATGGGCCGGCAGCGATCCGGTCTTGCTCGACTACCACGACACGGAGTGGGGGACCCCGGAACACGACGACCGCAAGCTCTTCGAGTTCCTCATCCTGGAGGGCGCTCAAGCTGGCCTCTCTTGGTTGACGATCCTCCGAAAACGCGAGAACTATCGGCGCGCGTTCGACCGATTCGACCCCGAAAGGGTTGCGAAGTACGATGCGAGGAAAGTGCGGTCCCTCCTGACGGATGACGGCATCGTCCGGAACCGGTTGAAGATCCGCGCCGCGGTCAAGAATGCAAGGGAAGTGCTTACGATCCAGCAGGAGTTCGGCAGTTTTGACGCCTATGTCTGGCGGTTCGTCGGCGGGACGCCGAAGACGAACCGATGGACGACCCTGGCCCAGGTCCCCGCACGGACGGAGGAGTCGGATGCGATGAACCGGGCTCTTCGAGAGCGAGGCTTTGGGTTCGTCGGTTCGACAATCTGTTACGCGTACATGCAAGCCGTCGGAATGGTCAATGATCACGTGATCCAATGCTTCCGCCACAAGGAGGTCGGGAGAAATTCCCGTCGGCGCGGAACCGACAAGGGGAGGCAGTAAGCGTGCCCAAACGGTCGGATACCGCCCTCGATTGGCTGCTCGAGGAGAATCAGCCTTCCATTCGGTATCTCGCGCTCACGCAGCTTCTCGACAGGCCAGAGAATGATGGCGAGGTCCAAATCGCGAAGGAAATCATTGGGAAGACGGGATGGGCCGCGGACATCCTCGGGGCGCAGAAACCCGGCGGGTGGTGGGTAAGCGACGAGAGGCTGTACCAGCCGAAGTACACTTCGACGAATTGGATGCTCCTCATCCTCTCCGACCTCGGCTTGACGAAGGCGGACCCGCGAATCGCAAGAGCATGCGAGCTGTGGATCGAGCGATTCGCCACGCCGGACGGCGGCTTCTCGATGGAGGGAATGAAGACAGGCCACCTCTGCGTCGTGGGGAACACCGCCCGCGCACTCGTGCGGTTCGGATATGGCGATCATCCGAAGGTCCGGAGCGCGTTTGAGTGGCTCGTCGAACACCGAGACAAGAACGGTGGTTGGAGCTGCTGGGGGAGCGGTCGGAACCTCGACTCGTGGGAGGGGATGAGCGCCTTTGCGGTCTATCCGCGACAGAAGTGGACCGAGGGGATGAAACGCGCCGTCGAACTCGGAGCCGAGTTCTATCTGCAGAGAGAATTGCACAAACAGGGCGACGCCTATCCACCCTGGTACCGTTTTCACTATCCGGTCCACTACTACTACGACCTCCTCGTGGGACTCGATTTCATGACCGGGCTCGGGTATGCGGACGATCCACGCATGCGGCACGCCCTCGCGGTCCTGCGGGAAAGACGCGGGCCGGACGGGAGATGGAATCTCGACGCGATTCACCCGGACCTCGAGGGGAAGATGGCCGAATGGTACGCGACGCACCCGAAACGGACACCGACCCCGTTCAGCCTCGAAACGCCGGGAGCGCCCAGCAAGATGATCACGCTCAAGGCGATGCAGGTCCTTGATCGAGTGGGAGAATCGAAGTAGCCTCGACTCCGAACGGCGCATCGACGGGTCCCCGGCCCGACCAACCTCGCATGATTTGATTAGGCACGGGGACGTTCGTCGCGGGCGGTGGGGCGATGGACAAGAAAGTGAAGAAGAAAGTCCTGCAGGAGATCCCGTACGGCGCGTACATCGTCGGAACGCGGACGGACGACGGGAAAGACTGGCTGATGTTCGGGACGTGGCTCATGCAGACGTCCTTCAAGCCACCGCTCGTCGCGTTCGCATTCCGGAAAGACAGCCGGACCCTCGCGAACGTCCAGCGGCAGAAGGGGTTCGCCGTTTCATTTCTCCAGGAAGGAATGCAGGACCTCGCGGAGAGCGTGCTCGATGGTTCCTTCGAGAAGGTGAAGACCCAGCCCACCACTTCGGGCTTGCCCGTCCTCGTGGACGGCGCCGGCTGGATCGAGTGCCACTTCCTTGAGGTGTTGGATCAAGGGGACCACCACGTGGTCCTCGCTGAAGTCACCGACGTCGGGGCCGGGAACGGATCGCTCGTGACGCTCGACCACTTCGGTTGGCACTACGGCGGTTAGTCCACGGTTGTCCGTGGGTAGCTCCAGAAACGAATCGACACGCCTGAAGATGGTTCCCATCGGCGATTCGAGCCTACGTCACCAGTTCGCCGCGGAGCAACCAGCGGCTCATGAGAACGTACGCGACAAACGACACAACCATCAAGACGACGGAATACGCGGAAGCGAGTTCGAGGGAGCCGGCCTCGGCCTGGGTGAAAATCGCGATCGGCGCGGTCTTCAGGACCGCCGACACCACGATGATCGTCGCCCCGAATTCTGCAATGCTTCGGGACAAGACGAGCACGGACCCCGCCACAAGGCCGGGCTTCAGCTGGGGCAGCGTGATCGTTAGGAAGACATGCAGCCGGCGCGCGCCGAGGCTTCGCGCGGCGCTCTCGAGGTGCTCGTCGAGCTTGAGGAGGACCGCGCCAACGGAACGCACCATGTACGGGAACGTCTCCAGCATGTGCGCGAACACGAGAATCCACAGCGTCCAGGTGAGCGAGACCGGATTTCCAAAGAGGAAGTCCGTGAAGGCCGCAAACGGACCGAACGGGCCATAGAACGCCAAGAGGGACAGGCCCACGACGACGCTGGGGACCGCGATCGTGATGTTGCTCAAGGTGTCGAGCGCGCTGGCGGCGAAGACGCGTTTCCGGACGGTCGAGTACGCCACCAGCGTGCCGAAGAACAGCTGGAAGGCGACCACGATGATCGCGACCTCGAACGTCCGGATGAGCGGCCCGTACAAGCCGGGCTGGCTGAACAACTGGCCGTACCACGTCAACGTGAATGTCCCGGTCCCGCTCAACACGGACGACGTGAAGCTGAACGCCACGACGGTGAGCAACGGCCCGAGCACGAAGAGCCCGAACAGAAGCCAGACCAGGATCGTCCACACGGTCCGCTCGAGCGTCGTCCGCGAGAACGGCCATTTCACCACGGGGCCATGCCCTCCATCCGCGCTTCATCCCCCGATCACGTACTTCGGGAGGGCTGCCTCCAACCCGCTCCACTTCGACCAATTGTAGTCGATCGTCACCGCGCCCGGGGCAGGCAGAGGGACGCCCCCGGCCGGGGCGGTCGAGTTGGGGAGAACGGACCGGAAGTAATACCGACCGAGGTTCGACTGGACTGTGTCGCGAAAAAGAAACTCGATGAGGTCCGACGCGAACGCATTCGGGTGGCCCTTGACGAGACCCACCGAGAAGAGGACCGGCGTCACGTAGTTCTGGCCCGCCAAGATTGGCAGTCGGAGGGGGAAGTTGACTCGTGCGCCCTGTTTCACATAGAACAGGGTCACGGCCTCGTAGCCGAGGGTAACGGCGAAGTCGCCCTCCGCGACGCCTAAGATGTTCGCCCGAGCGTTCACGGGTTGCACCACCGTGTGGGCTAGGGCGCGGAGGCCGGCGGCGGCCGACACGTTCTCGAAGAAGAGGACCGCGTAGATGCCGTTGTTGCTCAGTAACGGATGAGGAAAGCCGAACGCGGTGTTGATTGACGCGAGATCAGGAGGTGCGCCGAACGCTGGATCGTAGACCTCGACTAGGGGACTCCAAGCGAAAGCGTACCACGCGTGTCCGCCCGTGACGTTGCTACCCTTGAACGTCGGGGGGATCGTCGAATCGCCGCGCACCGTGAACGGCAGGAAGTAGCCACCGGCGAACCCTTTCTCCAGAAACAGGGGGGACGCATGGAGGAACACGTCCGCCTCGGGATGGCCGCCGGAGATCCGGAGCCGATTGTACTGCTCTCCCGCGCTCACATACACGGGCGTGATGTCGACGCTGAAGTTCGCCCGGAAATGCGGAACGACGAACCCCTCGAGGAAGTCGCGCAGGGCCGGCGTCGTGTATACCACGAGGGTCTGCCTCTCAAGTCTGAACAAATCCACGGACGCCAACGCGACGCCCGCGGCGAGGACGAGGACCGCGATCGTGAACCCGCTAGGCCGCATCATGGGGCCACACCTCGATCCGCTCCGCCTCGGCACCCTTCTTGACCATCACGTGGACCTTCTCGCCCCCGCGGACGTCCGGGATGTGGACGGGGATTCGGGTGACTCCATCGAGCATGACGAAGGGCGATCCGTCGGGACCCATCTGGACCGTCGCCTCCGCGTACAGGACCATCTTCATGAAATCCTGGATGAACGGATCGGCGGCGCTCATGATGACCTCGGGCGCCCCGGACGCGACGACCCGGCCGTCGTTCAGCACGATCATGCGCCGCGCGAACATGAACGCCTCCTCCTGATCGTGCGTGATGAACAGGGTCGTGACTTTCTGCCGTCGGATGATCGAGCGCACTTCTTGGAGGACCTGCATGCGCATCGTCGCGTCAAGCGACCCGAACGCCTCGTCGAGGAGCAAGATCCGGGGGCCGACCGCAAGGGCCCGCGCCAGGGCGACCCGCTGACGCTCGCCGCCGGAGAGCTCGCGCGGTGGCCGGTGTTCCTTCCCCTGGAGGTGGACCAGGTCGACCATTTCCGCGATCCGGGCCTCGGCGTCTCTCGCGAGAACCCGTCGGGCGCGGAGCCCGTAGCCGATGTTCTCGGCGACCGTGAGGTGGGGGAATAGCGCGAAGCTCTGGTACACGACCCCGATGCCCCGCCGCTCCGTGGGCAAACGGGCCACGTCCTGGCCATCGATCAGGATCTCCCCCGCCATCGGGCGGAGTTCCCCGAGGATGCATCGGAACAAGGTCGTCTTCCCGCCGCCCGAGGGACCCAGGATCGCAGCGAGCTCGCCGTCCTGCATCCCGAAGCTCACGTCCCTCAGGACCTCGTGGCCGTCGAAGGCTATCTTCAGCCTTCGGACCTCGAGGGTCGGCATGCCGCGGAGCCCATGGGGGTCGTGGTAGAAATACGTGCGGAAGCCTCCCGGTGGAGGGATGTTTCTGAGCACCGCACCTCCGAAGGTGGAGCGTTCACGCGATTGGGCTCCGGAGGTCCGACGGGTGCCGGCGATGGCCGGCTCAAGGGGCTTCCGCGTCACCGGCATTCGGACGGACGATGGACGAAACGGTGGCAAAGCCTATGCATCCGGAGCCGATGGGGACGATCGCTCCCGATCCGAGGCGAAACACGATGGCGACGTATCTCACGTTCGCGACTCGCATGGCGGGACCGCTCCAAGATCTGACGGAACGACGGCCGCGACTTTCCATCGACGCATATCCGCTCGAACGGCTCCTCCTGCTGCGCTGCTTCGGACAGGTCGAACAGCTCGAGGACGCGACTGAGATCCGGAACAGCGGCCGGGAGCTCCTCTATCACGCCCGGGTCGGGGACGAAGGGACGCTGCTCCTGGAAGGCGGTGGGGACGAGGCCGACATCATCGCGTCGCTCGCGGAACAAAATGCCCATCTGCTCCCGCCGATCCGATGGCAACGCGGGGAGGCGCTCGTGAGCCTCGTCCTCGAGAACGGCGCGGATTCGCAGTCCCTCCTCGCCCAGTTCCCCCAGGCCCGGCTCGTGTCGAAGCGGCAGGCCGCGAACACACCTCGGGGACGCAGCCCGCTCTCGTCCCCCCTGTTCCTCCCGAAGCTCACGGAGAAGCAGGCGCGCGCCCTCTTGGCGGCGCACGACGCAGGGTATTACGAATTCCCCCGAAAGGCCACGACGGAAGAGGTGAGCCTCTCCCTGGGAATCGCGCGGAGTACGTTCGAACAGCATCTGAACCGTGCAGAGCATCACGTCGTCCGCGCGCTCTTGCCGATGGTGCGAATGCGGGCTGGCCGCGAGGGAGACGAGGCCCTCGAAGTCTACTCGAGGTTCAGCCGCGAGCTCGGTCTGTACGTGCACCTTGAGGTCCTGGGCGACCGGGTCGCCGCGGTGCGACTGGCCCGGAAAGCCCCCGCGGGAAGCGCGGGCTCCGATCATCCCTACCTCGCTCGGATCCTTGAGCACATCCGCACGGGTCGCGGCGATTTGACCGACATCCCTCTGCACCTCGAGGTCGCTCCCTTCGAACGGGAAGTCCTTGAGTTCCTGCGCACGATTCCTCCCGGCCAGGTGATTACGTACGGAGAGATTGCACGCCGGCTCGGTCGGCCGGGCGCCTCTCGAGCCGTCGGCACCGCATGCGCAAGGAACCCCGCGGTCATCGTGATCCCCTGCCACCGCGTTGTCCCTAAGTCTGGCGGACTCGGTGAATACTCGAGCGAAGGCGGACCCGAGACGAAGCGAAAGCTGCTCGAGCGAGAGGGCGCTCGAATCGCAGAGCGTCCGGCGCCTGGCGGGGAACGTCCCGACGCGCGTCGTACGGAGACGAAGACGGCCCGCGCTCACGCCTAATCCCATCCGGTGATGCTTGGGAACCGGGCAGCCTCATATTCGCGGATGGCAATATCCTTGGCCCATGCACAAGGCGTC
>VBMG01000135.1 GCA_005878485.1 Methanobacteriota archaeon | reverse complement strand
CATGCCTCGAGGCGGTCCCCCGACGCGAGGGACAGCCGGCGGACGTCTCCGACGGGCGCCAACGCCCCGAGATTCCCGGTCGTCGTGCCACTTGACAACGCGCACGAGGGGGAGCAGGGAGGCGGCGGGGCGGATGCTTTGTTGTTGACGGTCACCTCGATCGCGCGCAGCGCCTCATTCCCGGCGCCATCCCGCGCCCGCACTTCGAAGCGATGGAGGCCGTTCATCAGGTCGAGGGAGTCGACCGCGAAGGTGTACGGCTCCTCTCGGCGCACGTCGAACAGAAATCCGTCGATCCGGAGCTCCACGACGGCGACGCCCTGCGCATCGAACGCTTGCGCTTCGATCAGCGCGAAGCCGCTGACCGTCTCCCCCGATTGCGGCCGACGGATCTCGAGATCCGGGGTCGTCCGGTCCACGATGACCGATACCTCGGGGGAAATCCTCGGAACCCATTCGGATCCGAGGTGCCCCTGGGCCAACACGAAGATCCGATGGGGGCCTTCCGGCCACGCGTCCGTAGACCAAGGCACCGCGAAACCGCCGTCCGGTTCCCCCGCCGATGCGGCGATCCACTGACCGTCCACGTGCAGAGCGGCCTGCGTATCCGTCATATCCGAGGCGATGCGACCGCGGACATCCACCGTCCCATGGACGGCTTGACCGTAGGCCGGCGTCACGATGGCGGCTCCCCGCTCTCGGACTCCGGGATCCCACAGGAGTTCGGACCGCGAAGACTGGCCGTCGGATGTTTCGAGGAACAAGGAGAGATCGCGCACACGAGGATGTGTGATGTCGATCGATAGGAGGGCGGATGCCATGACTCCCGCGGCGGGTGGCGCTTTGATTTGCACACTCGTCTCCTCGGCGGGCGGGATGTCGAGTGGCACCCGGGTCGACGTCACACGGGCCAGGTAGACGTAGGCTTCCTCCTCCAAATCCCGGAGTCCGTCTCCGTCCGTGTCTCCCGCACCCGTGTCCATCGCGAAGTCATCGAAATAGAGGGAGTAGGACGCGCCCGTGAGCCCGGCCGCGCAGAGGAAGCCGATGGACACCTTGACGTACGACGCGGCTTGCCAGGGGGCCGTCGGAAAGTCGGTGGCTGGGCTCCGACCGACATCGGACCAGGCGCCGAGGGGAGTGGTGGACCCGAGCACGAGGTCCGAGCTCGAAGGCCCGCATCGACCCGCATTCCGACTCGCGTGGTAGGCCAGGACGTAGCGCAGGTGCCCGACACTCCGATAGCCCGCGTCCAGGAGATCGAGGCTGATGCCGGCCGCGTACGAGTCCCACGGAGAGGAAACGAGATCCTGAAGGCGGTCAAAGAGGACGGACACGTGGAATTCCGCAATCGGGGAACCGCGCGTCGCGAACAACGCGTACCCGTACGCGGACCCGAAATCCCGAACCTCCCAGCCCGTGATTTCGACATGGAACGATCGACTGCCGGATCGAGCGAAGGCGGTCGAGTATCCGGCCTGTGCGAAACGACCGAGGTGAAAGTGCGTGAAGGAGAGCCAGAAGTCACCCTCGAAGTCATCAACGAGGCCCGCGACGGACCCGGATCCGCCGAGCAAGACCGCGGCCACTCCGATTGCGACGACGAATCCCCAAGAGCCGCGCAAGGCCCTCCCCCCAAGGAATGGGGGCCGTGGCCCCCGTGCTCCCTCCGGACCGGAATCCGAGAGCCGGCTATTTGAATGTACCCAGCGAATGTTGCCGTTCTCAAAAGCCGCGGGAGAAACACGGGGTCTGCAAACGGACCCCGCTTTGCGATATGTGAATAGGAATACGGATATGCGCAAGAGATATAACACCGTAATACTTCGGACGGGCAAGGAGACGGACCATGGCAACTTACGCACATCCCGAAGTCTTGGTCGACACGAGCTGGGTGAAGAGCAACCTCGGAAACCCGAAGGTCCGGATCGTCGAGGTCGACTACGACCCGACGCCGAACTACAACCTGGGCCACATCCCCGGATCTGCACTGATCGACTGGAAGAAGGACATCAACGATCCCGTGACCCGCGACATCGTGTCGAAGGCAGGCCTCGAGTCGCTCCTCGGCCGCCTCGGGATCTCGAACGACCATCAGATCGTGTTGTACGGCGACTTCAACAACTGGTTCGCGGCGTTCGCGTTCTGGGTCTTCAAGTATTACGGCGTGGACCACGTCGTCCTGCTGAACGGCGGGCGGAAGAAGTGGATCGAGCAGGACCTGCCCGTGACGAAGGACGTGCCGTCCCATCCGGCCGCCACGTTCAAAGCGAAGGAGCCGGACGAGAAGCTCCGCGTCTACCTCGCCTACGTGCGAGAGGCGTACAAGCAGGCGGGCAAAGTCCTCGTCGACGTCCGCGGCCCGAAGGAGTTCACCGGGGAGATTCTCGCGCCGCCGGAATATCCGACTGAACACGCGCAACGCGGCGGGCACATCCCCGGGGCGAAGAACATTCCGTGGGGGCAGGCCGTGAACGAGGACGGGACGTTCAAGACGCCGGACGAGCTGAAGGCGTTGTACGAACCGAAAGGCGTCACGCCGGACAAAGAGGTCATCGCGTACTGCCGGATCGGCGAGCGATCCTCCCACACCTGGTTCGTCCTGAAGTACCTCCTCGGCTACCCGCACGTCCGGAATTACGACGGCTCCTGGACCGAGTGGGGCAACCTCGTACGGACGCCGATCGAGAAGCCGTAGCCGAGGCTTCCTCAGGATCGGTATACGTCCTTCCGATGTCCGAACCGGGTGAAGACAATCTTCGACCCTTCGATCGCATAAATACCGCGGTAGTCCCCCACCCGCAAACGCCATGCATTGGCCGCCCCGGAAAGGCGACGAACATCGCACCCAGGCCTGCCGCGCCGGGGATCTTGCCAGAGGAGTTCAAAGGCGGCTGAGAATCGGCGGCGAACAGCCTGCGGAAGCCGTCGGAAGGCCTTCTCCGCGCTACTCGTGAACTCAATCTCGTGCGCAGCCAACGATCCTTCCTCAGAGGTTGAGTTCTTTCTTGATTTCGGACCAGGGCCGCCTGGGTTCTCGCTTCAGTCGTCGCAGATGCTCTAGGAAGAATTCCTCCGGCGGGTGGGCGTCAAGAAGGTCGTTGAGGAGCTCGTCATAACTGACGCCGCCGACCTTGTAGCCCTTCAGGCGGCGTAGCGTCTCTTTGCGGACCGGCAGGGTCGTGTACTCGCGAACTTTCGAAGCCATTGGATGCATGATATGCATTGATCTCATGATACTTATGGATTCGTGCCGGGTCGGTGAATCCGGACGGATCGGCGAGCGATCGTCGCACACGTGGTTCGTCCTGAAGTACCTCCTCGGCTACTCGGACGTCCGGACTACGACGGCTCCTGGACGGAATGGAGGAACCTCGTGCGAAATCCAACGGAGGAGGCAAACGTTAAGGTTCCCGCTCGACTTCGGACCCGCCGGTGATTCGATGGATCGACGGGCGAGCGCGCAGTGGAACGGAGGTCTGAAAGACGGGAAGGGCACGGTGTCGACGTTGAGCGGCGCCCTCAAGGGCATTCCGTACAGCTTCGCCACGCGGTTCGGCGACACGCCGGGGACGAATCCCGAGGAGCTGGTCGCCGCCGCGCACGCGGGCTGTTTCTCGATGGCCTTGTCGAGCGAGCTCGAGAAGCTCGGGTACCACCCGGAACGGATCGACACGAAGGCGACCCTGAACTTCGACAAGACGGACGCGGGCTGGACCGTGAAGTCGATCCATCTCGACGTCGCCGCGAAAGTCCCCGGCGCGGAGCCCGGAAAGTTCCAGACCGCCGCGAACGCCGCGGAGAAAGGCTGCCCCATCTCCCGCCTCCTGAAGGCAGACATCACGATGACCGCGAAGCTCGCGTAGGCTCGCGGGCCGCGGTAGGACGCCCACCGAGAGCGCGATCGGTCGTCAGAGCTCTCGCAGACGGCCCCGTTTCCTGTCCCTCGAAGCGGACCCGACTAGACCGTCCCGGAGGCAGTCACGATGTCCTGCTGGTTGACCGTCGTGGGCACGAACTCGTCCCCGTACCACCACGTGACCGATTGCTTGTTGTTCGTGTCCGTCCAGACCGCGTGGAAGTTGCCGTTCGAGTCGATGGCCAGATCCGTATAGTCCCCGATGAAGCCGCCGCCGAAATGGTGCCGCGTGTTGATCGGGTGCGGGGTCAGGGTCTTGACGGTCGGCGTACCCAGGCTCGTCACGACGTAGTCGAGCCGGGCGTTGTTCGTGTAGTTGCCCAGCCCGAGGCAGTCAATGCGCCCTCGGGAGGTCGGGGACGCGGGGTGGTCGCACAGTAACCAGGGCGAAACGTAGTCGGCGGCGTACGCGCTCACGAACACCTTGCCGTCCGAGGTGACGCCCACGGCCGGGTACACCTGGTCGACCGGCCGCGACGCGGGCGCGGTGAGTGTCCTGCCCCATGACGACGTCACGGGGTATCCGACCGCCGTGCGGCTCGCGGACTCCAGGCTCGGGAAGACGGGCGCGGGCGCGCTCCAAGTAGCACCGGCATCCGCGGACTCGCTCCATACCACCGTGGAGTGACAGAACTTGTCCGTCTTGGTCCGGCCCACGATGAAGTAGGCGCACTTGGGATCGGCGGTGTACACAGCGCTTGCTGCCGTGTTGTTGACCTGCGTATTCCAGGTTGCGTACAAGGTCCCGTCACCGGCGACCGCCGCAGCTGGGAAGCTGTTCACGCGGAAGACCGTGTTCGCGGGAGGCGCGATGTCCGTGAGGGTCGCGATCGCGGTCGGCTTGCTCCACGTGACCCCGCCGTCCGTCGACTTGACCATCCAGATGCTGTCGAAGGTCTCGAAGCGCGTCGACGCATCCCAGAACACGTACACAGTCCCGTCAGGTCCCACCACGGGGCGGGATCCCTGACCGTACAGCACGTTGCCACTGATGAGCTGGGGCGCGCTGAACGTGGCGGCGCCATCCGAGGAGTAGGCCACGGCGATGGGGGACTGGACGTAGCCGTGTCCAGGGCTGAAGATGAACCGTGTCCAGGTCACGTAAATGCGGTCCAGGAATTGGCTCCCGGCGTGGGTGTCGATCGCCATCCATTCCTTGTCGTTCAATATGGAGGGTGCGGTTGTCGGGTTGATGAACGTGGGCGGCCCCCAATGCAGCGCTCCGCTGCCATCGAACGTGCCCTTGTTCACGGCCACGGTGTTCGGCGGACTAGTCCGATCGAACCCGAGGCCCGCGTAGAATACGTGGCCTTGGCTGTCGAACGCGAGCGACGGGTCCCCACCGGCATCGTAAATCCCGCCCGTCAAACGCTCGATTCCAGGGATGAGCGTCCCGAGATGATCGGGATCCGTGCCGACGCAGCACCAGGTCGCCCCGCCGTCATTCGAGTAGTACGTCCCGGAATATCCGTCCGCGAGCGCGCTGCAAGGTGTCCCGTCGATCGAGCACGACCAAGTCCGCGCCACGTAATCGTTCAGGCCCACGACGATGCGACTCGGATCGTTGGGATCCACGGCAATCGTAGGCTCATTTTGAGATGCCGCATGCGTGTCTTGGTTCACCGTCACGGCAGGCGCCGCGACCGAAGTCCCGTCGAGAGGACTCGACAGGACGAACGTTGGAGTAATCGGATCGCCGGGAGCCGCAGCCGATACTTCCTCGCTCTCGCCCGCCTGCGACTCGAGGAAACTGGAGAGCCGGAGATGGAATCCTTCCGTTGCCCGAATCGAAGCAACCTTGCCGGCCAAGGTGGCGATGTCAAAGTTCCCCGATGGCGTCGCCCCCGACGCCGCGGCTGATGCCGGGATCGCGGAGGCAATCAGTGCGAATCCCACGACCAAGAGAACGAACGTTGCATACCTCATCGAACCTTCCCCACGTCCTCGGCCCGCCATTCATCCTATCGCACTTAACCCTGTTGGCCTGCGGGGAAAATCGCCGCGCAGCCCCGAGGGGCACGGTTCGATAATCTCGAAACGGATAACGACCGCGTTTCCCCGGCACGGGATTCGGCGCCAACCGACGAAGGCTCGCCCGCTCGCGTTAAGTACGCCCCAGATGATAGGGAATCGCGAGGGATTGGTTATGCCACACTACATCAGCTTGGGGAAATGGACGGACCAGGGAATCAAGAACGTGAAAGAGTCGCCGAAGCGGGCGGACGCGGTGACGGCCTTGGCGAACAAACTGGGCGCCAAGATGGAAATCTTCTACACGATGGGCCGGTACGACATCGTCGCCATCACGGAAGCCGCCAACGACGAGATCGCGAACCAGCTGCTCCTTGAAATCGGGAGACTCGGCAACGTCCGCACGGAGACGCTGAAGGCGTGGACCGTGTCGGAAGGGACGAAGATCGTCGCGAAGCTGCAGTAGACGCCTAGCCTGCCGGACGCTTCACATGATTTAAGCGACGGCCCCGAGCGCGAGCGGCTCAACGGGAGGACTCCGGAATCCAACTCGCCCTCATGAAAGCAGCAAGGCGAGCCCCATCACGAACGGCACCACGGCAACGTCCATTACCACGTAGTCGCGACCATGAGGATGGTCGCAACAACGTGAGACGCAGCCGCCTCATCCTTCCGGCTGATGCGATTCATGGTCTCGGTCTCCTGAACAGCCGGACCTAGAGGTTTCCCTGCCACAGGATGGAGCTGCCATCTATGATCGTGATCGGCATGCCCGCGGTATAGCTCAACGACTTCGAGACCACGATCACGTCGTTCACCCGCAGGCCAGTTTGGCTCTGCCCGCTGACGGGGATGAACTGGACGCCCCCGCTCGCAGTCTTGAGCGTCTCGAGGCTCGCCTGGCCAGGCGGGTTCACGATCGTCGAGTTCGAGGACCAGCGCATCAGGAACGTCGTCGTGGTCAGCGCATGGGGCGCTGGGACGTTCGAGATTTGCAAGACCCAGTTCGACGAGGTGTCCTGCCGGTTGACGCCGATTGTCTGGGAGCCGCCGGCTGGACTGACCGTAATGGTCCCCGTCATCCCCATGGACCGATGGGGGATGCACCAGAACGGGATGGAGCCTGCCACGTCGAAGAACACGAGGAACTTCGCGGTGGTTCCCGGGAGCAGATCGTGACTGTACGTTTGCCCATTCAGCTCATATGTGAAGGTATGGAGCACGCCGTCCCGGTTCGTGACGACGATCGCCGTGATCGTTTGAACGCTCACGGTAAACGTCGCCGGATTGAACACAAAGTTTTGCGCCGTCACGTTCACCGTAGCGCTCGGCTGGAAGTCGAAGCCACCCCCGGTCTGCGTGCCGGCTGCGTGGTTGTATGCGATCGCGCTCGTCAGGATTGCGCCAATCGCGACGAACGCGACGCCCAGGGCGTACAGACCCTGCCGGGTCCGCCATCCCGACCGCGCATCGAGTTGCGCGGTCCCTCTCCTCCCTTGCAAGAACCCGAGGACGCCGGCCGGGAGGGCCCAGAACACCGCGACCAAACCGAGGACGTAACCCGAAAACT
>VBMG01000134.1 GCA_005878485.1 Methanobacteriota archaeon | reverse complement strand
TTCAAGCGGAATCTCCACGTCTACTCGTTCTCGGGTCCCGTTCGCGGATTCGACCTCGCGACGGTCGGCCCCGCCGTGGCGCAATGCGAGCAGAACCTCGTGGAGCGCGTGGACGGCTTGTGGCCTCACGTTCCTCCGGCGATCGCACGAGCCCAGAAGGAGCTCATACGCGGGCGACGGCGCGCTCGTCACGCGGCCGACCTGGAGGTCTTGCTCCGTCCTCGGCGGGGACGGAGGGTCGGAGCCGAGTCCTCCGGCGAGCGACCGGCTTTATGAAGGGACCGCGCGCTTCCGACGCCATGGTCAAGGAACCGCTGGAGTCGCCGCTCCTCCTGGAGCTCGCGAAAGAGGCGTTCCGCCGCCAAATTGCCAACCGAGTGCGGCCGCTGGCGCGATCGTATGTTGAGAAGTGGATGGCTTGCGAGCTGTGGTTGTACCCCTCCGTCATTCAGCGCCACGGGAACGAGCTTCACATGTACAAGGCCGTCGTCCTCGAAACGCTGAGGAACACGAGCCTTGACGACATGCTCGGAATCTGCCAAGCCACTCGCCCGGATCTCAACGATCTCTGGGCAAAGCCTGCGGCGCGCGCAAAGTTACAGCGGGAAGTCGAGCGTTCGATCGACGCTGTGAAAGCGGCCTGATGCTGCCGTAGAGAATTGGAGCGCCGTCGTCCGGATTTGAACCGGAGACCACCCGGTTAACAGCCGGGGGCTCTACCAGACTGAGCTACGACGGCTTGCGTCGCGATACCGGACAGGTCCTCAAATAGTTTCTCCGGCCAGACTCGGGCGCATCGAATCGCGCCAGCTCATTCGAGCGTTTTGCGGAGTTCGACGACGGTCGCGGACATCGAGTCGAGGACTCCCTTCAGGTAATCGAGGAATTCCTCCAACTTGTCCGTCGTGACGGCGCCTTCCGGGGACGGCTTGATGAGGCCTTCCTGTTCGAGGATCCGGAGCGAGTAGCGCACCTTGTGCTGCGGGAAATTAAGGAGTTCCGAGAGGCGGATGATCCCGATCGGCTGGTTCTCCATGATCGCCTTCAACATCGCGACGTGTCGTTGCAGGAGCTTGACCTCGGCCTCGATCTTGCTGGTGAGTGCACTCCTCCGAGTCACAGAAAACCTCCCCTACAAAGTGTGACATGGTCCGTGATAACGTGGACGTGCTTAAAACGTTCGACGGGGAGACGACGCGAAGAACGCCATATCTCGATTCGAGGCCTCGCCCCATCCTCCCGCGGAGACCGCGATGATCCCAATGGACACGTCCTCGGGGAAGAGCGAGAGGCCGCGGTTCGCCGCGGCCTGGGGCGGGCGTCCCTCCGCAATCCGGTCATACACGAACTTCGAGAGGACGCGTTTCATGATCTCCTCGCCGATGCCGGTCACCGTGACGGCGGCTTTGGGCCCGGCATACAGTCCCGCCCCGACGATCGGGGAGTCGCCGACGCGGCCCGGCAGCATGAACGCGGTGCCTCCCGTCGATGAGCCGGCGGCGAACCGGCCGCGACGGTCCCGTGCGACTGCACCCACGGTCCCGTGAAGATCGACCGTCTTCCACTTTCGGGCGTATCGCGGGAGTTTGCCCTCCCGGATTTTCGCGAGGCTCTCCTGGAGGCGCCGTCGGGATTCGGGCGTCGCCGGGTCGAAGACCGCGTGACCTTTCGACCGAGCGAACGCGGTGGCGTCGTCTCCGACGAGCAATACGTGCGGCGTCGCGAACACGTCGCGTGCGACCCGGATCGGGTTTTTCACCCCCTCGATCGCCGCGACGCAGCCGGCCTCCAAGTTCGCGGCCATGAGCGCCGCGTCCATCTGGATCCGACCATCGACCCGCATCCGCGACCCCGTCCCCGCGTTGAGCCGCGGGTCGTCCTCAAGGACGACGATGGCCTCGACGACCGCATCGAGCGCTCGGCCGCCGCGATTCAGCACCTCCATCCCCCGCATCCCCGCAATTTCCGCCGCGTCCTGCACGGAGGCGTCGGAACCTGCGCCGCAATGCGTCAGGAGGAGAGGGCGCACGGGCCCCGCACCGGCGAGGGGTGTTTCAATCTTTCCTCACGCGGACTTCGCGGACAGCGTCGAGGCGGCAAGTCGAGTCGCAATATCGCCGACCCGTCGACGGAGTTCGTCCCGGATCCCGCGGAGCTCGTCCATCGTTTTCCCGGTCGCGCCGGGGATTGGCCAGTCCTCCGCCTTCTCTTTCGCCCCAATCGGACAACGGTCGAGGCAGCCGAACGTGACGACTCGAGAGGCTCGGGCAATCATATCCGGGGTCGCGGTGCGTGGCGTCTTCGCCCCCAGCATGATGCCAATCTCGGTGAGCAGGACGCGGACGACCGGATTGATTGCGGCGGCGGCTTGCACTCCGGCGCTCTCGGCGCGCCAACCGGGCGGCGGCGCATGGTTGAACAGTGCCTCGGACAGCACGCTTCGGAACGTATTCTCAACGCACACAAACAGAACCGTGCCCACGATGATTGAGAGACATCCGAGTTTCAAATAGCTTCGGGCCGGCGACGGTCGATAACCACGGGGGAACCCCTAAATAACGCGCCTCGTGTCGTCGGCGGCGTGCCTGCCATTCTCGCGGCGCAACTCGGGAAGCGGTATGGGCACACCGACGCCCTCAAGGGCGTCGACCTGCGCGTCGAGGCCGGGGAGTTCTTCGGTCTCTTCGGGCCGAACGGCGCCGGCAAGACGACGATGCTGAGGATCCTCACCGGACAGCTGCGGCCGACCTCCGGCGGGGCCCACGTCCTCGACGTGAACGTCGTCGAGGAGCCGCTCCGGGTCAAGTCCCTCGTGGGGATCGTCCCGGAGGTGGAGTCCCCTCCCTCGTACCTCACTGCGTTCGAGTACCTGTATTTCGTCGGTCGGGTTCGCCACCTGGACGCCCTCGAGACGAGGATCGCGCGGTGGTTCGATTTCTTCGCGCTCGACGAGAACCGGACGAGCCTCTGCAAGGATCTCTCGAAAGGCACGCGCCAGAAACTCATGCTCGCGGCGGCATTCCTTCACGATCCGGCGGTCGTCTTCCTCGACGAACCGTTCATCAACCTGGATCCGATCTACCAGCGGAAGCTCAAGGATTTCCTCCTCGGGTACGTCGCGCACGGGGGAACCGTCCTCATGGCGTCTCACTTGCTCGACATCGCCGAGAAACTCTGCCACCGCGTGGCGGTGATCCGAAACGGATCGATCATCGCGACCGGGACGGTGAACGAAATCCGCGGACGGGAGACGGACCTCGAGTCCGCGTTCCTCCGGCTTGTCGGTGCGTGACGATGTCGTGGCTCCTCGGATTCATGTTGAAGGAAGAGTTCCGCGTCCATGCGAGCTACTCGAGTCGCACGATGTTCCTCTCTTTCCCATTCATCATCACGATGTTCGCGCTCTCCATCGCGGTGACGAGCGGGAGGCTGTTCGCGTACACGCCGCTGACTGACGCGATCCTGCTGCTTCACGCGAGCGTCTTCCTCTACGGCCTCAGCGTCGGGGCGTTCGGCTTCCTGGGCCGCCAGTACCTCGAGCGGACGAACGGCACGAGGAACTACATCGTCGCGATGCCTGCCATCCTCCCGATGCACCTCCGGCGGACGTTCTTCGGGATGTTCGTCCGGGACTCGATTTTCTACGTGGCACTGCTCCTCGCCCCCGCGACGATCGGTTTGATGGTCTCCATCCCGGTGACGCACTTCCGACTCACGAGCATCGGGATTCTCTTCGGGACAGCGCTCCTGTCGTTCCTCCTCGGGATGTCCCTCAGCTTCTTCGTATCGACCGTGTACATGCGGAGTCGAACCGGGTTTGCCGCGGCCGTGATCGGCGTCTCCGGCATTTTCGGGGCCGCGGGGACCACCCACGCGATTCCGCTCTCCTGGATCCTCCCGGGTCTAGCGGCCCACCAGAACCTCCCGCCGCTCGGGACGAACGCCGCGGCGGCCGCTGCGCTCATCTTGCTCGCCCTCGGAACCGTGGCGGGCCTCGTCGTCGGAGCGGTGTTGCTTGTCCCGGACCGGTTTGAGCCCCCCGCACTCGAAGTCCGCGATGAGTTGCCGCGGATCCTATCCCGTCTCCGAGGTTTCGACCGCCACGGAACGCTGCTCGGGAAAGAATTCCTGGACCTGCAACGGAGCGGGACTTTCGCGAAAATGTTCTTCTCCTTCGTCACGCCGCTGCTGTTCCTGTCCTTCACGGCCTGGTTTGTGCGGTACGGCCTCCAGGTCCCCGTCGGTTTCAACACGGTGTTCTACGCCGGCATGGTCGGCTTCTTCGGCGTGATCTTGTACAACTGGCTCAACAACGTCGACGCGACGGACTACCTAGCGACGGTCCCCGTTTCGGTCCCGGAGGTGATCCGTGCCAAGCTCCTCGCGTTCCTTCTCCTGACGACTTGGATCAGCGTCGGATTCGTCGTGACGATTGCATGGCTCAATGCGGACACTCGACTCCTCTGGCTCGCGATTCCGATTGTCGTCGTCACCTCGACGTACATCGTCGTCTTGACCGCGTACCTCACGGGGCTCCGGACGAACTCGTTCCTGTTCGATCCGGGGGTGCTGGCCCGATTCAGTGTGATGTCGATGCTCCCGGACTTCGGCCTTACCATCCTGTCTTTCACCGTCGACCGCGACCTTCGGTTCGCCGCGACGGGCATCGGCATCGTGCTCGCCGTCCTCGCCGCGACAACGTATATCTTGCTCAAGGGCATTGACGCGAAATGGCGCGGCACAGAATTCGGCGAGTGACCGCACGGAGTCGGAACGATGGACGTCAGCTCGACCTTCCGTCGAGCGTTCCACCTGATCTCTCCGGTCTTCATGGCCTATTACCTCCTGCCCGAGGAACTCGGGGGTGGCATCACGCGCACGAGCGTCACGTTGCTCTTCCTCGGGACGGCCGCGTGCATCGAAATCTCTCGGATTGCGCTGGGCCTGCGGATGTTTGGCATGCGGACCTACGAGGAGCAGAGGGTCTCGGCCTACGCACAAGGGGCCCTCGGCCTTGCGTTCGGGCTCTTCGTGATCCGCGATCCGCGAATCGTGATTCCCGTGTTCATCGGAATGGCGTGGATCGATCCTCTGGCGGGACTCTGCCGGCGACGAGGATGGAACCGGGTGATCCCAACGGCGACCTATTTCGCGCTGTTCTTGGGGACGGTCCTCTTGATGCACTCGTTCGCAATCCAGAACGCCCTGTTCTTCTCGGCGGCCGCGACGGTGGCCGCAATCCTCGTCGAGGGTCCGAAACACGTCCAGATCGACGATGACCTGTTGATGCAGGTCTTCCCGATGCTCGTGGTCTACTATCTCCTCGCAGGGTTCGGGACGGGATTCGGCATCTCAATGTAGAACTTCGAGCTTCCCATATCGACCCGCGCTGACCTGCATGTTGCCCCGCCACTCGCGAACCCATCCGTTCGTGATGCGAATCCGGTCGTTCGCTTGGACCCGCTCGATCTCCTCGTTCCACAGACTTACGGAGACCTCGGAGCCTTCGTCGTCGACCGCTTTCGCATCGCACACCTTTCCGGTGGAACCGCCCCGACTCGAGAAATCTCGGACCGCTCCTTTCTGGCGGATCGTGAGATCAATCACGTCGACCTTGCTTTCCGGACGGAGCTCTTTCACTTTCATTCGATCCGCGCGCGAGAAGGCCTCAGTTTCGCATAAACATTTCCGCCCGCGGGAGGCGGGTCGCATGGAGAAAGGGGGAACGGTCCCGAGCGGAAACCAAGGTCGTTCCGTTGGTCCCACACGCGGACTCCCAAATTCTTTCGCGCATCGAAATAAAACTTATAACGGCCGAGCCAGATATCGCGGGCGTCGGTTTCTTTGAATCGCATCAAGGTTGTCAGCGAAGTCGCCGAACTCGTGCCGATTCTCCGCGCCGTCGACAGCGACGTGAAAAACGAGGTCTTCAAAGAGGTGTCCGCGGGCTGGAAGAGCGTGCGAGAGATCGAGGAAAAATTCGGCGCGGAGGGATCAAACGCCCTGCGCTTCTTCGAGAAGATGAAACTCGTCGAGACGAAGTGGCAAACGGGACCGACCGCCTCGCCGGAGAAGGCGTATCACGCGTTCTACTCGTCGTTTCACATCAACGCGACCGCGCCGATCCAGGAAATCTCGGATGTCCTCCACGCGGCCATGATGTCCGAGGACGCCTACAACAGGATCGAGAGCATCATTTTTGACATGATCGGACCGGAGGGCAAGTTTTCCGGCGACGTCGCGGACTCCCTCAAGGTGACGCAGACGAAGCTGAAAGCGCTCGTGAAGCGATCGCCTCGGCTCGACTTCCGCGGCCATCGGATTATCCGGTTCGAGGACTAGACCGTGATTACGGTCCTCCGCCTCGGCCACCGACCGGCCCGCGACAAGCGCGTGACGACCCACGTGGCTCTTACCGCGCGCGCACTCGGGGCGGACGCGATCCTCGTTTCGACCCGCGACCGGGCTCTCGAGCGGACGGTCCGAAACGTCGTGGAACGGTTCGGCGGATCCTTCACGATTACGACGGGAATCCCTTGGAGGCGTACACTGAAGGAGTGGAACGGGCCAAAGGTTCACCTCACGATGTACGGGTTGCCGCTCGACAAAGCGACTCCGCGAATCGGGCGAGACAATCTCCTTGTCGTGGTAGGCGCGGAAAAGGTGCCACGAGACGTCTACGACCTCGTCGACTTCAACGTGGCGGTGGGCAACCAGCCCCACTCCGAGGTTGCCGCGCTCGCCATTTTCCTCGACCGGATCACGCTCGGGGAGTCGCTCCAGCGCGAAGCGGTGGGTCGCCTCCGGATTCGACCGAACCCGAGGGGCAAGTCCGTGATCGACTCCCGGACGTAAACCAACAACCTTAATCGAACGGGCTCGAATGGAGACCTGTGCGGGCAGCGGCGTTCGCCGTGTTCATTCTCGCAATCAGCGCCCTCGCGAGGGCGACCGCCGCGTCGAACGAGGCGGTGAGCGGGCCCCATCTCACGGCGGGGGATTTCTGGACCTACCATACGAACACGTCGCTCGCGGCTGGGTTCTTTCTCGAGGGCGAGATCACTCTCGGGGTTTCCAGCCAAGGACCGGTGACAATCGAAGGGACGTCGTACAACGCCGTGCAGATGTCGGTGACGGGCAGCGGTGCCGCGGCGGGGACGTTCTCGACGCACCTCGGTGTGACCCCGGCCTCCGGAAGATGGTTGCTCACTGGCGAAGAGACGCTCGAACCTGCCGGGTTGAAGGTCGTGTCGAGCGTCTTGGACCTCGAGGCGAACGGGACGTTCCGCACCTCATCCTTGGCGATCCCGTTCCTCCTGAGTGTCCAGAACACAACGACCTTCCGATTCCTCGACGACCGTTGGCGGTTTCCGGCTGAAATCGGGAACACGAGCGTCGTGACCGGGCAGATGAACTTCTCCGAGGATTCCCGGCTGTTCTACGGCTTTCAGAACCAGACCCACACGGCGGGTCGGGTTTGGTGGAATGTCAGCTACGCCCTTGAGACGGCCATCGCGGTCGACTCGCCTGCCGGACACTTCGACGCCTACCGAATCCGTCAGACGGCCCCCGACAGTGGCTACGCCCTGTCCTATTACGCACCCGCGACCGGAAACGATGCACGCACGGAGACATACAACGGGACATCGAGAGTCACGACGAACGAACTCGTGTCATACCGGTACCAAGCGCTCGAGCCGGCCCGGTTCCTCGGCCTCACCGCGAGTCAATGGGGGATCGTCGGGATCGTCGCCGCCGCGGCGTGCTCCACCGCCTTTGCGGTTTGGATTCGAATCCGGATGCGATCCCGAGGCCCCGAAACCGGCTCACCGCCTCGGGGCTAGTCACTTCAAATCCGAGAGGTCCGTCGGTCGATCCTCGAGTAGAATCGTCACCGTGTGGCGGGAGGTTTTCGGGGGGAACAAGTCACCCGTCAAACCTCGGCGAATCACTTCCTCCTTCGTGACCGAGGAGACGATCGCGTCGGGCCAGGTCGTCAGCTTCACGATGTCCGAGGAATAGTCGACGACGTACGCGGGAATCCGGCGGCAGCCGAGGGAGCGGAGCGCCTCGACGCGGTGGTGCCCGTCCAGCACCACGAAGGCGCGATCCGCGACGAG
>VBMG01000048.1 GCA_005878485.1 Methanobacteriota archaeon | reverse complement strand
GGTCGTTGTCCGGGTCCGTGACTTTCGAGAAGAGATAGAAGCCCAGTTGCGCCTGGACCGGATCGATCGTGTCGGTCGCCCAGACCCCGTCCGCCCATTTGTCGATGAAGACCGGGGGCCGCGTGCCCTGGGGTGCGTTCATGGGTGCCGACCACACGACCTGGCTCTTCGAGGTGTCCACGATCGTAACGGTGATTGCGTCCGAGGACCGGAGGGCTGGGGTGTTGTAGTTCCACCGCTCGCCAATGTCCCAGACGCTGTCCGTGCCGTCCAACAATCCGTTCCCGAGCACCTGGCTGTACTTGTGGAGTGTGAAGATCGTGGTCGTCGGAGGATTCGCCCCCCGCTGTGACGTCACGTAAATGATTGTTGGGACGGGCGCGATTGCCTCGCCGCCCTGATGTGTCAGCGTAATGTTCACGCCGACTTCCACGCCCGCGGCGTTGTAGATGGGGACCATTTCGGACCGGAGGTCGAGGCGAGACTGCGCGACCGGCGTCGGGATGGTTCCGACCCAGATGATGATCACGGAAAACAAAACGACCGTCATCGAGAGGATGAGGATCGTGCCGATGACTTCCGAGACACCTGATGTGTCTTCGCGCAGGATGACCTTCATGTCGTGGCCTCCCGGTGGGCTCAGGGAGAACAATCTTGCAGCCGAGCCGACGCTATATAAAGTGTTCGTGGTAGTTACCATTCGCTGATAGCGTGATAATCAGGAGAGCCATCTACGCCCCCTCTCGATCCGCATGCGCGCGGGGCACAAACCCCTCTCGTGTGCATCACAAAAACCATGTCCTAATCGCTCGAATCTTGCCGCGCCTCGTCTCAGAGCAAGCGGTTTTTCCGACGGACTCACGATTTTCATAGCGGACCATAGATAAAAGAGGACCTCTCCGTTGAACCGCGTGTTCTCCTGCGTGAGAACAGGTCCGTATCGGGACGGATAACCGCGCGGCAACCTATTTAAGAATCGGTTCCGGATGGTCGCGCAATATGCCCACCGGTTCGAGCCCTCCTCGGGTACATCGGAGGTTCGATCTGGGAGGTCGTACGATGTCGGGCCAGGTCGACTCAGGCCACAAGACTCTGAGCGCCGTGATCGTTTGGTCTTTGGTTTTCGGTGGAGCCTTCGCGGCCTTCCTGGCGCTGAGCGTGGGTGCCCGCGCGGGCACCTGCGACCAGGTCGGGGGCGTCATCACGCAGACCTGGACGATCACCACGACGCAAGTCTGTACCGACATTCTGTACACGGTCGACGCGACGATCAACATCAACTCGGGCGGCAGTCTCACCCTGATCAACGGCGGGTTAAGCTTCGCCAAGGATACGGCCCATCAGACCTACGCGCTCAATGTGAACGCGGGAGGCGAGCTCGTCCTCGACAACTCGATCGTCACGACGCAGACGGATTCCATCTCCCCCTTCCTGAAGCTCGCGTTCACGGTCACCGGCGCGAACAGTCGGTTCAAGATGATGAACGGAGCGATCCTCAAGTTCCCCGGATGGTTCAATGCGACGAGCGCGACCCTTAATATCACGGATTCCAAGATCACGGGCTTCACGGATGCTGAGATTTCGGACCTCGGGATCAACACAGATGACAACAATGACGCACCCCTCATGGCGTGGGCATCTACGAGTGCGAGCCTGTACCGCTCTCGGATTGAGCGAATCTACGAGTACTCCGGCGGCAGCACCGGCAATCTCGGCCTGACCGCGACGAGCAATCTGTACGCGTATGACTCGTACATCGGCGTGGACTTCTCGAACGTCGTAGGCCAGCACAACGAGCTCCGAGTCGACGGATCCTCGAACGCGTACCTGTACAACGTGACGATTGACCGAACCCAAGACCCTGCCGCGATGTCGAACTGGCAGCCCGCATACAGGCCCACAGCGGCCGGCGGCAGCGTCAACCTTCTCCGCTGGCTCCATGCGACCGTCGTCGACTCGAGCGGCATCCCAATCGCTGGGGCGACGATTTGGTCCACGGTCAGCCCCGGCAGCACGACGGCCCAGTACCCGGACAACGGCCTCGCGACGACGCCCGCACCTCGGACCCTCTGGTACCTTGGCCGGACCGCGAGCGGCGCGAACGCCTGGAACCGCACCGACTCCGATGGCGCCGCGCTGATCCCGCTGTATACGGACCAGGTCACAACCGCGAGCCTGCCGAACGCCCAGTCGTTCGGGAACTATCATGAGGCCGTTACGTATTCCACGTCGAGCACTGCAGGCGACGACCAGTTCAACCCCTATCCAGCAATCAACGCCACTGACAACAACGTGGCAATCACGATGTCGTTCAGCAACCTCCAGGTGTGCCCGACGGGCGTCACGACCTGGTCGTTCAACCGCCAGATCACCGGGGAGGTCTCGGTCTACAGCTGTCTCGAGATCTCAGGCTCCGTGACGATCACGGACGGCGGTGTCTACGTCGACCAAGGCTCCGACGGCAGCTCCCGGGCGTACGTGAAGATTCTTTCTGGCGGCAGCTTGGCCTTGGTCAACGCGACCGTCTGGAGCAACTTCCCGCTCGCGTTCTATGTTGCGAACGGTGGAACGCTCGTGGCGGGCAGAGGCAGCGCCCTCACGATGGCAGCGCGTGGTTCGCCCGGCCTCTTGCGCGAGGACGGCGCCACTTCGAGCGTCACGATCTCGGACACGACGATCGACGCGAACGTCACCTTGTTCGGAGGAAGCGCGTCGCTCGTCCGCGACTCGTTCCTCGGTCCTACCCTCTGGATCGACACCGTGCAGAAGACGAGCCTCTGGGACGCCACGTTGACGGGCGTCACGAGCCTCGCATTGCTCACGGACGATGGGAACGCGAACACGGTCGACTTCGACATCCGAAACACGACGTTCGATCAGGTCCAAACCTCCCAGCTCGTGTTCGGCGGTGCGCAGAACGTCCAGCTGACGTCCGTGCAGACATACGACCCGAACGGCACGTGGTGGGTCGACATGATCACGGGCGGCGCGCAGGTGAGCCGGTACTGGTGGCTCCGCGTGAACGCGGTCGACGGGACGGGAACCCTCCTGGCGGACGCGAACGTGGGAATTACGGTCCAGCGCCTCGATCCCAACACCCTCCTCGCGTTCACCGTCCCGAATCCCGGCGTCGATGACATCTACTACGCGGCCACGATGGTCTGGCCTGTCTCGGCGCCGGATGGGTTCATCGTGTACCGTGCGTTTGCGGAGAGCCGGACGGCTGGGTCGCGCCTCCTCAACAATTCCTATCTCGCGAACGGCACCGCGGTCGTCGACCTCACGACATACCAACCGGACTCGCCCGCTTCGCGCCTCCTGACCGGCGACGCGGTCGCGGCGCTGACGTTCTCCAGCCTGACGCCCGACCTGAGCGTCACCGCGATTAGCGTCATGGGTGGGAATGGCGCCTCCCAGCTTCAGCCGGTCAATACGGACATCAACGTGACCGCGACGATCCGGAACACGGGCCAGGTCAACGTCCGCAACGTCAAGGTGAGCTTCTTCGAGGACAATGTCGACCGGAACCTCGACGGCATCATGGACTTCGCGCCGCTTGACTACATCGCCGCAGGCGTCTGGATCAACGATACGATCATCTCCCTCGCTCCGAAGAATTCGACCGTGACCGCGTCCGTCATCTGGCATCCGAACGGCGCGCTCGAATCGAGCCGCACGGTGTCCGCGGTGGTTGACCCGCCGGTTTTCGCGGTCGATGACGGTGGCGCGATCCGCGAGACGAATGAGCGGAACAACCTCCTGCCCCGCACGTTCACGCTGTTCACGTGGCCCGACCTGGCGATTTCCTCCGCGGACATCCAGTTCGCCTCGGACCCCGTGGTGAACAACAGCGTCCAGGTGCGGGTGACGGCCCACAACATCGGGACGAACCGCGCTCTGGGGGCGATCCTCGAAGTGTGGGAGGGAGCCCTACGCGTGGCGGGGCCGGCGACGTTTGACCTGAACCCCGGCGCCGACGCGACGATCACCGTGACATGGCGTCCCAGCACGCTCGGTGCCCATGCGCTGAGGTTCACCCTGAAGACGAGCGGCGGCGCGGACATCCGGAACAAGGACTACGCGGTCGGCAACAACAACGCGACCTTCTCCGTGAACGCCCTCACGCCTCCGGATCTGACGCTCCATCAGAGCGACTACACCGGCGTCAGGACCGTGACACAGAACCAGCGCTTCGTAGTCTATGTCGAGGTCTACAACACGGGCCAGACGGCCGCGGCCAACGTCTCCCTCGCTGCGTTCGTGGGCGCCACCGAGGTCGGGCGCGCGAGTGGACTCGCGATCGGTAGCTCGCCTCTCAACGTGTCCTTGAACATCAGTGGCGTGAGCCTCACCGGCACGCAACAGCTCCTCCTCAAAGTCGACCCCGACAACCGACTCAACGAAGGCGGGCCTGCCCAGGAAGGGAACAACACGGCGACCGTCACCCTGAACGTCCTCCCGCCGCAAGGATACGTGACATTCCTCACGCCGATCGGCGGCCAGACGGTTGAACCGGGCAGCGCGCTGAGCGTCAGCGGATACGTCCGGGACAATGCGGGCTCGACCGGGATTCCGAACGTGGATCTGACGATCGAGCTGCGTTCCGGAGCCGTGACGATCGCCTCGAACACCACCTCGTCCCAAGACCAAGGGTTCTTCTTCGGCACGATCAACGTCCCGGGGAACGCTGCAGACGGACCGTACAGCTTGGTCGTCACGCCGTCCTCGGGCGTCATCCAGCCGGTGACCGAGTCGATCACGGTGAAGAAGACCCTGCCGTTCCTGTCCCAGCCTGTTCCGATCCTCGGTCTCCCGTACTGGCTCCTCTTCGTGATCCTCGGGGCCGCGGTGGCCGTGGTGGTCGGCGTCACCGTATATTGGAAAGTCTTCGGACTCGGCAAGATGGTCGAATGCGGGGAGTGCGGCGCCTTCATCCCGGAGGACGCGACGACGTGCCCGAAGTGCGGCGTCGAGTTCGAGAAAGACATGGCGAAGTGCTCGAACTGCCAAGCCTGGATCCCCGTCGACGTGAAACAGTGTCCCGAGTGCGGCGTCGAGTTCGCTACGGGCGAGGTCGAAATGGCCGATTACGAGGAGAAGATGCGCCTGCAGTACGACGAGGTCGTCCGGAAGTTCCAAGATGACGCTGGGCAGCAACTCGGTCGCAGTCTCACCGACACCGAGTTCGCGGACTGGTGGCGCAAACAGCCGACCTTCCTCACGTTCGAAGACTGGCTCCGCGAGGAAGAGGAGATGCGGAAGATGGGCTCGAAGCCGTGCCCCGTTTGCGGCACCCTCAACTCCGTCACGGCGACCGTGTGCCACAAGTGCGGGTCCCTCATGCGGGACGAACGCCCGCCGAGCAGCGGGGGCGGCGCACCAGCTGCGCCCGCGACGCAACGGGCCGCGGGTGCGTCAGCTGCGCCTTCCGGTGGGACATCTGCAACCCAATCGTCCACGTTGGTGGCCTTGAGCGGCCAGTCGGCGGCTCCGGGCGCCGACGCCGTCCCGCGCCGGGTCATCCGCAAGCCGCTCGCTCAACAGCCCGTCATCCAGAAGAAGGTCGTCAAGAAGACCTTAGAACCCAAGGATGATCAGGAGTCGGAAGACAAGTCGGAGTCCGATGCGGATTCGGACTCGGAAGACAATCCGTAGGCCTGCTTACTTGGGTCGTGCATCTCCCGCTTCGGTCTCTCGGTCGAGGCCGCGTTCGGCAGCGCCCGAACGATAAGCAAAGGACCATGGAGTTCCAGGCACCTTTTCGCGACGTGCGGATTCCGCGCGGGACTTGGGGGCTGTGGCTCGTCGTCGTGAGCCTCGTCCTTGAGATCCCAGGCGTGGCCCACGCGATCCTGCGCATGTGACGGCAGAAGTCCTTATCCGCGACGGGCCATGCGGCGGCGGATGCGGCGGGAGGATCGGCGGGTCGTCGCCGTCCTCGGGTTCCTCCACGGCACAGTCCACGCCAACATCCTGTCGATCCCCGTATTTCTGCTCGCGTGGCAACCGGAGTTCCGCGCGGACAACTTGACGCTAGGATTGCTCGCGGCCTCCGCCTACATCCCCTATGGCCTCGGCTCCGTCCCGTTCGGCTTCCTCGCGGACGGGCGCGCGCCGGATCGCCTGCTCCTGGTGTGCGCCTTCGGCATCGCCGGGTCGATGGCCGCGGTCGCTGCGAGCCCCTCCCTGCCGGTCCTCGCCGCGTCCCTCGGGGCGCTGGGCCTCTTCTCTAGTGCATATCATCCCACCGGCTTGTCCGTGATTTCGCGGACGGTCACGGAACAAGGGCGCGGGATGGGATGGCACGGGATGGGCGGGAGCTTGGGGATCGCCGCGGGTCCCGCGTATGTGGGGGCGACCCTCGCGTTCGGCGCGTCGTGGAGGCTCGTCGCGGGCTCGCTCATCCTTCCGGCGGTAATCGCGAGCGTCCTCCTCCTGGTCGAACGACTGCCACGGGGAGTCCTGAAATCCCCGGCGGTTCTGGGTGGGGCCCGTCGCGGCTTGGCGAGCCGTCCGTATGGGCTCATCCTCCTCGTGTACATGTTCGCGGGCTTCGCGTACCAAGGAGGACTCACCTTTCTCCCGCGCTTTATCGGGGCGGGATTCTTTGCGGCGGCGTTGGGACTCGGGGCCGTGGGTCAAGTCCTCTCCGGCACCCTCGCGGATCGTCGTCGCCCCGACCGGACTTTGTTCGCGCTCAGCACCGCGGCGGCGGGGAGCCTCGCGGCCGCAGGGGTCCTCCTCGTCGCGGGGTTAGGCCCGCCCTTCCTAGGGTTCACCACTGTGGCGGTTGGATTTGGGTTCCTGCTGTTCTCCCTGGAAGCGTTGCAAAACACGCTCGTGACCCGCGAGGCGCCCAGGGACGCCCGGGGCCTCGCGTTCGGGTTCACGTTCCTGAGCGTCTTCGGAATCGGCGCCATGGGCGCGACGCTCGCGGGCTACCTCCTCGACCGATCCGAGGCGCCCCTGTTGTTCGGCCTGTTGGCGGGCTCCTTAGCCACTTCAGGCGCCTTCGCGTACGCCGCCGGACAGGCCGGCGGGGAGGCACGATCGGTCGCGGGTCCTCCGCGGTAAACATGCTTACGACGCTGCGGCAATCGATTGAATCGCGTCGCCTTCGCGAGAAGTGGTCTCGTCCTCGAAACGCGGCGAATGCTCCGCCAATGCAGACGGGCCTTCAGCTCGCGGGGACTGCGACCCCTTGTGCCTGGAGCGTGTCGCGGATGATCTTGATCATGCCTTCTGGGTCCCGGTAATAGGACGAGACGATCTTCGCGACGTCGCGGTAATTCTTGATCTCGGTCCGCTTCATGTACTCGAAGATGTCCAGGCGGCGCTTGACCTCCTGTTCCATCCGTCGCTGGTTCCAGTTGCGGGCGAGCGAGATCTTCTCGTAGACGTACGAGTGGCCGGAATAGTTGAAGGTGTCATCCGCGGGGTTCCAGGTGTACGCCGAGTTCGTGATCAGTTCGTTGCTCTCCGGGTCCGTCCCGACGACTTCGACGATCGCCTTCACCCGCCGGGTCATGTCCGTGCCGACCTTCACTTGCGCCTGCAGGAGGACGATATCGAGGGCCGCGACGAGGGCGCGAGGCAGGTTGATCGGATCATTCTCGAGGCGGTGGACCATTGCCTGGACATCGTCCGCGTGGAACGTCGTATACGCCGACTTGCCCGTCGCCATCGCTTGGAACACGACGAATGCCTCGGGCCCACGGACTTCTCCGATCATCATGTATTGGGGCCGCTGGCGAAGCGCCGCGGTGAGCAGGTCGAACATGTCGATCTCGCCCGCGGGCTTGCCCGTGGTCATCGACTTCCCGCCGAAGCCACCGCGGGTCAGCAAGGGCACCCAGTTCTCATGGGGCAGGTTCAATTCCCGCGTGTCTTCGATGGACACGATCTTCATCTGGGGGGGGATGAACAGGAGGATCGCATTCAGCGTCGTCGTCTTGCCGGACGCCGTCCCGCCGCAGATCAGCATCGACTGGCCGTTCTCGATGGCGAGCCAGAGGTACCCCATCATCTCGGGCGACATCGTCTTGAAGCGCACCAGGTCGAGCGGCGTGAACGGGTTCTCCCGGAACCGCCGGATCGTGAATGAGGAGCCGCGCTTCGTGACGTGCATTCCCAGGGTTGCCTGGAGACGCGAACCATCCGGGATCGTCGCGTCCAGCATCGGTTGGGCGACGGAGATGTGCTTTCCGGATCGCTGGGCGAGCCACACGACGAATGTGTCGAGTTCCTCCGCGTTGTCGAATTTCAGGTTCGAGGGGATGGATCCGTATTTGCGGTGGTAAATGTATAAGGGCACCCGGACGCCATCGCACGAGACGTCTTCGACCTGCGGGTCCGTCATCACGACGTCGATCGCGCCGTACCGGATGAAGTCCCGGAAGACGTAATACATGATGCGCTCCTTCGAGACCGGGAGGAGTTCCACCCCGAGTTCGCGCAGGACGACATCGACGATCCGCCGGAGATAGTTCTCCTTCCGGCCTCGGTCTGCGTCGTCGAGCATCTCGAGGTTTTCGACGAGGATCTCCTTGAGGACATCCAGGATTTCCGATTCCTCCTCGAGGAGCTTCGGTTCGATCGCCTCGTAGAAGTACTCGTTTGCCATCGTGTCGTACAGAATCCTGACGTAGGCGAAGTTCTTCAAGATCGGCTGGATCTCGATTTCGTTCATGTTCCGCTGAACGATCTTCGGAATCGTGGTGATCTTCCCGAGGCTCGTCTCCTCGACGCTGCTCACCTTCGGGGCCTTGACCTTGATGCCGCGGTCCCCCAGCAGCTTGTTGAGGTACCGATTCTTGACCGAGTCGAGGGCCGCGCGGGACTTCTTCTTCCGATCCATCCCCGCGGACGTTCTCTGGGCATCCGTTTGCTCTCGATCGGGGCTGGCGATTTGCGTGGATTGGGCCATTCGGTCACCTCAGATGAACAGGAACGCGGCGAGCGCGATCACCAACAAGACGAAGCTGTGTCGCAACCCATTCGGGATCTTTCCCGTGTCGAGGACGCCCGCGAGAATGCCATCGCCAAGGCCGTGGACCGCGACCGCGATGAAGAACGCGATTCGAATGCTCGCCACGACGTTCGGCAAGTCTTGGGCAAGTGGACTCTGGACGACGCCACCCGTCGTGGCCAAGGCCCCGCTCGCCTCGAGCATCTTCGGGAGGAACGTCACATCGAGGATCCAGATCGTCACAAGGAACACCATGAACGAGATGTAGATGACCGCGATGTACGTTGACATCGCGATGCGCCGTTCGTCCTCCGTGAGCTGGTTCTCCTTCGTGTCGTGGCTCACCATCGTCAGCACGTCCGCGACGTCGCCGCCGGCGTCCGAGGACTTGACGACGATCGCAACGACCCGCTGAACCATCGGAGTCTTCACGCGCTCCGCGAAGAGGTGCAGCGCTTCCGCGGCGGGGACGCCCCAGGTGATTTGTGCCGCCATCTTCTTGATTTCCGGGGTGAGCTTTCCGTACCGGCCTCCGGACGAAACGACGATCGCCTCAGCGAGCGTCATGCCGAACCGTCCGGCCTCCGCGACATCCCGCAAGAAGTCCGGCAGCCGGCGTTCGATCAGGTTGATCTCACGCTGCTGTTTCGCGACGTAGAATCCGTACGGACCGATGAACCCGAGGGTCGCGACGACGAGCCAGTACAGGAATCGTTCGAGGCTCCCTTGGGTGGGTCGGAAGGCGAGGTTCACGGAGTTGATCAGGTTCAGGAAGGCGATGAATCCCAGGAGGAGGAACAGGGCCGACCCAATTCCGACGACGCTCTTGCGGCGGTCTCCCTTCTCGGACCGTCGGAGGCGCGCCTTCTCCAGCTCGACCTTTGTCATCTCACGCCTCCTGTTCCATGTTCCAGATCACGAAGATGAAGCCGAACTGGCTCATCGGGATCATCAATCCGACGACCACGTACAGCAGCATGATGACGAAGCCGGAGCCGGTCTTGCTGATCAACGCCATGATCGCCATGATCACGACAAGGAACAGTGGGAACGCCACCACGACCGTCACGAAGGACTCCGCGAGCATCCCGAGCGTTTCCATCTTCTTCCGCATCTCGAGCCGGTCCTCCTTCTCGAACTGCTCGGCCTTCACGAGGAAGTACGGCTTCAACTGGCCGCCGCTCGTGGACGTAGTCACGACGCCCTGGAGGAAATCCTGAAACTTGGATGAGGGAGAACGCTGCGCGCCCTTGCGGAGGGCGCTCAGGATGTCCAGGCCGAGGAGCTCCGTATCCCGCGTGATCCATTCCGCCTCGCGGGCGACCTCACCGTACACGGTCTGCTTCGAGAGCTCCTTGAAAATGACGTCGACGGGGACGTTGGCCGAGGACATCGCGGAGATAAACGACATGGCTCCGGAGATCTTCTTGTCGATCTTGCGCCCGCGCTTCTTCGCATGTCCGGCCGGCGAGCCGTGGTAGCCGACGGGCAAACCGAAGAAGTACATGTACGAAAAGAAGATCGGCAACGCGGCCACAAGCCCGAAGATGATCAGAAGCGTCGTGATGTCGATGCGCAGGATGAACAGGAACAGGCTCGCGACAAACGCCGCAATCACGGCGCCGACGGCCGCGAACGTCGTGTTCATCCAAGCGAGGGCGAGGTACTCTTCGGGCCGCAACTTGATGTGAGCTTTCAAGAGGTTGTCCTCGAGCTCGGGGTCCTCGCGCCTCCGGGCTTGAACGAACTTCCCGAACATTCGCCACGCGACCTGGGCCTTCGGGGACAGGCTGACATTCACGGGTCGCGCGCCTTTCGGGAGCTTCACCATGTGGGCGCCTTTATCGGCCTCATCGCCGGGGCGGAACCGCTTCGTCTTCGTCAGCGTGCCGCGCGTCTCGAGCTTCTCGAAGGCCGAACTACCCAACCGTCTCACCTCCCGTGTCAACGGGCTTCATGAGAGCGTGGTCCTGCCAGCCCATCTCGTCCCGGACCCGCTTCGCGGTTTCCTCCGGATACTGGTAGTACTGCACGACGATCTTCGCGATTTCGCGGAAGTCCGTCAGGCTCTTCTGGAGCATGTAGTTGACAATGTCGACCCGGCGCTGGAATTCCGCCTCGATCTCTTCGTGGGTCATGTTCTTCATTTCCATGATTTCGTCAAACAGGAACGAGTGTCCCTTGTAGACGAAGGTGTCCGTCGCCGCGTCCCATTCGTACACCGTGTTCGTGATCAGCTCATTCGTCTCCGGCTCGAAGCCGACGAGCTCCACGATCTGCTTGATCCGGCGCACAATCGAATCGCCGATCCGCGCGTGCGTCTGGATGATCACGAAGTTCAGGGCCGTGAGCAGGATCCTCGGCGTGTTGATCGGCGGGTTCTCCAGGCGGTTCACCATCGACTTGACGGAGTCCGCATGCATCGTCGACATCGTCGGGTGGCCCGTCGCCATGGCCTGGAACATCGTGTACGTCTCCTTGCCTCGGACCTCTCCGACGACAATGTAGTTCGGCCGTTGCCTCAGCGCGGCTCGCACGAGGTCGTACATGTCGATCTCGCCGCCCGCCTTGCCGTCCGGACCTCGCTCGCCGACGCCGGATCGGGTCGTGCCCGGGATCCAGTTCTCGTGTGGTAGATTGATTTCCCGGGTGTCTTCGATCGAGACGATTTTGGCGCCCGGCCGGATGAAGAGGGCGGCGCTGTTCAGGGTCGCGGTCTTCCCGCTCGCCGTCCCGCCGCAGACCATCATCGACTTGCCATTCTCGACGGCGACCCAGAGGTACGCGACCATCTCTGCGCTCGCGGTCCCAAATTTCACGAGTTCGACCGGGGTGAAAGGCTTCTCCTTGTACCGCCGGATCGTGAAGGATGAGCCGCGGGTCGTGACCTCATGACTGTACGTCGCTTGCACGCGGTGCCCTTCGACGGACGTTCCGTCGAGGATCGGGTTCGCGACGGAGATCTGCTTCGCGCATCGCTGCCCGAGCATCACGGCGAACGAGTTGAGCGCGTCGTCATCGTCGAACACGACATTCGTCTTGATCGATTCGAACTTCTGATGGAAGATGAACAGCGGGATGCCGGTGCCGTCGCAGGAGACATCCTCGATCCGGGGATCGGCCATGAGGACGTCGACCGGTCCGTACCCGACGAAATCGCGGATGATGTAGTACACGATCTTGTCTTTCGAAGCAGGCGCCAACCGCAGGCCCCGGGACTTGATGAACGAGTCCACGGCCTCTTGGAGGTACTCCTTCTTGTCCTTCTCCGCCATCTTGTCCCACTCGTACTCGAGGGTGCGGTTCAGGGAGTCCTTGATCATGTCGAGGAACTCCTTCTCCTCCGCGTTGAGCTGCGGCTCCCAGACCTCGTAGATGTACTCGGAGCGCTCGTGGTCGTACACGACGCGAGAGTACGAGATCGGCTCCCGAATCGGGGTGACCTCGATCTCCTCGAGGGTGTCGCGCGCGAGGTTCGGGATGTGCGTGAGGTAGGAGCCACGGGTCCCGGACCACTCCGCCTTCTGCTGGATCGCGCCCCTCGGCATCATGACCTTCCTTTGCTTCGGCATCTCGGTCTCCCTCAGAATTGGACGTTTTGCGTGGTGTCTCCGATCCCCACTTGGACTTGGGCGTGCTGCAAGCGGAACGTGGTGAGTGGCAGGACGGCCCGATTCCAGAGTTGGACGCGCATCGTGTAAATCTGGGTCGCCGTGTTGTACCGGGCCGAGATAACGTAGATGGTCGTCCCGAGGTACGTCGCGGTGAAGGTGGGTTCTCCGAGGAGGGTCTGGGTGTACGTCCCTCCGAAGCCGGTGCCCTTGAGGGCATTTGCAAGGGTGGAGTTCAGGAAACTGTACCACGCCAATCCGTACGGCGAGGTGTGGTTGATCCAGACCGCCGTGTTCGAGGGAAACCCGGTGTAGTCTTGCCGGTCGAATGCGAACACTTGCGTGTTGATGACCTCGGTGCTCGTCCCGGAGACGATGCCGGTCCCGTACAGGCTCACGAGTCCGAACGACACATCGAGGGTGTTGTTCGTCTTCACGACGACAAACGTCGGCTGGGCCCGGATCGTCTGACCGTCGCTCTGGTACCGGATGACCGCTCCGTTCTCGTACGCGATCGTCTGCGCGATGTAGTACCGATTGCCGACGTTGAGCTGGATCGCTCCGCTCGATGTCTCATTGACCGTCGCGACTTGCGACGGGACCGCTTTGTTGGGAATGTAGGAGAATTGAATGCTGAAAGAACCCGCGTCCGGGATTGCCTGGAGGGCCCCGATGGTCGGGGCGGAGAAGATCGGCACGCCATCGACCCCGAGGTTGACCGCGGACGAGGCCGTCACGGGGATGTAGTGGGTGCCCGACGTCCTGGCGGCTTCCGCCGCGAGGATTTGGAGGTCGATTGCGCCCTTGACCCCGCCGAACTGGCCCAATGCGCCGTTCATATGGGACGCCTCGGAGTCCTTCATCCAAACGGGCACGTACTGGTTCACGATCAGGCTGAGGAAGGTGAGGAAGACGAGGAGGGCCATGATCGTCCCGACGGTCGAGGCAACGCCTTCTTCGTCCCCGCGGAAGTCGCGGATCAGAAGACGCATGAAATCACCGGGGGAGAAGGCTCTGAGGCCATTCTATCGGCCCATCCTGGATGACGCTATTTATAGGTGTCGCGCTGAAAATCTGACCTTGAGAATGAGTCGATTTTCTCCATACAGAAGGGGTCCGTTTTCGTCGTCGATTTTCGACATGATTCTCACGTCGCTCGGCGGTGCTCGGAAGGCCTTTTCTGGCGTCGCCGCGTGGCACCGCGGGCCGCTGCATAGACCAGCGAGGCCTCGCCCGCGATGAATCGCTTCATGCCCTCAATCGATGCGTACTCGTTCGGAGCGTGCGCGCGCGATCCGTGGCCCAAGCCGGTTGCAACCCATGGGAGTTTCAGGTATTGATCGAACGCAAACGCGGGCATCGTGCCACCGCTGGACGGCCAAACCTCCGGCTCACGGCCGTTCGCCCGAATCGCATCGATCGCCACCCTCGCGATCCACGAGTCCGGATCCGTCTTCGCAGGGCCGTACGGACCATGGACGTCAATCCGGAGGTCCCCGAACCCGCGCTTCTTCAGGTGCGCGCGGAGTTTCCGAAGGGTCCCTTCGACGGTCATGTTCTTCACGAGGCGGATGTCCACCTTCGCATACGCTTCGTGGGGCAAGACCGTCTTCGTCCCTCCGTGGTCGATGTAACCCGCATAGATGCCGCACAGGTTCACGGTCGGCTCGAAGAGGTACTTCAGGAGAAGCGACTCTTTCGGCAGTTCGTACTTGAATTTCGCGGTCCGCGCTTCCTTGAGCCACGCCGCCGGGTCGAACTTCGCCGCAAGCTCTTTCACCAGCGCAATGTCCCGTTTCGTCGGAGGCACGATGTTGTCCCAGATGCCGTCGACCACCGGACGTTGATCGGCGTCGACGAGAGTCGAGAGGGCTTGCAAGAGCCGCCAGACGGGAGAGCCGATCCATACGGCCTCGGAGCTGTGGATCTCGCTCTCCATCGGGCCGCCTGCCTTCTGGTTTCCGCGCGACCAGATGGTGAGGTAGAGACAGCCTTTGACCCCGAGGTAGACCGTCGGCACCCCACGGAGGTCTTCGGAGTAGTCGTCGGCGATCGCGGCGTCCGCCTTCAGCGCCGGCCGGTTCGTCCGGATGTACTCGATGAAGTTCGCGCTGCTGATCTCTTCCTCTCCTTCCGCGAGAATTTTCAGGTTCACGGGCATCTCGTCGATGTCGCGAATCGTCTTCCATGTGAAGAGATGATTCGCGAGGGCCCCTTTCGAATTCGTCGAGCCCCGGGCAATCACCGCCTTTCCGACGTCGGGCACCTCGCGAATTTCCGCCGCGAATGGAGGGGCCGTCCAGGCGTTCAGGTCCCCGACCGGCTGGACGTCGTACATTTCGTATTCGAGAAGGGTCACCGGCGCCCCGACGTCCAGCTCGCCGATGACGAGCGGATGGCCGCCCTTCTCGAAGGTCCTCGTCGTACATCCGAGCGCCGCCATCATCTCCCGGACCATCTCCGCGCACTCTCGAACCCCCTCGCCCGTCGCGCTGACGGAAGGTTGGCGCATGAGCCGACGCGCCGACTCGAGGGCGTCCGGGAACCGGGCCTCGAGCGCGCGGGTGACTTCTGGGGGGACGAATCCCGCCATCGGCCGCAGGCAACGGCGCGGCACCCATAAGGTTCTCGCTGTCGATGCGCCGCCGGCACGTTCTTGGACCCCGTCGCGATTGCGAGCGGGATGCAGCGGATCGAGGCCGACGTGCTGATCCCGGGGCGCGGGGAACCGATTCGGAACGCGGTGGTTGTCCTCGACGGACCCACGATCGCTTACGCGGGACCGATCGAGGGGGCGCCGAAGGGAACGAGCGATCCGGTCGTGCGCGCCCCAGCGGTCATGCCGGGAATGTGGGACGTCCACGGACACTTCATGGGGATTCGCAGTTTGAACGTCGAGGAAATCGCCCGGACGCCACCGGCGGTCCTCGCCAGCCGCGCGACGAAGGACGCGGAGACGGCGCTGTCCGCGGGGTTCACGAGCATTCGCGAACTCTCCGGCTTCGGGGTCTATCTGAGCCGCGTCGTCGACGAGGGGAGCGTTCGCGGTCCCCACATCTACGGGGCGGGCGGGGCGCTCAGCCAGACCGCGGGCCACGGCGACCTGCACGCCTTTCCGCTCGACTACGTACACGAGGTATCGCGTCGCCTCGGGTTTTCGTACCTCTGCGACGGTGTGCCAGAGTGCTTGAAAGCAGTGCGGCTGCAGCTTCGGGCGGGCGCGAGAGTCATCAAGGTGCTCGCATCGGGCGGCGTCGCGAGCGAGGTCGACCATCCGGTCCACGCACAGTTCAGCGCCGAGGAACTCGCGGCGATTGTCACGGACGCGGCCCGCGCGGATCGGGTTGTGGCCGCGCATTGCCATGGGAAGCCGGGGATTATCGCGGCCCTCCGCGCAGGATGCCGAACCATCGAGCATGGGACGTTCCTCGACGAGGAGGCTGCCGACCTCGCACTCGAGCGGGACGCGATCCTCGTTCCGACGCGCTTCATCATCGATCGGCTCGTGCGGGTTGGGAAGGAGTCGGGCATCGCGGACTACGCGTACCGGAAGGCCGTCGCAATCAATGAGCAACACCGGACGGCGTTGCACCTCGCGGTCCGAAAAGGCGTTCGGATCGCGACGGGATCCGACATCTACACGTCGACGGGTGGACTCGCGGGTTGGGGGCTCAACGGTCACGAGGTCGGGCACCTCGTGGAGGCAGGGATGACGCCGCTCCGCGCGATCGAAGCCGGGACGGCGAACGGTCCGCTGACCTTGGGCCCGCAAGCGCCGAAGTCGGGCCAACTCAAGGTTGGATACGATGCGGATGTCCTCGTCCTCGCCGAGAACCCGCTCGATCGGATCGGAGTGCTCGCGGAACCTGAGAAGATCCGAAAGGTGTGGAAGTCCGGCGAACTCGCGAAGAATTTGCCGATCTGATGCCGCGTGCCTCAGCGCCCAAAAACTATTTCTCCCGACGGGTGTTCGCACGCCTCGCGCCGCGGTAACTCAGTTTGGGAGAGTGCGAGACTGAAGATCTCGAAGTCGCCGGTTCGAGCCCGGCCCGCGGCATGAACTCCCCGGTTATCGGCCGGCCCTCCGCAAGACCGTTAGAGCCGTCGTGGTGATCCAGCGGCTCGGCCGTCCGGGGACTTCCAGTCCGAGGGGATAGAACGGCCCGCGGACCCGGTAATTTGGATCCTCGGAGTCCGGGTGGTGGGCGTCCAGGTTCCAGGTCCCGTCTCGGTTCCGCATCTTCTCGAGTCGGGCGAGCGCCGGGCGCATCCGGGGGTCGTTGCCATACCCGAGCGACGTGAGGACGTCAAGGCCGACCAAGATGTCGTAGTAATAGTGGACGGGGTAGTGGAGGCGGAACCATGGCGCGTATGGAGTCTGCCCCTCCCGGAACAGGAGGCGATCCAAGTAGAATTTCGCACCGCGTTCAATCGAGCGGAGGACTTCCGGGCTGCGGGAGACCGGGGGCAGCGCCGCGAAGGCGGCGAGGGCTTCCCAGCAGTCCAGGGTCCCCGTCGCCGATCGGAAGCAGTGCCACCCGCCGTCCTTCTTCTGGTGACCGACGAGCCAGTCGATCGCCGGCTTCAGATGCGGGTGCTTTGTGTAGCCGAAGCGGAGGAGCATCCGCACCGCGTTTCCGGTGATGCATACTTCACTCCCGAGGCGGCCGAGTTCGCCGCTGGGCAGGAATCGACGGCGGACCAACAGGTTCATCCCCTTCGCGATTCCCGGGTGCTTCTTAGTAAGTCCCATGTCGGAAAGGAGGAGCAGCCTCCAGTTCGTTGCGACGTACTTCGGGCGGTATAGCTCGACCGCCGACGTGCCTGATGTCGACCATTGTCCCGGTGGATGCTGCTCGCGGAGGATCCTCGCGGCCCATCCTTTCCGTCCGATTTCCTTCTGCGCTCGGACGACATCCGGATCGTCCCCGGGTCGGTCGAGGAGGTCGCGTAGCACCCGGAGACGGACGCTGGGATCGGCATCCTTGGCGAGGACCCAGTTCCGAAGGCCGCGGCGGATGGCCATCGTCGGCAAGAACCCTTGCCCCGTATTTATGCCCGAAGCCGGCGATGGATTTCCGCGCTGCATTCGATAGAATCTTATGGCCCGACCCGTTTCGACGCCCGTCCCGCCTTAGCTCAGCCTGGTCAGAGCGGGTGACTGTAGAGTGCTCCCGTGCACCGCACGTGCGCGGTGCCCGCTGCCATCATCAGGCCGCCGGTTCAAATCCGGCAGGCGGGACTCCTTTCGGAGTGCGAAGCCGATTCGTTTACCGTCCGAGTTATTCGAGCCTAAGCGGACGCCTCATCGATCTTGTCGCTCGTTTCGGTTTCCGCCGTGGCCGTTTCTTCGACGGCAGATCTTATCCATCCCTCGGCTAGTCGCAGGTACAAAAACACGGGCTCACCGAGGCGCGCAATGATTGTCCCCTTGTGCGTGAGGGTATAGTGGGCTTGGTCGGCCCGCTCGTACGGGGCCGCGGTCTGGATGAGGCCCGAGGCCTGAAGGATCCGGAGCTTCCTGCGAAGGGGCTCAGCCGGGGTCTCCCCGAGGGTCCCCTGGAGTTCCGCGAGACTGATAGACTTCTTGAGATACACGACGGCGAGGATTTCCAGGAGCCCTTCCCCGAACACACGCCGCGCGATCGATAAGTTCCGTCGTACGGCATCCTCCGTGTTCGGCTCTGGCGAGCCGCTTACCCGGAGATAGATGCCTCGAGAGAACCGGAAGCATGTCTCGGCGAGGACCGCGAACCGCTCCAGGAGGTCCCGGAACAAATGCTCATCGTCGGACGAGAAGCCCGTCCCGGGCCTCGCGATGAGACGAGCCGGGGTCGTTTCGGTCGTGGCCCCCTGCTTCATGGGGACGACAATTTCGGAAGGGTATATGGCGGTGATGTACACACGTGTACACATACGCAGTTCACGTTTTGGTAACGGCTGAGATTGTGTTATCACAACCGGGTCGCGAGCGCGCAGGCCCGGGGCTGGTATCGGCGGCGAAGGTCAGAGGAAGCCGGTCCTCGGCCGGAACCTCATGCTTCAGATTTCGATCCTGGTTGGTTCGCCCCCCGTCGCGAGGCGGGATGGAGTCCCTCGGTTTCTTGTGTCGCACTGCGTGCGATTCTGTGGCAGACGTACACATAGCCTACATCCTTAGCATCGCGTTTTCTGGTCCGGAGGTGAGAGACAAGCGCGGTCTCGAGCTGGTCCGACGGGGCGCCGAACGGCCGAACCGACGTGTGCCACGGCGCCTCGACTCTTCGCGGGTCGTTTTCTAGTCCTGTTTTGCGACCGCGAACACATTACAACACAAATCAGCACAGGCGGGTGATATAGCCCGGGACCCACTGTTCATTCGCTTTACTAGGGGAAGGTGCGCGAATGTTGAAGTTGGAGAAGGGGGGCTCGTCAGAGACACCATTACCACCGGAATTGGAGAAGCTGCTCCGCCGGAAGAGTTTGCTCCTCTTGGTGAAGGGGGAGACGGGAACCGGCAAGACGACCGCCGCGCTCGAACTGATGGCCCGCCTTCAGTCTTCGGGGGACACGGTCCACATTTCCACCCGCACGTATCCCGATAAGCTCGTGTTCCAACACGCGCTCTTTTCGAAACTCGCCAGGCAGAAGAACGTGCACTTCTTCTCGACCCTGGAGTTCGACCCGACGCAGTTCGTCGTTGGCCACAACGTCGTGTCGGGGTTGCATCGCCTCCTCTCGAACATGGACAACCCGCTGATCGTCCTGGACTCCTGGGAAGGGATCGCGGACTACGTCCCACCGGAGGCTCGGATGAAAGTGGAGCAGTCCCTGATGGCGGTCCTCGAAGACACGGGCGCGCGGATGGTCCTCGTGAGCGAGAAGCCGGAGACGACCAGCACGCTCGACCAACTCGCCGAGGCCATCCTTGTCCTCCATCAGCGAGTCATCGATGATAGGAGGGTCCGGGAGCTCGAAATCCGCAAGTTGCGTGGGGTGCCGATCCGCCAGGAGCGGTACCTGTTCACGCTCGCGGGGGGCCGCCTGAGGTACCTGGAGCCGTTTGGGTTCACCCTGCCGGAGCGGACCTCCATGTTCCGCCCCCTGGAGAACACCGCGACCCACATGTCGACCGGCAGCCGCGACATCGACGCCCTCCTCGGCGGCGGCGTCCCTCGAGGGTCGACGGTCTTGCTCGAGATCCGGGGCGACGTCCCGTTCGAGGGCCAAATTTACGTGCCCCTGACCGCCCTCCTGAATTTTCTCGCGACGAACAACGCTGTCATGGCGTTCCCGTACAGCGACTACGACCCGACGCGGGCCCGCCTCTTCGCGACCCAGTTCATGCCCGAGGACGTGTACGACGCGAACATGCGCGTCTTCACGACGGACCGGGTCGAGGATCCCGTCGCGATCAAATTCTCCCTGAACCCCACAGAAGACTTCGACAAGTGGCTCAGCACGTACAGCGCTTACAAGGCAGAAGGTAAGACGATCTGGATGCTCATGGCCCTCGACACGGTCGAGAATTTCTACGGGCAGGGCGTGATGAATTTCCTCGCAACCGTCGCAGCGAGGGCCGCGGTGAACAAGGACATCCAATCGATCGTCGCCCGTCCGAATCTGCAGCTCACGCAGAAAGTCGCGAACATCTCGCAAATCCATCTCGTGCTGAGCCAACGCTGGGGCACCCTGATCCTGTACGGGGTGAAACCTCGGACGGGATTCTACGCCCTCCAGTTCACCTTCGACCACGGGTATCCGGAATTCGAGCTCATCCCGCTCGAGGACGTCATGTTGACGACCGACGTCCCCGCGGAGAAGGCGAGACCTCCTCCGTCCCTGGTGTTCCCGGCTCGTCGTCATGAGGCCCGTGCGGACTTCTTCGAAACCGTATTGACATCCTTGAGTCCAAGCCGGAAGGGGGCGGCGTGAATGGGGGAGAAGACCGTGGGCCGGCTCCGGAACGACGGGGAGGCCCGCGTCGGGACGGGGGTTCCGGGGCTCGACGAGATGCTCGAAGGGGGCTTCCCCGCGGGCAGCCTCGTCACACTCGCGGGCCGTCCCGGGACGGGGAAGACGATCTTTGCGTCTCAGTTCCTCTACCAGGGCGCACGTGATGTCGAGGAGCCCGGGATGTATGTCTCCATGTTGGAGGGCCGAAAGGCGTACCTTCGCAACTTGGCCCGGCTGGGCTTCGATATCCTTCCCCTCGAGAAGAAAGGCTTGTTCCGATTCCTCGAGATGCCGACGTTGACCGCGGAAGGTCTTCCGGCGATCTGGGAAGAAATCGTCCGCAACATCGAGGAGGCCGACATCGTCCGGCTCGTGATCGACTCGTTCACGGCAATGTCCCAGGCGTTTGGGAGCCAGGGCGACATCCGTGTCTTCACCCACATGTTACTCGGGAAGATCATCGGAGGTGCCGGGTGCACGACTCTGATGATCACCGAGACTCCTCCGGGTTTCTTGGGCGAAGACAGCCCGAACCCGGGGATGCAGGAGTTCATCGCGGACGGGGTCATGCATTTCCACCTGGTCCCGGTGGCGGGAGACGCCCGAGTGCGGTACATCGAGATCACGAAGATGCGAGGGACGAATCACCAGATGGGACCGATTCCGATTGACATCGGGAGCCGAGGGATTTCCGTGAGATCACCGCACTTTCCTGGCCGCCGGTAGCGCGCCGCCCGTTGGGGGGAGCGTCGCTCGTGCACGTAGCCGGTCCGTTGGGGCTGAAAAACGACAAGTCGTATCAGGCCGCCTACTGGAAGGCGCTCGAGGAATTCTTCGGCAAGCAGAACTCCGCCGTCGTGAAAGCGATGATCCTCGCGAAGAACCCAAGAGCCGACACGGGGGATGGAGAGATCGCTCGCATGTGTTACGGCCTCCGTCAGACGATGGGCTGGCTCGCGGAGGCGATCGAGCGGAAGGCGGTGTCGGCGGTGGGGCCAGAGCGAAGTCCGTCGCCCCGCCGCCGCAAGAAGTAGGCGTCACTTGAGCAAAAACCGGGCTACAACCTGGTCGTCCGTCTTGTCAATCAGGAGGTCCGTCTTCAGCAGGTCGCGGAACGCCGTCTTGAGGAGCGCCTCGTAATATAGCGACCATTTGGACCCGGCTCCGTGTTTGAAAATGATTGTCCACTTTCCCCCTTCCACGTGCTCTTCATATTCGAATGCACGGCCGTATCGCGATTGGAGACGGGGGAAGCCAACGACCATGGCCTGCAAGCTGACCTCTTTGAACCAGAACGTGATGAATTCCGGGATCAGGTTCTCTCCAACCCATCGTCCGAGTTCTGTGGCCTCCTGGTCGGTGAGGTAGTCCATCAGCCGCTCGATCAAGGAAGTCGGGAGGGCCACGAGGCCGAACTTCTCCGCGTAGATGTCCCACTCCACGAGCCTCCGGATCGCTTTGTTTACGAGGAGGTTCACGCTGACGCCCTCCCGGTCTCCAAACTTCCGGAGGAACTCGTCGACGTCGCGCTCGATGCGAATCGTCCGGGTTACACTACTGCTCGGCGACAACGCGACAACCTGGCCGACGGGGAACCAGTGGACTGTTATTGCCGAACTACTTAATCCTTTCTCCGTAGAGCCGTAACCGAACGACCACTTGGTTCTCCGATTTGTCGATCCGGATTTCCCGTTGAAGGTGATCGCGGAACGCGGTTCGCAGCGCCTCTTCGTAGAACGTCGACCATCGCGAGCCGCCGCTGTGCTTGAGGATGATGACGCGACGGTCGTCCTCCACCAGTTCCTCATACGCGAAGGCGCGACCGTACTTGGCGAACAACTTGGGGAACCCCTCGAGTAGGGTCTCCGCCGTGAGCTCCTTGAACCAGAAGGTGATGTATTCCTTCACGAGGTTCTTCCCGGCCCATGCGCCGAGTTGCTTGGCCTCCTCGTCCGTCAGGCACTCCATGAGCTTGATCAGGATCACCGAAGGAAGTGTGATGAAACCGAACTTTTCACCGTAAGCATCCCACTCGACGAATTTCCGGAGGGCCCGATTCACCAGCGTGTTTACGCTCGTGTCTCCTTGGGATGCGAGGTTCCGGAGTCGCTCGTCCGCATCCTTCTCGATCCGGACGGACCTCGTCACGCTACCCTTGCCCGACATACGCCCTTGCTGCACGCGTTCTAAGACATTGTCCTTTGTGTTCTTAGATGTTCCTTTGCAATGGGTGTGACGGAACGAGACACACACCACCTCGCGTGCGTCCTCCTGAAACGTACCCCTCTTGACCCCCAGTGCCAAGTCGGCTGCGGAGACAGGAGATGGCATTGTCCGAGGCCGAGTGGGCGTCAGAGTTCGAGCCGATTTCGCGGGCCAACCCCCCGCGATCCGGCCGGGAACTCGACGAAGCCCAAATTCCGATGACCGGGCCGGGAGCGGATTCGGTGGTCTGCGCACCTTCGGACGGGGATGGGGTATTCGGGGGTTCCCACACCCCGGCTGGCGAAGCCGAGCCCCCTCGGCAGCCCGGGCGCAACGATCGAGCTCGAAGCATCGTCGTCCTCCTCCCGGCCCTCAACGAAGAGATGGCCGTGGGCTCCGTTATTAGCCGCATCCCAACCGAACGGCTGCGGCTTTCCGGATACGATGTTCGGGTTTGGGTCGTGGACGGGAAGTCCACGGACGCGACGCTTCAAGTCGCGCGCGACCGGGGCGCGAACGTCTACGTGCAGAGCGGCGAAGGTAAAGGCAACGGGGTCCGGCAAGCGCTCAACCACTTGCTGGATGACCGAGGCGACGAAGCCGCCGCGGGATCTCGGCTCTTCGTGATGCTCGATGCCGACGGGAGCTACCCGCCGGAGGACATCCCGGGCTTCGTCGAGGCGTTGGAATCGGGCTCCGACGTCGTCGTCGGCTCTCGGTTCCGCGGCCAGGTCGAGGATGGCGCGATGACCTCCTTGAACCGGCTTGGCAACGAGCTCCTCAACGGGCTGGCGCGGGTGCTCTACCGCGTCCCCGTCAGCGACGTCTGCACCGGGATGTGGGCGTTCCGGGAAGACTGCGTCCGTGAATTCGGCCTTGCGGCGAAAAGCTTCGACCTCGAGGCGGACCTGTTCGCGTCCGCGTGCGAAGTGGGCGCTCGGATGCGGGAGCTGCCCGTCGACTATTCGCGTCGGATCGGGGATCCGAAGCTCGTTCCCCTCCGGACGGGTCTCCTGATTGCGTGGCGCCTCCTCACCCGGCGACTCAACCGAGGCGAGAAGGCTGTGCTACCCATCCCGCAGTCGAAGATCCACTTCCGAGGGGAGACCGCGTGAAGGTGTGCATCCTCACGCCCGAGTTCCTGCCGGCGTGGGGGGGAGTCGGGACCTATGCGTACAATTTGGCCCGCGGCCTGCAAGATCGCGCCGAGGTGCACGTCTTGACCGGCGCCGCGCCCACCCCGGTCGAAGGAGACCTGGACGGGGTCCAGGTCCATCCTGCCTTCCGCGAATGGAACTCGGCCGGCGATGTCTCGCCGTTTCGGTTTCAGGCGGCAGTCTTCCGTCGGCTCCCTCGCCTCGCCCAACGCCATGGATTCGACATTGTCCATACGAACCACGCGTACATGTC
>VBMG01000133.1 GCA_005878485.1 Methanobacteriota archaeon | reverse complement strand
ACGATCGGTGCCTGCGCTGCGGCTCGCCGTTGCAGTCGATGGGGGTCGAGCAGTTTCGGACTGGCGGCACGAGCGGGGGCTGGAAACTCCTGTTGGGAGAATGGGCGGAACTCGGGGAGCAAATGCTCCCGCTCGAGCTCTTCGTGTGCCCGTCGTGCCGCCGCGTCGAAGTTCGCGTCCCACACCGCTGAGCCCCGCCGGACCGAGGACTCATTCGAGAATCGACACGGCGTCGGGGCGGCCGTCACCGTCGCGGTCTTGGCCCGCGACGACGCGGTAGAATTCCTCCCCCGACCGATAGCCATCGAGGACCTCGTCGGCCTGGCGGGTCAGTCCCAGGATCGCGGCCATCGTCCCGGTCGCGTGGAGGCCGCTCAGCGACACGATGACTTTCTTCGGGTTCCATGGGTTCGGGACCTTCGCGATCAGCCCGACCTGCTCGTCGGCGTACGGCCGGCCGGTCCGGGATGACTCCATGCGCCACACTTGCTTCCAGTCGAAGTTCACAGCTAGGTGCGGGTTCAAGTCCATCGCTATGATGTTCGCGACGGGCCCGCCGACGAGGATCATGTCTTCCTTCCCCGCGCCCCTCGCCTTGATTTCCGTGTCGAGACGCACGATCAGGTCCTTGCGGGGCGCGAAGAGCCGACCGAGGAAGAACCCGAGTTCGACGGCGTACGGGGAGTCGCGCGCCGTCGTGTTGAACGGGCCGTGCGTATATGGCGAACCGACCACGATCGATCCTTCGAACACGCCGTCGCGGGTGAACTCCTCGAGGAATCGGCCGACCACACCGGCATGGGGCAGGAGCGGAGAGGTGACGGGATTTCCCCGGCCCTTGAGGACAATCGCAAAGGCTTCGGCGGTCGGCGCCAAGACGCGCGCGGATGCACCGCGCTTCGGCTCCTCTCGCAGGACATGGAGGAGCCCCGCCGCTTCGAGTCTCCGCACGTGGTAGTAAACCTTCTGCTCGTGGACTTTCAGTCGTGCCGCGAGGGCGTTTGGATAGTCGGGCGTTTTCGCGAGTTCCTGCAAGATGCGCCAAGCCAACGGAGAGGACAACGGCGCAACCCGCTCGGGCCGATCGAGCACCTCGACCTCCCGGCCGGAGGCCCCCTGGGACGTCTCCTCGACCAACCAGCGGCGGACCACGTCTCGATGCAACGTGCCCATTCTATTAACAATTTTGTAATGGTTATCGGAAAGTTGTAGATGCATTTATAATACTAGTCACCTCTCAGGCCGAGTTATGTCGCGTGATTGGCAAGGTCCTCTCCGCTCTTTGGCGGCCTTCGTCGGGGAACTGAACCCGAGCCCACAGCAGAAATACGCGACGCGCGTCGGAGCTACCATGGTTTGGGGGCTTTGGATGGTGCGTTACGAATGAAGGCCGTCGTCCTCGCGGCGGGAGAGGGAGCCCGGATGGGCCCCTTCACCGCCTCCGTCCCGAAAGTCATGATTCCCGTGGGAAACCGCCCTCTCCTTGAATACGTCGTCCAGGCCCTGGTCGACAACGGCATCCGGGATCTCGTCTTCATCGTGGGCTACCGCCGCGAGCGAATCCAGTCGCACTTCCAGGATGGGAAGGCGTTCGGCGCGCACATCACCTACGTCACGCAGACGAAGCAGCTCGGCACGGCCCACGCGATCTGGGAGGCCCGCGCGCATCTCGAGGACCCGTTCGTCGTCTTGAATGGCAGCAACATGGTCGACGGCCGCTTCGTCGAGGACCTGCTCGGCGCCGCCGCGCGACCGGCCGTCGTCATCACGGAGAGCGAGCGCCCGCAGAGCTACGGTGTGGTAACGGCCCAGGGGAAGGATCTCGTCGCGATCACGGAGAAGCCGACGGAAGTCATCTCGAATCTGATCAACACCGGGGCGTACGCACTCGACTCGCGGATCTTCGACGAGATCGAGCGGCTCGCGAAGGAGGGGAAGCACGACCTCCCGAGCGCCGTGTCGACCTTGGCGAAGCGGACCTCCGTGGCGGCGGTCCGCACGGAGGGCACGTGGGTGGACGCCTTGTTCCCGTGGGACCTGCTCCGGCTCAACGCGGCGGCCCTGAAAGGCCTCCACGAAATCCGCTCCGGGACGATCGAAACGGCGGTCACGATCCGCGGTCGCGTGTCGATCGGCGACGGCTGCGTGATCCGGTCCGGCGCGTACCTCCAGGGGCCGCTGTCGATCGGTTCGGGCTCCGAGATCGGGCCGAACGCGGTCCTGCTCCCGTCGACGAGCCTCGGGAGGAACGTCCGGATCGGCGCCCTCACGACGGTCGCGAATTCGATCCTCATGGACGACGTGATCCTCGGGCCCGCGAGCGTCGTGCAGGATTCGGTCATCGGCTCCGGCGTCGTCGCCCGCGCGGGACTCCTCGCGGCCTCCGGCCCGGGGGACGTGAACATCGAGGGCGCGTGGCATGGCGTGCCGCAAGTCGGGGCGCTCATCGGGGAAGACGTCGAAATCGCGAACGGCGTCGTGGTGGCCCCCGGGACCGTCGTGAACGAGCGGGCCCGGGTCGAGTCGGGCGCGAAGCTCCGCGGCACGATTCCGTCGGGTGCGGTGGTCTTGTAGATGTGCGGGATCGTCGGGTACGCGGGCCGCCGCGATGCGCTCCCGATCTTGCTCGATGGCCTCAAGCGACTCGAGTACCGCGGCTACGACAGCGCGGGCGTTGCGATCATTGGCAGCGGGCTACAGGTCGTGAAAGACAAAGGGTTCATCGCGAACCTCGAGGCGCAGCTCCCGCCACTGAAGGGCTCGACCGGGTTCGCGCACACGCGTTGGGCGACCCACGGCGCACCGTCGAAGGTCAACGCGCATCCGCACGTGGACTGCACCGGGAAGATCGCGCTGGCGCACAACGGGATCATCGAGAACCACGCGAGCCTGCGGGAGAAGCTCGAAGCCCGCGGACACACGTTCACGTCCCAGACGGACACGGAGAGCCTCGTTCATCTGATCGAGTCCTATTACGACGGCGATCTGGAGGCCGCGATTCGCAAGGCGCTCCACGACGTCCGCGGCTCGTACGCGATCCTCGCCGTCCACGCGGACGAACCGGGGAAGGTGATCGGCGCGCGGAACGAAAGCCCCCTCGTGGTCGGAATCGGGCCGGACGAGAATTTCCTTGCATCGGACGTGCCGGCGCTCCTGCGGTACACGGACCGCGTCGTGTACGTGATGGACAAGGAGATGGTCGTCATCACGCCGAAAGGCGTCACGCTCAAGGACCTGGAGGGGAACGCGGTGCGTCGCGAGCCGCAGCGGATCACATGGTCCCTCGAAGATGCGGAAAAGGGCGGCTTCGAGCACTTCATGCTCAAGGAAATCCACGAGGCCCCTCAGGCGATCCACCAGACGCTCCTCGGTCGGCTCGCGAACCTCGATCTGGACGGCTTCAGTTCGGAAGGGATCACGAGCGTGAAGCTCGTCGCCTGCGGCACGTCGTACCACGCCGCCCTCGTCGGGAAATACGTCTTCGAGGAAATCGCCCGGATACCCGCGTCCGCGGAGCTCGCGTCGGAGTACCGGTACAGCCAGGCCCCCTCGGAGCGGCCTCTTGTGATCCTGATTTCCCAGAGCGGCGAGACCGCGGACACGCTCGGCGCCGCGCGCGAGGCGCGCCGACGCGGCTGCAAGGCACTCGGAATCACGAACATCCTCGGCTCGAGCCTCACGCGGGAGGTCGACAAGACGATCTACACGCGCGCGGGGATCGAGATCGGCGTCGCGGCGACGAAGACGTTCATCGCACAGCTCGTGGCGCTGTACCTGGTCGCCCTGAAGATGGGGCAGGACCGCGGGACCCTCGGCTACGACGAGCTCGACCGGCTCAAGGACCAGCTACGCTCCCTCCCGCGGGCCGCGCAGTACGTGTTGAACAAGGCCCAGGAAATCGAGGCGCTCGCGGCGAAGTACGGCACCGCGAGAGACATGTTCTACATCGGCCGACACGTCAACTATCCTGTCGCCATGGAGGGCGCGTTGAAGATCAAGGAGATCTCGTACATCCACGCGGAGGCGTACGCCGCGGGGGAGCTGAAGCACGGACCGCTCGCGCTTCTGACCTCCTCGACCCCGGTCGTGGCGGTGGCGGTTCAAGATCCCACGTACGAGAAGATGCGGTCGAACATCGGTGAGGTGAGCGCCCGCGGATCGCCCGTCTTGGCGATCGGCACGGAGGGCGACAAAGAACTCCCGAAGTTCGTGGACGACGTGATCGAGATCCCTTCGATCCCGTGGATCTTCTCCCCGGTGCCGGTGAGCGTCGCGCTACAGTTGTTCGCATACGCCGCGGCGCGGCTGCGGGACTGTCCGATCGATAAGCCGCGGAACCTGGCGAAGAGCGTCACGGTCGAGTGAGGCGCCGGAGTCGCGGGCGCACTCACCGGGTCGCGGTCCACTGGATTGCGCCCAGCACAACCGCCTCCACGGCCCTATGTCGTGAGCGGATTCGTCGTCTCTGGGCCCGTGGCCGACGATTCAGACACGAAAGAAGAAGAGTTGTCGCTCCCGCGCGATCGTCGTCCTACCTACGGCTGGATCGGGCACAGGAAGTCGTTTTCGGGATGCCTCGTGATAGTCACGTCCCCAGCGGCCGCGGCGGCCAAGATTGCGGCTTCGGACGTGAGCAGGTGGGGGGCGACGTTCCAGGTCACCGAGTGAAACGCCCAATGGCCGCCGTGGTAGCCCGGAGCCCCGGGTGCGACCGCGACGACCCCGAAGATCGTCTGGCCCACAACGGCATAGAAATTGTCGCGACCCTCGTTAGGGAGGGCGGCCGGAGGCACAACCGTCCGCACGAGAGCGTCGTCATAGTAGCAGCAGATGTCCGGGAAGACGAACCCGGGACGAGCCGCCTGCGCCGTTGGAATCACGGCAACGGAACTCACGAAGACCAGCGCAATGAGACCGAGCCACTTGATCGACATACGTTTCTCCAGTCCGGGGATGGCGGCGGGCTCGTTCTTCGTTGTTCAGAATTTCGCCCGAGTTCCACCAGAATTGCCCCCGCCGGGTCAAGCCACCGCCAAGCCAGCGGGCACGGGTACGACTCCCTGCCCCCGGTTCCTGAAATCTCCATTTTATCGCGCGCCGCCGCGAATGACGGTGATCCTCATCGACGGGCCGCGGTCTGGATGAACTTGATTACCTTTACTCCCTTGATTCGGCGGAGCTGCGCGATCAGCTCCTTAAGTCGGGCCGTCGATCCTTCCGCGACGAAGATTTGGAGGCAATCCGCTTCGTCGAGGTGGGTGTGAAGCATCGTGCGGATTTCGTCGAAGCGGTGCTGAAGCATCGCGAGGTCCGCGCGTGGGTTCCCCTTTTCGTAGATGACCGCGAGGATGACAGAGGCCTCTCCGCCCTCTCTGCCCCATTCCGTGACATCGATGAACTCCCGCAGGGCCTCACGGACCGCTTCGCTCCGGCTCCGGTAATTGCGCCGCTGGGCGACGTCGTCCAGGCTCCGGAGAATGGAGTCGTCCATGCTCACGCTGACGATCGGCATGCTACTAACAACCGCGGACCGCGTACTTGAGGTTTATTAAGACCGGACAAATTCTTAAATAACGGCATCGGTTGAGCCGCGGCGCATGGTCGTCGTGCCGCCTCCTTCACGCAGTCCGACCCGCGACACCGGCGCCGCCGCAGACGTCCTCCGGGTCGCGAACCTCGGAGTTCGATTGGATCACATCCCGATTTTGGAAGACGTCAGTTTCCACGTGCGGAGGGGGACCACGCTCGCCATCGTCGGCCCGAACGGCGCTGGCAAGACGACGCTCTTCCGCGTCCTGCTCGGCCTCGTGCCGCACACCGGGACGGTCGAATGGTCCGGCCCGGTTCGGATCGGCTACGTCCCGCAGAACTTCGTTGTGACCGATGTGCCAATTACCGTCCGCGACTTCCTGGGCTTCAAAAGCGAGGCGGGCTTCGAAGAGTCACTCGCCGCTGTCGGTCTCGGAGGCGCGGTCCTCCCGAAGCGGCTCGATGTGCTGTCGGGCGGCGAGATGCAGCGAGTGCTGATCGCATGGGCCGTCCTCGATCGGCCGAATGTCCTCCTCTTCGACGAACCGACCGCGACGGTCGACATCGGCAGCGAAGACATGCTCTATGAGAGCCTGAACCGGCTCGAGAAGGACACGAACATCACGGTCTTCCTAATCACGCACGACATCCACATCGCCTCTCGGTATTCCGACGCCGTCTTGGCCCTCAATCGAACGGTCCGATTCTTCGGGGCACCCAGCAGACTCTCGGAGCCAGACCTGTTGATGGAGATTTTCGGGAGCGGTTCGGGCCTTGCCGAGCACAAGCACGACTTTGGGGCACGGGGATTCCGATGACCGAAGCGGCCGTATACAGTCTCGTCGCAGGGATCTTCGTCGGGTTCGCCGCGGGCTACGTCGGATCGCTCATGGTCCTGAAGAGGATGGCCCTCGTCGGCGACGCGCTCTCCCATGTCGCCTTACCCGGCCTCGCCCTCGGGATTCTGTTCAACTTCAATCCGTTCCTCGGTGCGTTCGCGTTCCTGTTCGCCGCCGCGATCCTTACGTGGTACATCGAGAAGACGACGAGACTGTTCCCCGAATCGATCATCGGCGTGTTGTTTGTGACGGCCCTCGCCGTGGGGATTCTGCTGACCCCCGAGGTCGATCTCTTGGAAGCGCTCTTCGGCGACATCACGACGGTCACCCTGGTCGACGCGCTCCTCGCGGTCGGAATTTCGGTTCCAATCGTGGTCGTCTCGCGGCTCGTCTACCAGCGGGTCGTGCTGAGCATCCTGTCCGAGGAGCTCGCCCGGTCGACGGGCGTCAACGTTGCCTTGATCAATTTCATCTATCTGTTTCTGGTGACCGTCGTCGTGGCGGTCGGAATCAAGCTCGTCGGGACGGTCCTCGTTGGCGCTCTCGTCGTCGTACCCGCCGCCGCAATGAAAAACGTGAGCCGGAGTCTCTCCTCCTACGCACTGCTAAGCGGTCTCACGGGGATCGCGAGCGCTGGGTCCGGAATCCTCCTAGCCGACTACCTCCGTTTGCCCGCGGGGCCGCTCGTTGTGACGGTCGGGACGGCGATCTTCGCGGGTGCCCTCGTCGCCGGATGGATCGCCTCTCGAAAGTAGAGCGGCGTGTGACGGCCGGCTGCGCCGTCCCCCGCGGTTGGGTCGCCCAACCCCCAGGTCCTTTTATCCACCGCCGCCGCATGACGACGGGCGACTCGGAGGAAGGTCATGGCCGACGACAACCTGGATATCGCGATTCACCACGTCGAACGGGTCTTGGCGGACCAGCTGAGTTCCGTGAACAGCCTTTCGGCCGAGGCGAGCGTCGCGCACGGTGTCGTCGTCA
>VBMG01000132.1 GCA_005878485.1 Methanobacteriota archaeon | reverse complement strand
CCGCGTTCGACCGGACGATCGCCTTGGAAGCGAAAAGCCCGAAGGCGTGGCTCGGCAAGGGGACCTCCCTCCAGTGGCTCAAACGGTATGAGGAGGCCGCCGCGGGGTACGGGCAGGCCGCTCTCCTCGACAAGACGATGGTCCCCGCCTTGTTGAAACAGGGCACATGCCTTCTTCAGCTGCATCGGTACGAGGAAGCGCTCCCCGTGTACGAGACGGTCCTCGCCCAAGACCCGAAGGACAAGACGGCCCTCACGGGCCTCACCGAGGCCCTCGATGCACTCCTCCGACCGAAGGAGGCGTTTGCCGCAAGCGTACGCCTCACGGCGGCGGACCCGAAAGACGCGGAAGCGTGGTTCCGACGGGCCCGCCTCGCGCACACCATCGGAGACGGGAAAGAGGCCGTCGCCGCGGTCACGAAGGCGTCGGGTCTCGCCCCGGAGCGAGCGGACCTCCTCCGGTTCAAGCGCGACGTACTGATCGCCGCCGAGTCATACAAGGCCGCCGTCGACGTGGGCGAGCGGCTCCTCGAACTCGATCCGAGGGACGCGGACGCACTCCGGGAAATGGCCGTCGCGCTCGAGCGGGTCGGGAAGGCGGACGCCGCGATCGAGGCGTTGGACCGCGCGGCCCGGGTCGACCCGATGGACCGCGGGACTTGGAACGCGAAAGGCGCAATGCTCCTCCGCCTTCGTCGCGGGGATGAGGGGCTCGCGGCGTACGACCAGACCCTGAGCCTGAACCCGGGCGATCGCACCGCGCTCGCGGCGAAAGGTCGGATCCTGTTCGATGCCGGCCGGGTGTCTGAGGCTCGGAAACTGTTCGAGGACGGCCTCGTCCTGGATCGCGAGAATCTCGAGTTCCTGAGCGGGAATGCGATGTGCCTCGCGTCGGAGGGACACTTCGACGATGCGCTCTCCGTGCTCGCGGTCGTGTTCCAAAAGGATCCGAACCACTACGACGCATTCCGAACGAAGGGGTTCTGCCTCTTGCGGACGAACCGCGCGGCGGAGGCGCTTCCCTGTCTCGAATTCGCCCTGAAACCGACCCCGAACGACGCCCGCCTCCTGACGTGGAAGGGGGAGGCGCTCGAGGCGCTCGGGAAGCCCGCGGAGGCCATCGCGGCGTTCGAGGCCGCGATTGAGGCGGATCCCGCGAACGGCGACGCGTGGCGCGGGAAAGGCCTCCTTCAGATCAAGCAGGAACAATTCCCGGAGGCAGCGGATGCGCTGGCCCGCGCGACGGCCGCACGCCCCAGGGAGAAGAACCTGTGGCACATGCGCGGTTTCGCGGAGGAACGAACTGGCGCGTACGACGAGGCCGTGCAGTCGTACGACGAAGCTTTGCGGCTCGATGCCCGCGACACGGCAACTTGGAACAGCAAAGGGGTCGCCCTCCTCCATCTTCGACGGTTCGACGACGCACTCAAATGTTTCGACGCCGCGCTCGCGCTGGACCCGGCATGCGAGCCCGCGCAGTCGGGTCGGAAGACCGCGGAGGATCGGATTCACATTGCGAGAATCGAGGGATTCGCGGAGGCGGTCGTCCGGTACGAGAAGCATCTCGGACGGCCCGCGACGCGGGACGAGGTGTTCAAGTACAGCTCCGTGCCCCTCGAACTGCTCGACGAAGTCATCGCATACGTCAACGAGCCCGCGCCGATGGCGCCGGACCGGATCGAGGCCGAGCAGCTCCGGAAGTACGAGGCCGTCGGCGCCGCGGTCCTCCGACACGTCGCGAACGCACAGACCCTGGATGGGTTGCGCCTGACCGACGTCAGCACGGTCCTGCCCCACGTGGACCTGGAAGAGGCGCGCACGATCTGGGGCTACATCGACTGGGTCCGCGACGCGCCGCTCGAGCCGACGCCGGAGTGGCACAACGACGACCTGATCCGGGCCGCGATGGATTTGCCTAAAGCCGAATGGAACCTCGTGGACCTCGCGAAGGAACTTCACCTCGGACCGTTCGAGGCGAAGAAGCTCGAGGTCTCCCTGAAGATCTTCCAAGGGGGCGGATATCGGATTAGAACGGAGCCAGCGCCGGAACTGAAGCGAAGGAAGGCGAAGTCCGAGACGGCGCACGAAGACGAGACTGAGGAAACCGGAGAGGGATCGTCCTCCATGCGACCCGACGCCCCCAAAGCCCCGGGGAAGGATGCGAAAGAAGCCGCGCCCGCGAAATGCGGATCCCACCACGCCCCCGGGATCGAACGTCACGCCTGCGGTGCGTGGCTCTGCAAGGCGTGCGTCGATGCAGGCGGCACGTGTGCGGAGTGCAACGCCCCCATCGTGAAGGCAGCGGACCGCGAGGCACGGAAGAAGGAGCGCGAATCCGACTTCAGTCGGCTCTGAGCCGTGTCCGCCCGGATAGTCGAATCGCGGCGTCGCTCGGCTTGCGAACGAAGGCCTGGAGGCTGCCATCCGTCTAGGGATTCTGCCCGATCATCGCCTCGATGAACTCCAAGGAGCTCGCGATATCGACCCGGTAATTGTTGTTCGTCGCCTTGCACGGGCCGTCTCCCCAGCTTGTCGTCGCGACGATGTACTCGGCGTGGGACGACGGATCGACGAAGAACGTCGGGCCGCCGGAATCCCCGTAGCACGTGCCGCCGTCCTCGTGGTGGATGTTCTGCGACATGTACAGCCAGGCATCATGGAGGTTGCGGAAGCTCGAATACGAGATCTGGCGGTCTCCCGTGACGACGAACTCCTGGTTGTCCCCATACCCGACGTTGATGAACTTGGCGTCTTGGATCGCGCCGGCCGCCGCGAGGCCGTCGAGGTAGTTCGCGGGAGCGGGCACGCCAAATGCGACGCCGGCCGCCGCCTTCGCGAGGATCAGCACACCGAGGTCGTGTGGGTCCGAGGTCGGTCCCCAGCGGTAGTCGGGATGGCTCTGGTATCCGCTCACCTCCAGGTAGACCGCGCCCTCCGCGAAGATGTTCGGAGCGAAGCTGACGCGCAGGCGGCTCACGGGGAATGCGCGGGACACGAGGGCGTCCGTGCAGTGGCCCGCCGTCAAGAAGACGCGCGCGGACACCAGCGTGCCGGAGCAGAACTCCCCGAACGTTCCGTCCGCGTGCTGGGTCAGAATCGCGCCGACGTTCGGGTGGGTCGTGTCGATCGTCCCCCAGGTGATGGCTTGGGACCGCGCCGCAAGGGCGACTACGAGGACCACCCCGAACACCCCAAGAAACCGAGACACCCGCGCCCACCGCTTGCCGAACAGCACTGCAACCCTCCCTGCTGGGAAGGAATGCACGAGGACGTGATTAAGGCTTGGTCCCCGCGGACGAACTCGTTGCCCCGTCACTCGAAGGTCCAGTGATCCCGTTCGCGCAGCAAGTCCCGCAGAAGATGGATCGCCCGCGGCCGGTCGACCCGCATGAGGAATGCACCGAGGTGCTTGCACATGAGACGTCCCGTGGCGCGGTTCGTCTTGAAGTCGACGCAATCGTGTTCGAGGCGCCGCTCCTGTCGGTCGATCCGCACGCTGTACTCCTTCACCCGGCCCGCGAGCAACGTGTCGGTCTCCTTGTCCACCTCGACGGCGGACGGGTCGATGCCCTTCGCCGACGCGAGCCGGTTCGTCCCGAGGAAGACGAGGAGCAGGTCCTCGAAACCCATCTTGTCGATGTCCTTGTTCATCGGGACATCCGCCTGGATCGTCCCCGCCTCGTCCTCGATCGTCCCGCCTTTGATCTTCACCGCGACGCCGAACCGCTCGAGCGCCTCGTTGATTTTCTTGTCGATGTACGCCTGCTCCTCCGGCGTGTACTTCGCGCGGTTCCTCGGTTCATTGAAGTAGCGCCGTGCGGCCCGCGCGTGGAATGGCGTGTGAACGGGGTACTTCCAATTTGCAGGATCCCCGTATTTCTCGGGGTCTTTGGGATATCCTTGCGGCGGACCGAGTCGACCATCGCGTTTGCGGGTCGGCTTTACGGCCCGGACCATCGCGCCGGGGAGGCGATGCGCTGGGATAAATGTTCGACGGCACGCCTATTGGTCGCTTCATCCGGCGCCGCCGCCACCCCCACCGCCACCACCACCTCCGCCACCACCTCCGCCGCCTCCCCCGCCAGCGCCGCCGCCGGACGGTACCAGGTAGGTCTCGAAGTGGCCCAAGTTCACCGCAATCGAGTTGGCGAACGTGGCGAAGTCATGGCCGATGAGTCCGGCGAGGTTCCCGGATGGGCCCGCGGGTCGCGGCGCGGCGCCGTACCAATATCCGGGCTCCGGAACGTACCACGCGGGCGCGTAGGGGACGTCGGACATCGATCGCGCGAGCGAGCGCATCCACCCCGACATCTCGAGATGAGGGATGAGAGGGACGAAGGCGATATACTCGTCGAGCAGGCGGACCCCCTCGGTGGGGCTCGAGGTTGCCAGGGACTCAATCCGGTCCCTCAGATTCCGAAGGAAGCTCTCCCAGAGCACCCTCTCTTGCGCGCCTTGCCTCGATTTTCGTGGCATGTAGTAGCCCACCGCCGCGACCGCGAACGATCCGAGGAACAGCCCTGCGTCGATTGCGATCATGCTGTACAACGCCGCCGAAAGGTACGCCAGGACGATGAAGACCGGGGCGACGACTCCGATTGCGGCCGCGGCCATGTAGTACCGCCGTCGGACGGCGGAAGGACTCCCGGCGAGAAGGCCCGCCGTGGCGAGCCGTTCGCCGATCGACTTCGTGACGGCCTTCCGTGCCGCCCGCATCCCCTCCACGTGGTTCCGCGAACGGGACATCGACTGCAGCAGCTCTCGCTGGTGCGGCAAGAGGTCCGCGGCCCAACCCTCCCCCGCCTCCACAGCGGACCGGGCTTTCGCCGTCAGCTCGATCTGCTCTTCTTCGAGGACGTAGCCGCCTTCCTGTTCAGGGCCGTGGAGGATCAGATAACCCTTCTTCGCGAGATCAAGGAGCGCCCCCAGAAGGCCAGGGACTTCGAGCGACTGCGTCAGAAGGAAGGCGACCGACTCAGGTTCGAGATCCGACGGAGGCGTCACGACAGATGGCTCCCCATCGGGCCTCCGGGCTCGGGGCTCTCGACCCCGAACGGCCCAGAGGCACACCATGGCTCCCAGGACGCCGAAGAACGTGTAGGTGCCCGTCGCAATCGGCGATTCGCGGGAGATTCGTGCAATCCCGAAGCGGACGTCGATCACCTTCGGGAAGTCGACGATCACTCGGTACGACGTGAACGGAGGAAGGGCCGCGTAGCCGAACGTGACGACGGTCCGGCCCTGCGGTTGCGAGATCGAAATCGGGCTCGGGGAGTACGCGAGTTGCGAAGCGTTGACCGCCACCGGCAGGATGACTTCGACCGTGAGGTTGTCCGTGAAGACACTCCATCCCGTGCCGACGGCTTGCCAGTCGAGGCGGTTCCGTGTCGCGGCCGGCTGCAGGAGGGCATTCGTCACCGTGTATCGCACGACGAACGTCCGGACCGTAGGGGCCGCGGCGGGGGGAAACGACCATCGGATGTGCCACTCTCCCGTCGCCTCCGGAGCGAACCAGAAGGCGAACGACTCCGGCGTGCCGGCCCCGTCTTCGACGGATACCGCGAGAATGTCGTCAAACCCTCTCCAGGGAATGTCCCGGTATGCGAACGAGAACGTTCCCAGGTCGAAGCTGAATGCGAGACGCTCGGCGATTCGAATGGAGCCGTTGGTGTTGAGGTCGAAGGTCACGGCGTTACTCGCAAGGTGGTACACTTTCTCTTGCGCCCGGACCGGCGGGCTTGCGACCGCGAACAGGGACAAGAGCGCAAGGAGAAGAATCGAAACGACGACGGCATCCGCGCCACGGGGGACCATGGCGTCACCGGTTTCCATTCCGGATCCACGCTCGGGTGCCTTCGAGGAGCTCTCGCTTCGCGATTTCGAGCCGCTCGGCGTCTGGGCCCTTCTCCTTTCGCCCGTCGCTGAGGTTCCATTGGATTTCCCCCGGTGCGATCGTCATCGTGAGCTTCGCCCGCGCGAACGGCCATCGGACGAGGAAGGGCTGGAAGAACCCGACGAACCCGGTCTGCAGGTCGCGGGGTCCGGGATCGAGGCGGAGCGCGACGCCGGCTCTCCCACACGCGGACTCGAGGACCCGGCGCAGGCCGAGCACCTCCGGGACGTCGGCGTCGGGATATCGGGTGTGGCGGATCGCGTCGAGCAGTTCCTCGCTCAGGTTTCCCGGCGTGATGTGCATCCGCAAGCGGACGGTCCCCCGGAAAATTCCCGCGATCGGCGCCCACTCGAGCGCAGCGGGGTCCGTCGGCGTTGTGGAGGTGAAAATCGGCAGGACTTCCTCCTTCGTGAAATTCGTCGGTCCGGACATCCGCACCGCAGATGTCAGGGTAGGGCCATAAGGGTGTCTCCGGCGTGTGGGTAAGATGTTAACCGCGAACGGAATGGCGGGTGCGATGACTCCGCGCGGCCTCACGATTGTCGGCCTGGGTGATTCCACGACCGCGGGCACTCCCGCTTTCCGCTCTCCCCTCGAAGCGCCCCCGGACGGAGAAGGGGATCCGGAGAGTCAATACGCGTTCTGGATGGTGCGCGCCCATCCGGAGTGGACCGTGCTGAACCGCGGCATCAACGGGCAGAGGGCTGCCGAAATCCGCGCGCGATTCGAGCGGGACGTGCTCGCGGTCCACCCGCAGTATGCGATCCTCTTGGCGGGCGTCAACGACATCTATGGTGGCGACCACGCCGAGGCTGTTGAGAGGCACCTCGCCGCGATGTACGCAGACGCCCTCGACGCCGGAATCGTGCCGGTCGCGGCGACGGTCCTTCCCTACAACACCGCGACGACGCGAGCCTCCGGAGACATCCTCACGCTGAACGGCTGGATCGAGTCCGTCACAAAGGTCCTGGGGATCCCGTTCTGCGACACGCACGCAGCGGTCGCCGACCCCGCCAACCTAAATCGGCTTCGGGGGTCGCCCGATGGACTCCACCCGGACGTCGCCGGATACCGCGCGATGGGGGAGGCGCTCGTGCGGACGATCGAGGGCCACTTGCGTCGGGCTGCCGTTCGGTGAGGCGCGGACCAATTCTCTTCGCCGAGTCCGAGACCGATGTCTGAGCCGCAAGGCGCAAATGGACCCTCCGTCTTCGGGCGCCCGTGGACCGCGCGGCGCGTACGCATATTCTCGGATTCGTCGTCGTCCTCGGGGTCGCCCTCGGCATCCACTACGGCATCCTGCCTTTCCTCGTCCGTCGGGTCGGGGTCCGCGAAGTTCCCGCGTACTTCCTCGCGGTCGCCCTAGTCCCTGTCGGGCTCTGGCTCGTCCCGTCGTTTTCCCGGGCCCTTGCGCGGGGCGCGTTCGAGGCCCACCGACGTCTCCTGGGGAAGGGCGGCATCTACGTGCGCCTCCCGATCCCGGAGCCGGTCCGGTTCCGAGACACCGCCTTGATGGCGATCGGGCCGTTCGCGATTGACGTGCTCCTGATGGCGGAGGTGCTCTACTTGCTCGGCGCCGCGGACTTGCGCCAGCTCCAGGTGGGACTCGTCGCGTTCCCGATCCTGCTCCTCGCGGGGCTCCTGACGTCGCTGATCCCGGGCGCGTGGCTCCTCGATGCGCTCGAGTTCCGATGCATCACACCGACCCGCGGCGAGGTTGTTCGGCCGGCCGAATGGTTCGAGCGGACCCTAGGTCCCGTCGGCGCGGTCGCCCTCCTGGCGGGGTTCGTGACTCTCCTTCACACGTCGGGGTACGAGTACGGGCAGGCACTCTTTCTCCTCGGGCTCTGGGCCGTGAGGATATTCCCGCCCGTGCTCGCATCGGTCTGTGTGTATCGCCTCGTCGTCGAACCGCGCGTGCTGCCGGGCCTCGAAGCCTGGGCTGCCGCGGCGGGGATCGAGACGCGCACGTCGCTGCCGCAGGTCCTGCGCGAATGGGCCGCGACGCCGGCCCCGCGCGATCCCTGATCTCCGGATTTCGCCGCGGACTCACGCGCGGCGAATCGGAATCGTCGGCGCGACGGGCTCCCAGAACTCCTTGCGGGTGTCCCGCAGGGTGGGGCGGAACCCTCGTGCCGTCGTGACGTCGCGGATGTCGAGGTCCGCCGCGACGGTCGCTTCGACGAAATCCTCGGCTCTCGCGAGCATCTCCCCCCGGGGTCCGATCGCCTGCGTGCCGCCCTGGAACACAATGTTCAGCTCAGTCCCGACGAGGTTCGCGTACAGAATTGGCAACGCGTTTTCGATCGCTCGCGCCGGCAGGATCTTGTCGAAGAACGGTTTCGACGTGGCCGGCGAAGCGCTGATGATTGCCAACAACTCCGCACCGGCGAGGGCGTACGCCTTCGCGAGTTCCGGGAAGAACGAATCGTAGCAGATTAGGAGGCCGATCCGTCCGAGCTTCGTCTCGACGAGCGTCAGGTCCTCGCCGCGGGCGAAGTAAAGGCCCTCC
>VBMG01000131.1 GCA_005878485.1 Methanobacteriota archaeon | reverse complement strand
CGTCCCGCCGGGTCAGACCATGATGGCGTGGCGGCCCCGCATGTCCGCCTCCGTCTGTCCCAGTCGCTCCATGACCTGAGCCACGAGGCCGTCCAGGAGGAGGACCGTCGCGTCCTCGAACAGCGTGCCGAGGGGAGCGAGTCGGGCCTGTGCGGTCGCCTCGTCCGCGTGGATCAACAGGACCACGTTGCTCGCGTGGCCCAACTTCGAGGTCCGCTGGCCGGTGACGGAGATCACCTTCGCGCCAACCCGTCGCGCGATGTTCGCGACCTGGATCGCGCTCATCGTCGAGCCCGTGTTCGACACGATCAAGACCGCGTCTCCGTCGCTGACGACCGGGGTGATCGTTTCCCCGATGAAGTAGCAGTCAATCCCGAGCTGGACCATCCGCATCGCGAAAGCACGCGCCGCGAGGCCGCTCCGACCGACGCCGTACACGAAGAGCTTCTTCGCGGACGTCAGGATGTCCACCGACTCGCCGATCTCCTTGGATCGCTCGACCGCGAGGATCCGTGCGAGGTTCTCGAGAAGGTAGGCCGTCGACTCCGCCGCCGTGGTCGCGTTCGCCGCGGCGGACGCGCCGCGTCTCACCGGCGTCTCGCCCCCTTCTCCTCCTTCTCTTTCTCCGGCTTCTCGGGCTTCGTCGGCCGCACGAGCCGCTTCGCCAGCACCCGCTCCAGGATGACCTTCATGTACATCGCATCGTGCTCGAGGAGCGGCGACGATGAGACAATCGTCAGATCGTAGTCGTCGTCGAGCAGACATTCGGCGAGGGGCTCGAACCGAAGGTCCCCTTTCTTGATGGGCGTGTACCGCAACTCGTTCCCGTCGGCGTGCTCGACCCCGCTGAAATGCGCGTGGATGTGTCCCCCATCGGAGGCCTTCTCGACCTTCGACAGGACGTCGTCGAAATCTTCGGGCCGCTTGAAGAGGCCGAAGCCGCGGGCGTGGACGTGGGCGAAATTCAGGACGGGCAGGATTCCCTTCGCATTCTTCACCAGGGTGAGGATCTCATCGAGGCTGCCGACGACCTCCTGACGCCCGCTTGCCTCAATGCCGAGCCGAGACTTGATCTTCCCTTTCTTGTACGCATCCCGGATCGCACGCAAATTCTTCGCGATCCGGTTCATCGCCTCCTTCGGCTCGAGCTCGCCGAACATGCCGAGGTGCGTCACGACGATCGGAGCGCCCATCGCCGCCGCGAGCATGCCGCCCCAGATGACGCTCTGGACGCTCTTCTGCGAAAGGCCATCCGCGTCGGCGAGGTCCATGTAGTACGGCGTGTGCAGCGAGAGCTCGATGTCGAGCTCCCGAGCGAGTGTGCCGAGTTCCTCGAGTTCGTGGTAGTCCCCGGCGATCCCCGATGCGAGGCTGTACAAGACGTCCCCTTTCTCGATCTTCTCGTCGAGGGACGACACGAGGACCTCCTTGCGGTCCTCCTTGCGGCCAATCTGGACAATGAGTTCGCCCGGGATCTCCCGCGGGGTTCGGCCGAGGTCCTCGTCGCCCGCGTACCGTTCATTCAGGTTTACACGGACCAGCTGGACTTCCATCGCCGTCAAGCCGAGGTTGTGGATATCTTCGATGCCGTCCCGTAACGTGCGGCCCTTGCACGACAAGGGGATGCCCGACGGACCAAAACGGATCACAACTGCACCGCCCGGGGACGCACCCGCAACCACTATTATTCTGTAGGCCCTGATATTAGTACTTTTGTGCCCGCGGTCGGGCGCCTGGGCCTGGGCGAGAATCGGCGGCGGTCAACCCCAACCGAAACACGCCGAGCCGATACGAACCCGCCGGCGTCGATGCGATTCATCCAAACGTTTAAATCGGTCCCAACTTTACAACGCGAGGCCGAGGCCCGTTTTCCATGGCCAAGACCTCCAAGACGAACCCTAACCTCCAACGCGTGGTCCAGGGACTCCGGGATGTTTCCCGCGAGGCGGGATCCGCGATCTGGCGGGACGTGGCGGACCGGCTCGAACGGTCCCGCAAGAACTGGTCCGAGGTCAACCTCTCTCGGCTGAGCCGCTATGCGACGAAGGGGGAGCAGGTCGTGGTGCCGGGCGTCATCTTGGGCACGGGCGAAATCTCGACCCCGGTGACCGTCGCGGCGTTCCGCGCGTCCGGCGCGGCGCGAAAGAAAATCGAGGCCGCGGGCGGAAAGGCGGTATCCCTCCTCGAGCTCGCGGTCCAGAATCCGAAAGGCTCCGGAATTCGGATCATGGGGTGACCATGGCGACGATCGACGCAACGGGTCACGTGGTCGGCCGCCTGGCCTCGATCCTCGCGAAGCGCCTCCTGAACGGGGAGGAGATCGTCGTCGTGAACGCGGAGAAGGCGATCGTCACGGGCCGCAAGCAGGTCGTGTTCGAAGAGTATCGCGCGCGCCATGCACGCGGGAGCACCGCGAGCCGGATGCGAGGCATCGGGCCGAACTATCCGCGGAGGCCGGACATGATCCTCCGGCGCACGATCTCCCGCATGATGCCGTACCAGCAACCGCGAGGTCGGGAGGCGCTCAAGCGCCTCCGGGTGTACCTATCCTTGCCGGACGCGTACAAGGACAAGCCTCTCGAGATCGTCGAGGTGGCGAAACGACCCCCCCAGGGGCCGTACATCAGCCTCGGGGAGATCTCGAGACTCTTAGGGTCCAAGTTCGAGGGCTCCGCATGAAGGCGATCGTGGCCAGCGGGAAGCGGAAGACCGCCGTGGCCCGCGCGACCTTGACGAAAGGGAGGGGCGTCGTCCGGATCAACAGTGTCCCGGTGGAGATCTACCCGTTCGAACTCGGCCGGCTGAAGATCCTCGAGCCCTTGAAGCTCGCCGGGAGGAAAGTTGACTCGATCGACATCGATGTGAACGTCCAAGGGGGCGGCATCATGGGCCAGGCGGACGCGGTGCGCACGGCGATCGCCCGCGGGCTCGTCCAGTACCTGAACGACAACGAGCTGGAGACGCTCTTCCGCGAGTACGATCGGACGCTGATCGTCCCGGACACGCGTCGGAAGCTGCCGAAGAAACCGCTCGGCCGAGGCGCGCGGAAGAAACGACAGAAGTCGTACCGGTGAGGGCATGATCATCCCCGTCCGATGTTTCACCTGTGGCAAGGTCGTCGGGAGCGCATTCCCGACCTTCGTCGAGCGGACGCGCCAAGGCGAGGAACCGAGGAAGGTCCTCGATGAACTTGGCCTACAGCGGTACTGTTGCCGCCGGATGATCCTCTCCCACGCAGAGCTCATCGACGAAGTCCTGCCGTTCGGATGAGCAGCCGGGGAAGCATTTTTACGTCCGCAGTCCTTCGACGGCGCCGCGGGTCCGTGGGGTAGCTTGGTTTGGGCGCGGGGATCCTCCCGGCTCACAAGAAATCCTACCAGCTTGGGGTGCTGGCGACTCCGGTTCAAATCCGGACGGACCCATTCCGATCCGGGGACAGAGCCGATTCCCCGCAGATGAGACCCCGCCCGTCAGTTCACGGACACGGGGGACCAGGCTTCTGACGAAACCGTTGCCTTCGTGACTATTCTTGGCTCCCACTGCTCTTCAGGCGCGTGTGGGTTGCTCCCGAGGTGCTGTGTCGCCTTTGACAGACATAGACTTCATCCCAGGCTGGCGGCGGGACTCACCGGTTGCGGAGCAATGTCCGGCCGGCCCTCTCGTAGAGCGCGGACTCCCTGACCTTGTACGCCCACCAGGCCACCACCGCGGTGCCAAGGATCGCCGAGGCACATCCCGCGAGGATGTGCCTCGAAAGGGTAGGGTTCAACCAGGCAGCGGGGGCCGAGATGCCAACCTCCACAAGAGCGAACACCACGAGCGCTCGCTCGTAGAACCTCCGCCGCACACCGAGTCGAGCCTCAATTTCACGGGACATCTCGTCGGGGGCATCGGTCTCCACAAGACTCCTTCCGCTCCGCTTCCTCCGCATCGATCGGTCCCCGCATAGCCCTTCCGGGGCTCCGAAGCGAAAGGAACACCTGCGCCGACCCAGTGAGAGGCTCGGGCGCTCGTCTACGCCAGCTCTTGATGCCTGAAGAATAGATCGATCCGTCCTCCCATGATGAAGCAGACCGGTCGGTTGCAACGAGAGTCGTGATCTAAGCGCTGAGCTTCGTCATGCCGTCCGCTCACGGAGTGGCAGCGCTATCGAGGTGGTGGGCTATGAGGTGGCCCAATGGAAGAGTCGGCGGGTCGCGACCTTTCTGGCGGCAAACGGGACGTCCATTGGCCCCCTCTCTTCTGATTACCCGGGCGTCGAAAGTCTAGACCTCGCTCGCGCGTGAGCTCGTGGCTCCGACGTCACGGGAGGACGCTCGCCTTCCGGATCTCGATCTTCGTCCGCGGGCGGTCTTTGTCATCCTTCGACGCGCGGCTGATCGCGTCGACGACTTCCATTCCGCTCACCACGCGGCCGAAGACGGGATGCTTCCGATCCAGCCGGAAGTTGTCGACGACGTTGATGAAGAACTGGCTCCCGCCCGTGTTCGGACCCGCGTTCGCCATCGAGATCGTTCCCCGCGCGTTGCGGTTATTTGGCGGGAGCTCGTCCTTGATCGAGTACCCCGGACCTCCCATGCCCGTTCCCTCCGGGTCCCCGCCTTGGATCATGAAGTTCGGAATCACGCGGTGGAAGATTGTTCCATCGTAGAAGCCCTGCCCGACGAGCTTGCGGAAGTTGCCCGCCGTGATCGGCATCGTCTTGTCGAGCAGCTCGATCTTCACATCGCCCATCGTCGTCTGGAGAAGGACGGTCGTCATGCAGGCGCCATCCGCTCCGCCTACGTAAAGGATGTTGCCCGATCGCACCTGACCCGCTAAGGACTTCCGCGATTCGGAGAGCGAGGGGGCCCGTCGCGCTTCCGCCTCCGCCGCACGAACCAGATGAGGAAGACCGCCGTGATGGCGGCGGCGACGAAAGCGGGGAACGGCCAAGACGTGGCGAGTGGGGAAAGCTCGTTTACAACGACGGTTGCTGTCCACTCTCGCGAGACGACGAGGGAGCCATCGGACACGGTGACGTTCACGATGTGAGTGCCGGGGGCCCCCGACACGAAATTCAGGGCGCTCGAGTTTCCGCCCGCAACGGTGCCATCGACTCGCCACGTGTAGGACAGCGCATCCCCGTCGGGATCCCACGCGATGATGGTGAACGTCTGGGTTGCGCCGGCGACAACGGTCAGAGGGCCGAGTCCTGGGGTGCTCGAGGTGATCTGAGGCGCCCGGTCTCCAACCGTGATTGTCTGTGCTGTGCGATTCGAGATCCCGAGGTTGTCCACGACCGTGAGCTCAACCCGGAAGGTTCCCTTCCTGCCGTATGCATGCGACACCTGGACCCCGGTTCCGAAGGATCCGTCCCCGAAGTCCCACGCATAGGTCACGATCTTGCCGTCGGGATCGCGAGAAGCCGATGCGTTGAAGGTTACTGTCGCCCCGACCACGGGTGAGCTCGGACTCGTCGTGAAGGAGGCAGCTGGCGGCGCGTGAACGACGACGTCCCGGTACGCGGTCGCGGTGAACGATTCGTTGTCGGTGACTGTGAGTGTCACGTTGAATGTGCCGGAGGTCGGGTATGCGTGGGTCGTCATGGCCTCGCTCCCTCCCGTCGAATCCCCGAAATCCCAGGCATATGAGACGATGGCTCCATCCGGGTCCGAAGAGCTAGAGCCGTCAAAGGTCACGGTCGCCGCCACGAGCGCGGGATTCGGATTCGCAGTGAAGGAGGCGATCGGCGGTTTGCCGGAATCCCAATACCGATAGATGGTCGTGGGCGTCGTCAGCCAGATCGCCCCGTCCGGTCCGGCCTCGACCTCGATGATCGCCAGCGGCGCGGTCCAGAGGATCGTATCCGATGCCACGGAGTCGTAGTTGGGCGGGACCAGGTCCAGCCGATGGAAGCGACCCGTGTTGCAATCGCCCATGAACAGGTCCCCTTGCCACGTCGGGAAGGATGGTCCCCGGTAGATCGCCGCGTTCGTCGGGCAGATCGTGGTCCCCCACCACCAGATCGGCAAGACGGGACTCGGACCGTCCCGGTTCGTGTCGGAGGGCGGCGGCAGGCTCCCGCACGCGGCCGTTGGTCCCCAGCCGTAGTTGCTCCCGGCCGTGAGCAGGTTCACTTCGTCGTTGCAGTTCGGGCCGTTCTCGGTGACGTACACGCGGCCCGTGATCGGATGGAACGCGAGGCCGAACATGTTCCGGTGTCCATACGTGTACGTGAGGTTGTACCAGGCGGGGTTGCCGTAGAACGGATTGTCGCTCGGGGCACTCCCGTTCGGGTACATCCGAAGGACCTTTCCCAACGGGCTCATCGGATCTTGGGACAGAGACGGATTCGCGTTCTCGCCCACGACCGCGTACATTTTCCCGTCCGGCCCGAATGCGATCACGCCGCCGTTGTGGTTCGTCGCACCGCTCAGGGGAGGCATCCGGAGGATCACGGTGTAGGAGATCCCGGTGTTCCCGTCCGCGAGGATTCGGACGATGCGATTGTAGATCGTTCCGTTCGTGAGGTCGTCGTACGTCTGGTACGCATACACGTATGGGGTCGCGGGAAACCCCGGGTCGAGCGCGAGGCCGAGCAGACCCCGCTCTCCGGCATTCTGGGTGTTCGGGAGCGTGTAGAACGGCATCGGCAGCAGCGTCCGGTTCGCGAGATAGATGATGCGGATGATCCCGGTGTCCTTCTCGGCGAAGAAGATCCGACCATCCGAGGAGAACGCGAGGGCGGTCGGAAAGTTCAGCCCGCTCTTGTAGACCTCGATCTGACCTGCGGCGGAGACCGGTGACGCGGGCGCGAGAATCGCGACGGAGCCCGCGACCATCAGTGCGAGAAGTCCGACGGAGATCGCGCGGCGCACGGCCGGAGTATGGTCAGCCCGCGCTTGAGGATGTTGACGCGGTTTCATCCCCGAGTGCGTCGGTCGGAGTCCTGTTCCCTAGTGCATTCCCGGCCTTCGGCGGCCGAGCCACGCGAACAAGCCTACCGGCAGGATGCTCCCCAGGAAAGCGAGGTACACCCACGCCGCCGGAGCGCTCCAGTTCACGTCGCCTGCATACCGCGCAACCGCGACGAATTGCAAGACCGCGAAGGCGATGTAGCCGCCGGCCAGTGGCCGGATTCGGAGGAAGTCGTTCTCCCGGTTCGCATGGAACGCCGCGAAGCCGATCCCGACGAACCATGCTCCGATCGCCCGCGCCGTCAGGGGGGTCAGGGTCCACGGCCACGCCGACCCGACGATCGTCGGCACGAGCAAGAGGCCCACGCCGAAGGCGAGCATGCCTCCTCCCTGGACGAGCACCGCGATTCGCATCCACATCGGGGCGGGGGGCCCGCGAGGTGGATCGCCTCCTGGTGCGCGGAGTTGCAAAAGTCCGATCACCAGCATGGCGACCGGCACGCCGGCGTAGATCGCGAGCCAGAACCACGCCGCGGCCTGGGCGCTCGGGACGGAGCTCGAGAAGTGGAACCGGTCGAAGTGGACCAGCGTGACGATGAGCGTGAGGGTGGTGAACAGCCAAATCGCCGGGACCGCAATCCGGGCCTTCGCCCAGGTCGCCTCGCGGGCCGCGAGGACCTCCACGGG
>VBMG01000126.1 GCA_005878485.1 Methanobacteriota archaeon | reverse complement strand
AGCACTGTTCCCAGGGTGGACAAGAACCCGGACTTCGTTACGGTTCGTTGGTGTATGGGTTTGAAGGTAACAGACGATTTATGCTGCGAAGCTCAATTGCCAAACTTGGTTCACACTGATGTCAAAAAGCGTGGCGGTCGATACGGGAAATTCAGAAGTCGTTTATGAGACCCCAGCGTCGGTGGCTTCGAGTATTCGATTCGGCACGGTTTTGCTCATCGTCTACTTCACGATCTTTCTGTACGTCCTTGTTGTCGTTGGGCCCGGACCCCTCATCGCATTCTGGCCTCCTTGGGTGCTGATTGGCGCTTTCGGGCTAGTCCAGCTTCTGATATTCCTCCAACGAAACAGGTTCGGGGTCTACTTCGACGGAATCGCCCCCACGTATCGTCCATGGGGGCTCTGGTCGCCGAAGAGGCTCATCATCCCTGCAGATCGCCTGAAACGTGTGGAGATACGAACGGGTGGGGAACCAGACGAAGTCTCCCCCGATCCTAGCACCTACTTTCTGTGCGTACTGGAACTCCGCGACGGCATGAGAATCGTCATCCCATCGCACGGAGGTTATCGAAGCCTGCATCGTCAACTTCGAAGCGATGCTCGCGTCAAGGAAGCGGGCCAAGCCATCCAGCAATTTGCCGCAAGATTGCCGGCTCGCGAGACAAGCTAACGACTCGTTCTTTCTCGGTCTCGTTCAATTCCTCAATGGAGTCGACGCCCGTAGACGGTACGAGTCCATTCCGCTGATTTCAAGAAAGCTGTTGTCGTGGCGGGGCATTCTGTTCCGTTTGTCCGCGATCCAGGAAGTCGCGGAACCCCGAAAACAACTCGGTCTGACACAACATCCTCCAAAGCCAAGCCGTAGGGCCTAAGCTATTGCCAGTGGAATACCCATATGGAGGCCCCGAGGGTAGCGAGGGGTGGGGCGGAACTTTCCGTCGGGAGCATCCCCACGTGGGGTCACATCCACCGCCCTTCGTCCATGAGGTAAACCCGATCCGACGTAGGCCAGCCTGGGTTTGGTAACTGCGATGTCGCGCTGGTCCACAGATTATGGCGAGTTCAATCGACGGAACCCGCTACTCACCGATGGTGAGGGTGGATTCAGATGCGAGGGCCAAGATTCGAATAAGGTGTGGTTCGAGTCCGCGGGCTACGGTTTTTCGACAGCGAGAACGAAATGCGCTCCCGCCGAATCCAGATGCAGCTCTAGAATATGGAGGGGCCGAGCGCCATAGGACCGGTCCCTAGATGTGTCTTTGGCCTCAGGCCTGCTCGATCGCCGTCGAGGTGCCTCGAGGCAGTTCATCCGTCCCGACGATTCGACCGTCCGCCATTTTGACCGTCGCATCCGCGATCTGACTCGCGTGCGGGTCGTGGCTCACGAGAAGGACCGTCTTCCCTCGGTCTCGACTCGCCGCCTTCAGCAAGTCCAGGACCAGGGTGGCGTTCTCGGAATCAAGTTCGCCGGTAGGTTCGTCGGCGAGAACGATCTGCGGCTCATTCGCCAAGGCGACGGCGACCGCAACCCGCTGTTGTTCGCCGCCGCTCATCTGGTCCGGCATCCGATCTCCCTTCTCTTTCAGGCCCACGGCCTCCAGGAGTTCTGTGACCCGCTTCTCGCGGTCCTTCGCAGAGACGCCCGCGAAGCGCATCGGAAACTCTACGTTCTCCCACGCCGTCAGGACGGGGACGAGATTGAAGAACTGAAATACGAATCCAACGCGCTCGAGTCGATAGGCGACGAGATCGGCCTCCGAAAAGCGGACGATGTTTTTGCCGCCGACCTCGATCGAACCGGCCGTGGGACGGTCCAAGCCCCCGACGAGGTTCAGGAGGGTCGTCTTCCCGCACCCCGATGGTCCGCGGATCCACGTGACCTTGCCCGTCGGGAAGCCGGCGTCCAGGCCGCGGAGGGCGATGACCTCCAGTTCCCCCATCGGATACACCTTGATCAGATCCCTGACGACGACGCCGACCAGGTTTCAGCCTCCTCGCAATTTCAGGACCCGCGGGACATCCATCCGCTGGACGGAAAGGGCCCCCAGGAAGCTGGCCACCCACATCCCGCCGGTCACCTCGAGGAGGGGCAGGATCGCGGTCCATGGGACGATCAGCGGGATGGGAGTGGGGGTCCGCGTGGAGGCGAGGGCGATGAGGGACGCGGCGGAAAGGAGGCCCGCGAACGTCCCCAGGAGGATGCCAAGCGAGGCGACGATCCAGCCCTCCGCCATGACCAGTCGTGCGACCTTGTGCCGCGGGAGCCCTCGAGCGACCAGGGTTACGAGTTCGTCTCGGCGGGACGAAGCCGCGGAGAAGACGAGGAGGCCGATGCCGAGGACCATCAGGACCGCGGCTAACTGGCTCTGGGTCGCAAGGTACGCAAACGTTCCCGATCGAACGGGGTTGGCGAGTTCGGAACGGAGCGCATCTTGGAACGTCCGGATGGAGGCGCCATACCCGGAGAGGTTGGTGAGAGCCTGTACGACCCCGCTCACATTGGCCCCGTCCGAGAGGTCGATCAGGTACGACCACCGACCTTCGACATGCCCCTCCGTCCCTGCGGGGAGCGTGGAAAAGTCCAGATAGGAATGAGGCCAGTCGGTGGTTACGTCCAGTCCCGGAATAAAGGGGACCACCGCGGCGACTCGCGCGGTGATGGTCGGTATGCTTGCGCCAGGGTCGCGGGAGCTGAGTTGCACGCCCGCGGGATCGCCGACGAGGAGCCCCGTCTTCCTCTGGAACAGGGTATTGACCGCGACCGAGCTCCCGTGAGCGAGGTCGTCCATCAGCTGTCTCGGATCGATCCCCCCGAGGTGGCGGCTCTCCAGCCAGGGAACGGTCCGGAGGTAGGTTGCCGCATCGAAGACGATGATCCCGTTTCCCCCCCAGGAGGCGTCGAGGACGGCGGTGACCTCTGCCACGCCAGGAATCGAACGGAGGTCGCTGGAAAGGTTGAGCCTCCCACGGGATGAGAAGACGTCGAGGATGATATCGGACGGCGTGTTGCGGCGGGTCTCTTCGTTGAGATACGTCTCGGACGAAGCCACGGCGACGGCCATCGCGACGAGGAATGCGACCGCGAACGTGACAATCATCGCGATGTTCGAGGCGCGCCTCGGGGCCCGGCGGATGTTTTTGTCCACAAGGGGTTCCAACTCCCCTAGGACGGGACGGAAAGCGCGCGCGAGGACCCGGTACCCCCGCGTCGTCCCTCGAGTCAGGTACCGAGCGAGACCGATGGTCAGGAGGAATGGGCCAATGGGCGCCAGGATGAGCGTCGGAAACCCAAGCCAAGCTTCGAGATCGGAGCCGGCTTCGAGAAATCCGGAGGAGACCAGCAGCAGCAGGCCCGCGACGCCCACCGTCGCGATCAGGAAATCCCGCGAGGACCGATGGGGGATCGACACTTCGTGCGCGTGGTAGGCGCGAAAGGCGGAGACGATGTCTTTCGTCATGGCAAAGCGGAATGCCTTCCAGGACGCCAGCCACCCGAGGAGCCACGCGAAGCCGAGGGTGAGCGCCACCGTCAGCGGCGACACTGCGACTTCCGTGGGAGGGATGAAGACCGGTACCCCAGAGCGTTGGCCCCAGAACAACGGCAATGTGAGGACGAGGCGACTCAACAGGATGGCAGAAGCCAGGCCGATCAACGCGGCGAGGAGCGCGATGACGCTCATCTCGACCGCGAGGAACGCCCAGACTCCGCGGATCGAGACGCCCCGGGCTCGGAGCACCGCGAGCTCCCTCCGCCGGCCGCTGAGTCCGATGTCGAAACCGACCCGACTCAGGAGGACGGAGAGCGCAATCGTCGGAATCGTGAAGGGCAGGAACCAGAGGCGAAGGAATCGGGCGTGGTTCGCGAGGTCTCGGACCGCACCCTCGAGCATGGTGACGCCCCCTCCGCCGAGGTAGAAGTTGAACGGGGAAAGGGCCGTTTCCAGCAGGGCGTGCTCGCGCTGCAAGCGCGAGTTGGTCCCATCGGGATCGTAGGGATTCACGAGCGCCGCCCGGTCGAGCCACACCCATACGCTCGCAAACGCGCTACCCGTGTAGTTGAAATCCACCTTGGTATTGGCCAGATCGGAAACGGGGAAGAGGATAAGGTTCGTCTGGAAGTTGGGACGGGACGGCGAACTGTAGAAGCCGTCGATCCTCCGGATTGAAGGCCACGATTCGTACACAATCAGCGTGCCGTTTGCGTCATAGCTTTCGACGCGCCGCTCTACGGGGACCGTGTCTCCCATGGAGAGCCCGGCGGACCGGAACGAGTCGTGGACAACCACTCCTCCCGGGGCGGGACCTGCGGTCCAGATCACGCCCATGCGGTCCATGGCTGATTGGAACGTGGAACGGATCCAGAAGCCCCGCCACCAAGGCTCCTCGGCGGGGCGGACACCGCTAGAGAGGTTCAGGACGAGGCTTCCGAGATCAACGATCGGCTCAGCCTGGAGGACGTTCGGGACCGCGGCCGCGGCATCCGAAGCGGCGACCACGTTCTCCTCGGGCCGTCCCTGCCCCGGCGCTATCACATCAACGAAGACGGGCGTGAGGTAGAAATCGGCAAGCCCCCTCAACGTCGAATCGAGGGCGACCCAAGGAGCCGCTACGACAGCAACTCCGAGGACCATTCCGATCAGGGCCGAGGTTGTCCCGAGGCGCCGCCGGAGCACGGACCGGGCTGCGTATGCGGCGATGGCGACCTGCTTCAACCCATGCCCGAGGTCGCACGTTCGTCCGGATAGATAAGGCTAAGGCGTAGCAACGAACCGCGCACTTTCCAACAATCCGGCGGCCCTCATGCCTTCCTGACGGCCACGGGCATGCCCGGCACGACCTCGAGCTGGGATGCGGCGTTCGATTCCCGTCGCGAATTTCCAGGAAACCGCTCGAGGAGAGGGGCGCCAAAAAATCGCTGGCTCCGACGACCCCGTATGTCTGCACGAGGGGGCTGTCATTTCATATCCGCCGATCGTCACGGAGAGCCGGTCGCCGAACGGCCACGCCCTCTCGACCTCCGCCCGCGCGATGTTCGTGAACCATAGGGCTACCTCGAAACCGATGCATTCAATCGAATTGCAGAAAGGATGCGGCGTTGACGAGGCGCTTCCGTCTGTCCATCCCTCCTGGGAATCGGCCATTCTTGGAAGTAACCCGACGTGAGGCTACTCCCCGTCGGGAGCACTCGATTTCTTGCAACCGAATTCTAGGTCCGAGGACGAGGACTCGAATAACGGAACGCGTACCAGCCGCCAATCAGGAAGGCAGCATTCGCGGCGATAAACAGAAAGCCCCACTCAATGGTCGGTGGCGGGAAGCCGATGCTGAGGATATCCCAGATGATGACCGCAAACACGAGAGTCAGCAAGGCCACGTTGCGAATGCCCCTGAACGCAATTCGCGTTCGCGCTTCGCCCATTCTGTTATCCCATTCTCCCGTTGCCATAAAGCTATTTCGATTGAGCCTGGGCGGCCGCCGTGTTGGAACTGTCGGTCGCATGCTCAACATGTCCACTCCAAGCCTCGAGCCTATCGCGGCCGGGGAGGGTCTACTCCCCGTCGGGAGCACTCCCACGGGCCCAATGTCTCTAGCTTCCGCGGCAATGTCTCGACCCTACCGCACTGTTCGTCCGCGAAGAATGGTTCGTCTTCGTTCTCTACACGGTGTCACATCCCAATCACCGAGCTCGTCCCGGATCGGATGCTTCTTCTAGGGCACCGAGTACACTTCTGTCAGAGTCTTCGTCCCGCTCTCTCCCTCGATGGCGTACCGGCCTGCCGCCCAGGCGATGTCTGTCCCCAGGGCGTCCACGGCGTACAGGGTGTTATACCAGGGGAGGTCCGGTGCGGGGACTTCCTTCAGGGCCGTCCCGTCCCAGTGGAACAGCCACGCGTCCCCCGAAGCCTCACCGACGACCCAGCCGAAGTCGCTCGCGACCGTCGAGACCCCGTAAAAGTTCGAGGAAGAGTAGTATTCCCCGGGGTCTAGGAAGGTGAAATCCGCGATCTGGGTCCACGTGGCCCCGTCCCAGTGGGCGGCGAACGCCACATGTCGGATGCCGCCCTCGAGGCCTGCGTCGAAGACGGTCGCGCCGACCGCCAGCAGATCGCCGGAAGACGTCCCCGAGACGCTCCGGAAAAACGATCCGTGGCCGCCGCCTCCCAGCCCGTCGGTCGAGACTGCGATCCACGCCGCGCCGTCCCAGTGGAGGGCGAGCGGCGCGTAGGGGTTCGTCGAGTTGCCCGAGACCCCGACGGCCCAGATGTCGTCCGCGGAGAGCGCCGCGATCCCGTAGAGCTCGTTGCTTGCGAATCCCGCATTCGGATTCGGGCTCGGGACCCGGCTCCAGCTCCCGCCGTCCCAGTGCAGGATGAGCGTGCTCGACCGGTACCATCCGGCGCAGAAGCCAACGGCCCAGGTGTCGTTCGCGGACACGGCCGCCACGGCCCTCATCTCGTTCACGACGGCGCCCGGGCTCGGGGAGGGCACGATGCTCCACGCCGTCCCATCCCAGTGCTCGGCGAGGGTCCGCCCAGGGACGGAGGCGACGTCCTGCGAGGCTCCGACCGCCCACACGTCGTTCGAGGACGTCGCCGCGACGCCATAGAGCCGATTCCAGTCCGTGGGGGCGTTCGGCGTCGCGACGATGCTCCAAGCGCTTCCATCCCAGTGGAGAGCGAGGGTCTGAATGGAATACTGCGGTCCGCTCGGGTTGTTCGCGTACCCGACCGTCCAGACGTCGCCCGGCGCGATCGCCTCAATCCCCTGGAGGGTGTTGTCGACGACGATCGACGGCGACACGGACTCGACGTTCGGGCTCGGAACGAACGCCCAGGTCCCGGCGGGACCGGAGGACGAGCGATCGGACGCCCCGACGGCAGCCGTCCACGTACCGTCGGCGTTCGCGGATCGAGTACCGCAATCGTCCCCGGATTGTACAGAGAACCGGATCGGATAGTCGTCTGGGTTCGCGTTCCGGGAGAGATCTCGGCACCGCACATAGAACGTGAACGTGGTCCCGTCCTCGAGTCCCCCGACCGCGGTCGCGTGCGATCTCCCTCCCGTGGTCGAGAAGGTGTCCTTCATGCGACTGTACGCAACCCCCGCCGTCGTCGAGTACCGGCACGTCGCCGCCTCGTCCGTGTTCAAGGAAAGGGTCGTGGACGTCGTGCCCGCCGGAAGGCTCCCCGTCGGCGAACCGTCGCTCCGTCCGGGCGACGTGGTGTCGCTCCCGCTCCTGCCAGCCTCTGTAGCATCCGGGGAGACCGCAAGGATGGCGGCGAGCAGCACGAAGCCCGCCACGGCGACCGCTGCCATCCGAAGCCCGCGCCACATCACGGTGTTCATGGGAGTTCCCTCACGGGTGCCATGCCGGCCGAGTGTTTCGACGTTCTTCAGAATCTCGCCAGAAACTCGCCCTAGTCCTCCGGACTAGCGAGAGTACCCGGGCCGGCCCTCGACCACAAGTCCGGTTAAGCGGAGCCTTGCAGGACGAGCGCTCAGTCGCGGCCCATAATCGTGGCCACGTCCGCCACGTTGCCCTCGGCATCGGCGAGTGTCCACCAGGTCGGCCTCGTTCCGTTCGACGAGGCTCGCCATTCACCCAAAGCCTTTAACGGACTCGCCGGTTCGGTCCGCTTGACTACGGGTTATGGTTCGGCCGACGATTCGGCGGAAGAACCTCTTCCTTTCATACCTGGCACGCGCAAGGACTTTGACCCGGGCGTGGACGAAGAGGTACACCGGGATTGAGGCCGTCATGCTCACCGGCGGAGTGTCCCGCGGGTATGCCGATGAGATGTCCGAACTCGACCTGACGTTGTTCCTCCGTCCCGCCACATACCGCCTTTGGATCGAACGGTGCCAATCGCCGTTGCCCGAGGGGGACAACCTCATCGGCTCGTGGGCCGTCGACCTCTATTACGCCTCGATTGCACGAGAGCGCAACGAGGTCTGGTCGCCTCTGAAGATTTGGGATCGATCCTTCGCCCGCGTATTGTACGACCCCCGAGGTCGGCTCGCCGCCCTCCTGCGGGAAAAGGTGCGCTCCAAGCTGGAGCCATGGTCCCTCCACGAAGACGCGGTCGAGGCGGACTGGTACTGGGAA
>VBMG01000223.1 GCA_005878485.1 Methanobacteriota archaeon | reverse complement strand
CGCGGGGGAGCGCTCATTGCGAAGCGTCACGATTTGCGCGGATTCCTGGCCTCACGGACATCGGAGGCTCCCTCGCCCGAAGGACGCGGTGCCGAGGATTGCTAAGGAACCGGCCAGGTCCGCCGACGGAGGCTCGCACGACAAGACCGTCCCGATCGTCCGCTGCGAGCACAAAAATCAAGGTAGGACGAAGCGTGACCCCGCAGCCCAGGTCCAATCGTGCAAAGCGAACGTCTTCAAGAAAAGGAAACCGCGAGGATGGAGGCCTTCAGCGATGGCGTCTTCGCGTTCGCCATCACGCTGCTCGTGTTGAACTTGCGGGATCCCGCAACGAGTAGCCTTTCGTTGTTCAACGGTCTGAAACAGGCCTGGCCTTCGTTCTTCGCGCTGGTCACGAGCTTCGTCACCGTCCTCATCATGTGGATGAACCACCATAACATGTTCAACTACATTCGACGGATCGACCGGCGACTCATGCTCTTCAACGGGGTGCTGTTGCTCTTCGTCGTCCTGACACCTTACACCACGATGCTGGTCGCCGATCACATCTCCGACGCGGATGCCAACGCGGCGGCCGCGGTGTATGCCGGCACCTTCTTCCTCCTGTCCCTCGTGTGGAACGGTCTCTGGCGGTATTGCGTGGCCGGCCGCCGGCTGCTGGGAGCCGAGATCACCGACGCGCAGGCCCGGACGATCACGCGGCAGTATTCGGTCGCTCCATTCTCGTACGGAGCCGCGTTGGTCATCGCTCCGTTCAGCGGCCTGGCCAGCGTCGCGGTCATCCTGGCCGTCGCCGGGTTCTTCGCGATTACCGCGACGATCAGCGACTGACGCCATCGGGCTACCGCGCCGCACTCCAGACCATCGCCCCCAGGCCGAGGGCCTCGAAGGCCCCGATCCCGAGCAGGTAGGGATCGAGGGCGCTTGGGACGATCGCCATCATCGTGAAGAAGGAGTAGACGACGAGCGCATTCTGGGCCAGGAAGGCCGCCGCGAAGAGCAGCAGGGCGAGGGTGAAGGGAGCCTTCGTGCGTGCGTACACGCCGCGGTACACCACCAAGAGGCTCGACGCGAGGCCGACGTTCGCGACGCCGATGAGGATGCTCGCGATCATCAACCCGCTCATTAGCCTCGGGCCTCCGGTACGACGCCCCGGTCCATGGATGTTTTCCTGAACGTCAATCGAACGCACCTCCGGCAGGCATCGTGCGTCGGATCTCTTCGAAAATCGCGTAGTTCGCCTCGAGGTAGGGTGCGAGGAAGTAGGGGGACGCATACGCGTCCCCGGTCGGTCGGGTCAGCAGGCCATTCTTCACGAGCAGGTCCAAGTGATGACGGATTGTGCGGTAGTCCAGGCCGAGGGAGGTTGCGAGCTGATTCGCGTTGCACGGCCTCACCCGGACCGCCTCGATGATCCGGGCGCGGTTCGGGCCCCCGCGGGTGCCGGCGATCAGGAACCACAGGAGCTGACGAAGCGCCACGCTCACGGTCGTCGGCGCGCGGTACGGGCCGGCCGGATAAAGAGGGTGTCGTGGCTCAGCTCACCACGGGGCAATTCACGTAGATGTCCGTGGTCTCGAGGGTGACCTGGCCCGCGTCACGGGCGGCGAGGATCGAACGGGCATCCTTCAGGCTGTTCGCGGTGTACGTCGCATCGACCACGACTTTCACGACCCTCCACAGATCGCTGTAGCCCGCGGCCCCGGGGAGGACGTCGATGACGTTCCGTTGGCCCGAGACCGGGGTTCCATCCGAATGGAAGAAGGCATAGATGGGGGCATCTTGGACGACAGAACCCGCCGTCGGGGACCGGGTCCCCTCGTCGAAGTAGAACACATCGCGGTTCCGATACCAGCCCGTCACGGGCGTCGCGGAGGAGCCCGCGATCGTCGCGTTCGGGTTGACGACCGGATCGTATCGATGATGTTTCGCTGACCGGCGACCGGGGTGCTCGGCGAGGCGGCCTGGAAGAACGCGAGGATCGGCACGGCGACGTTCGATTGAGGACCGTAGTCGAGGTAGCTGACGGAAGCGTTGCGATACCAGCCGTCGACCCGGGGAATCGTATTCGGACGAGTCAGACCGGTGACCGCTCCCGGTGGCGTCAGGGGCGCGGGCCGGCCCAAAAGGTAGCCGATCCCAAGGCCGGCGACCAGGAGGCCGATTGCGACGATCGCGAAGACGACCGTGGTCCGGGGCTTGCGCGCTGCACTCGACGGTTCCATGCGGCAGCGAGACGCAGGCGGGGTGAAATCGGTATGTCAGAATTCGACCCGAATCCGTCTCACGCCGCCGTGCGTCGTCTTTCATCCCCGCTTCGCCCGGGTCTTCTTGGGGACTTTCTTCGGCAGCGATGAGGCGTACGCGGTTCCCCGGCCGATCCACGTCCGGAGGGCCGCGTCGGTTCGGTAGCCATTGGGCGCCACCAGGAGCCAGCCCGCCGGCGGACCGCGGCTACCGCTGAGGTCGAACGGTTTCGCACCCGGCTCCCGCAGGAGGGCGTTCGTCTGCGCCGGATCGACCCGCACGATGAGGTCCTCCCCGTGCACGCCCACCGCCATGTTGCCGCCCAGGAGGAACGCGATGCCGCCGAACATTTCCTTCTCGATGATTCCGGTCCGACCCGCGAGCTCCTTTCGAACGCGTTCAGCCTGTAGCTCCGAGAACGTCATCGACGCGGCGAGGGCCCTCGAGCTCATGAAGATTCGCGCGAACCCTTCATGTCCTCGAGAGAGGTTCGTGACGAGGGGGCATCATGGGTGGGCTTCCGATCGCGACAGGGCGATCCAAAATCCCGCCCCCGCCTCACCAGAGGATCTTCTTGCCGTCCCGGAAGAACCCGCCGGTCACATCGTCCGGCAGCATCACGCCGAGGACGATCGACCGAGCGCCGACCGGCACGCTCCGCGACGCCCCGCGGCCCCCCATGTCGGTGCGGACCCACCCAGGGCAGACCGAGTTGACGCGGATTCCCCGCGACGCGAGTTCGCGCGCCAGGATTCGGGTCAGCGAATTCAGGGCGACCTTCGACACGGAGTAGGCGGAGGGCCAGCCCGAACCTTTGGCTTCCCCCGACTCGAGGGCGGACACGTACGAGGCGACGAGCGCGTCGAGCGAGTCACGCGTCAGCGACGGATCGGCGAACTTCGAACGGAGATCGCGGCTGAGGTACGACAGTTCCCCGAGGCCGCTCGAAACCATGACCACCCGGCCGCCGCCCGGGATGAACGGGAGGAGGGCGTCCGTGACGTCCCGGGATCCGAAGTAGTTCGTCTCGATCGTTCGGATCGATTGGCGTTGATCGGCGCCCCAGGAGCCGATCCCCGCATTGTTCACGAGTACGTCGACTCGGGAGGCGAGAGAGGGAAGGTCTCCCGCGAGGGCCGAGATGCTTTGGCGGTCCGTGACGTCGAGCTGGTGGTAGACCACACCCTTGCCATCCGGATCGAGCTTCCGGGCCGCTGCGATTCCGGAGATCTCCTTGCGGCTGGTCAGGACGACGCGAAACCCTTGCGCGTGGAGTTGATTCGACGTCTCGAGCCCCAGACCGCGGTTCGCGCCCGTGACCAGGGCGATGGGGCGATCCGATGCGGCGCTGCCCATGGCTTCCAGACCATGGCGGTCGCATTAGTCGTTTTGCGCCGGACCGAGCGAACCGGCGCCGTCCCGACGCCCCTCGTTGGCCTCAGCCGCGATAACGGTCTCAAAGCCCTTAAGCGAACGCGATTCGACGTCGGCATTCCGCGGTCCTTCTTCGGCCGGTGTTTGCATGGAAGTCCCCGCCGCTCGTGAGCCAGTGTCCGTTCCGTTCGTCCTCTTGGCCGTGTTCGTCCTGCTGCTCGTTTCCGCGGGCCCCGCGAGCGCATCCGGCCCCGACGGCCGGGTGCGAGGTTTCGTGACGGACTCCGTTTCGGGCTTCCCCGTCGTCGGCGCCTCCGTGCGGATCGAGGCGTCCGACCTCCCGTGGACGTTCGAAGGAAGCTCAGACGGTTCGGGTTCCTTCCAGTTCGCGGTCCCGGCGCACCGGTACACGCTCAGCGTCTCCAGCCCCGCACATCTCCTGAGCGTCACCGCGATCGCGGTCGGTTCCGGCCAGACCGTATGGACGAACGTCACGCTGAGTCCGGCGTCGAGCCGTTCCGCCCATCTCCAAGGGTACGTGACCGACAGCGTGACCGCAGCGCCCGTCACCGTTGGTCGGATCGTCGCCGGGCCG
>VBMG01000224.1 GCA_005878485.1 Methanobacteriota archaeon | reverse complement strand
ACGTACACATGGGACGGCGAATTCAACGCCCTGACCGTCGCCGATGGCCGAGGCGATACGACCTCGCGGTCCTACGACTGGATAGGGAACGTTCTATCCACACGGGATCCCGGAGGGAACACGAGCGTCCAGACGTTTACGAATGCCCAGAACACGACCGCGTTCATCGCACTGTTAGCGAGCACGACGAACCCGAGGGGCTACACGACGCGGTACACCTACACCGCGAACGGGAACCTGTACGCCACCATGCGGTCCGGTGGCAACACCTCCTACCGATTCTATGACGCTGCCGGCTCCCTCACTCGCTTCCAAGACTTCCGCGGGAACTCCGTGACGTACGGGTACGACGCCCATGAGTTCCTTGTGAACTCGACGGACGTTGGCGGGAACAAGACCCTGTATCAGAATGATGCAATCGGCCGGATGTGGAACGCCACGACGCCCGGAGGGAACACGACGCGCCAAGTGTACGATCCCGACGGACGCGTCACGTCCGTCGCGGATCCGCTCGGGAACACGATAACCTCGACGTACGATAAGCGCGGGGACCTCCTGACCCGGAAGGACGCGAACCTCCTCATCACCCAGTACACGTACAACCTGACACTCGGAGGCGTCCAGCAGGTCGTCGACACGGGCGGGAACATCACCAAGTCCGTCTATGACGACCTGGGCGAGCGGATCCAATCGATCGACGCGAACGGACATGTGACGAAGTACGGCTTCGACAATTTCGGTCGCTTGATCAACACGACGACCCCACTGGGCCACGTGACCCGGTTCGTGTACGACGCGGCCGGCAATGATGTCGTCGAAATCAAGGCCAACGGCACGCGGATCAACTACACGTACGACGCGTCCAACCGCCTCATCAAGACTACCTATCCGAACGGCCAAGCCGTCAGCGTCACGTACGACAAGAACGGGAACGTCGTCGAGAAGAAAGGGCTCGAGCTCGACGAGATCTTCGCGTACGACGCCCTCGATCGGGTCATGCAGACGAAACAGATTTTCCTCGACGCGTCGCTGACCCTGTACCATAACTACACGTACGATGCGAACGGCAACCGGCTCACTATGGATGGGTCCGGTGGAGGGACTTACGTCTGGGACAAGAACAACCATATCGCCAGCCAGACCGACGCCGTGGGAAGCCGATGGACGTTCGTCTATGGGAAGGACGGGCGGTTGCTCAAGGAAATCTACCCGAACGGCGGCTACGTGACGTACGCCTACGACGCCGTCGGCCGGACGACCAAGATGCTCACCTACCAAGTCGGTGGCAGCCTCTTCGAGTCGGCGACCTACACGTACGACAAAGTCGGGAACCGCCTAACCGACACGGACTTCGGGACGTCCCAACAGACCGCCTGGAGCCAGACGGGTTGCTGCACGATCGACACGTCCGGGCTCACGGTGTCGGGGCTCAGTCCGTCGCCCCAGAGTGTCACCGTGTACGTCGCGCCGACCCTGATTCTCGACGCGACGCAGTTCACTCCGCCGTGTCCCTCCGCGACGGTCACCTGGTACTACATCCTCAATGGCGTAAAGACGCAAATCGCGACCGGGGGCGTATTAGCCGGCGATACCCACGCGTGCTACAAGAAGGTCACTCCCGCCAAGAGCGCGACGGTGTCGCTGAAGAACGGGGATGTCCTGCAAGGCGAGGTGACCTACGAGAACGATACGATCGTCGCGACGACGCCGACCGCCCTGACGACCTGGTTCGAGTCGTCCCAAGCCGCGACGACGTATACCTACGACCGGAACTACCGGCTCGGCAGCGTGACCTACTCGCCCGGGACGACAGGCGCGTACGCGTACGACGCCGTCGGCAACCGACTCACGTACGCGTCCGGCGGCAGCCCGATCAGTTCGTCGTACAACGCGGACAACGAGCTCACGTCTTCGTCGGACGGGACCACGTACACGTACGATGCGAACGGGAACCTCATCTCCCGGACGGCGGGTTCGACAACCACGAACTACTCGTACGACTACGCAAACGACCTCGCGCCCATCTCGACCACGATGCTGATCTCAAGCTCCTGCAGCGGATGCGCCACGACGGCGAACGTCACGTTGCCGACGCTCCTGCCCTCGCCGCAGAGCAAGACGGTCGCGGTCGGCGCATCCGGGACCCTGGAGGACGACATCGACTACCCGAATTGTCCGACGGTCACCGTCACGTGGTACTACATCCTCAACGGATTGCAGCATCAGGTCGGATCAAACACGTTCACGCTCAAAGCGAAGCTCGGCGTTTGTGTGACCGGCTTCTCAGGCACGTACCCGAGCGCCTCCCCGGTCGCCTTGTACACCGGCAATCGACTCGCCGGAGCGATCGTCATGGATCCCGGCGCTTCCTCGGCCTACGTCGCCCAATCGAGCACTTCCGTGAACGCGGGGACCTTCAAGGTCGCACCGTATGTCGTCATGCAATACGGGCCCGACGGTCTCCGTTCGAGCGAACTCGTGAACCAGGGCTCCGTGACGCAGCACTTCGGATACGACCTCCTTGGCATGGGCGGCCTCCCGCAGGAGGTCGCCGACTACAGCGGCACTTCGCTCACTACGTCGTACTTCTACGGCGTCGGCTCGGATCGACCCCTGGACGTCATCCAGGGCGGTACGTCGTACTACTACCACCGGGACGACCTCGGCAGCACGACGACGATCACGGATAGCTCGGGAAACGTCGCCGCGTCGTACCGGTACGACGCGTACGGGAACTTGCAGCAATCGGCCGACACGATCGGCAATCCGCTCCGGTACACCGGGGCGCCGTTCGATTCGACGACGGGCCTGACCTACGACCGCGCGCGCTTCTACGATCCCGCCACGGGCCGCTTCCTCACCCCGGACCCGCTGGGCGGTGGCTACGCCTACGCGGGCGACAATCCGGTGAACCGGGTCGATCCGAGCGGCCGGGCGGCGCTCAACAGTCACCTAATCGAGGGCGGGGACGGAGGACAGGGCTGCACTATGACGCTGTACCTCGCGGACCGCTGCGCCAGCATTTGGGCCAGCATAGGGGGCGGCGGGAGAGGCATCGGTGGCGGGGGCCCCGGGTACTCGAGTCAGGGGTTCAGTTGGAATCGCTGCAGCGTGCCAATTGCCTTGTTCCTCGTCGGCATCCTGTTAGGGGCAATGGGACTGGACCTGGACCTCTTTCCCGAAGGCACGGTTGCGCTCGCTAGGGTCCTTGCAACGGCGGACTCCTTCATTGTCGACGCCATGGGGATTTTGAACAACCCGGGTGACCCTGGCTCTTGGATTACCGCTTTGTTTGATATGGGCTGGTGGCTCTGGTGGCACGCTCTGGTACCTTTGCTTGCCTGGTGGGTGCTAGGGCTCGCGAGCTTCGAAGTCGCGCTCCATTTCACCCCTCCGGGCATCGCTATTACCCTTCTTGGCCTAGCGCTGGGTGCTGTCCTGGGTTTTGTCGATCTCGCTACTCAAGGTTGCTGGCCATGAATCTATTCGTTAGTTGCGTCGCCTTCTTCCGTGAACAAGTTCGGTCACGCCGCTCGTTTGTCCTGGTGCTCAATCGACACGAGGGCAGTCGTAAGTAGGTGGAGACTTGGTCGGCTATCTCGGAGGTGATCCGCTAGGTGTCGCCGCGGCATCTGTCACCATTGTCGCCTGGCTCCTTGTAAGCCTGGCCCTGACCCATCTCTTGGGCGTCGCGTTGATTCCCGCTCAGGCAGTGGGTCTTCTTGCCGGCGCGGGGCTTTCATTCCCAATCTGGAGGCGATGGAGGCGTTTCCAACGAAAATATAGACGGATGCCCGGTCGCTAACCCGCCGATCGAGTTGGATAGTTGACGCGAGGCGCTTGTCGTCAGCACAATCTCCACGCCCTTTTGATTTCATGCAACCGTCCCTGTGTGGGGGCAGATGGGGGCGAAGCGCGCGTGCCTCGAAGCTTTCAATCGAGCCGTTTGTGGACTCAATGAAAGACTGCCGACCTACTCCCAAAGGACGACTAGCTATTGTGCCAAGAGAGCTCGCAGGCGCTCCCACACGCCGAGCGGACCGCGCCAACGGAACGCGCTGCCGCAATCCTCGCATCGGCCCCACCCGTCGTCCTCGAAGACGAGGCGCCTCGAACGGCAGACGCCACAAGTCCCGGATGACGG
>VBMG01000125.1 GCA_005878485.1 Methanobacteriota archaeon | reverse complement strand
AGGTTGCGCGAAAGCCTGGGATGTTTTCGCTCCAAGAAAATCGTCGAGACGCACGTCGCGAAATAGGCGAACGCGAGGAGAAACACGGCAGAGTTGATCAGATCGGAAAGGCCTCCGAGGAGGCTCGCGACGTAGGCCGCCCCGCCGAGGATGACCAGCCCGATGTACGGGGTGTGGAACCTCCTGTGCTTCCGACTGAATGCCCGCGGCAGAAGTCCGTCGATGGCCATCGCGTATGCGAGGCGCGACGTCCCGACCGTGCCCGATTCGTCCGCTCCGGTGATCGAGAGCAAGGCGCCCACGCCCACGACGAGGACGACCCCGTCAGCGAGGATCGCGGGCGCGCCGAACATCGAGTGCGCGGCATCGATCAGTGGACTCGTCGAACCCGAAAGCGTGGGCTCGCCGACCGATCCGACGACGAAGAAGTTCGTGAGGAAGTAAAAGCCAATGACGATCAGCATTCCCACCACGATGGCCCGCGGGATCGTCCGGCCCGGCCGGTTCACCTCATCCGTGGGCAGCGTCGAGAGTTCGAAGCCCGCGTAGGCCCAGAAGATGAGGACGAGCGCCCGCCCGAACGCCGGGAGGTCCCCCCGGACGAACGGGGTGAGGTTCGCGACGAACTGCCCCGACTGGAGGCCGACGAACGCAAACCCTCCGAGGATGATCAGGACCAAGGGGGACAGTTTGGCGACGGTCAGCACGTCGTTCACGCGGCCCGCGGTCTTGACGCCAACCAGGTTAGTGACCAGGACGACGGCGATGAACACGGCCTTCAGCAGCGCGATACCGAGCGCATCGATCCCGGGGACCAACGAGACGAAGTACTGGGTGAAGGCCACCGGGAACACCGCCAAGGAAAACCATTCTGCGAGGAGGAGACCCCATCCGACGATGAATCCCGCGAACGGGTTGGCGACCGCTTTCACGTAGGCATAGGGGCCGCCGACCTTCGGGAGGATCATGACGCAGTACGAAAAGGAGAGGGCGATCACCATTGCCATGGCGCCGGCGAGGATCCAGACGAGCAAGGAGGCGGGTCCGACCAATTTCGACCCGATCGCGGTCGCCACGTACACGTCCGCGCCGATGATCGATCCCACGACGAGGCTCGTCACGTCGAACGTGCTGAGCTTCGCGGCCGAGTCGACGCCGTCTCGGTCCCGCCGGTGCAACGCGCGGCAAAGCGCGTTGGCCTCATAAGATTGCCCCGAGGGCCTGGTTCGCGCCTAGGGGTCCGGGGCGCCACGCTCGGGGGAAACGGGCGATTCGGGGTGTTCCGCGCTCCGATTATCGCGTGTGATTTTGGGCGGACAGCTTTTTATAGCTCCTGATACCGGTCGGCTATTGATTATGAGGATTATTCTTCGCGAGGACTCCGAAGCCGTCGCCTCAACCGTGGCCACGCTCTTCACCCTCCTCGCGGTCGTGCTGTTCCTTCAAGCGGCGATCGTCGCCGTGGTCCCTGCGAAGCAGTACGAGGCGGAGCGCACGACCTCCATCGCCGCGATCTCGGCGTTCGACCTGCTCCGTTCCACGGCATCCGGCGCGGCGTTCCCCGGTGGCCAGGTCACCGTCACGCTCCCCATTGGCACCGCGGCCGTCTCGCCGTTCGCGGCACCGAGCCCTGGCGACCTGCGGTTCAACATGGGCGACTCGACGAACGCAAACATCTCGGTCTCGTACGTGCCGACCATCCACGACAGTCACGTGTCGAAGGTTGACCAGGACATCATCCTGGCCATCGACAGCTCGGGGTCGATGAACCAGAACGACCCGAACCGTCTCCGCATCTCGGGGGCGAAGGAGTACGTCGGCCGCCTCAGCCGGCCGGACCGCGTCGCGAGCGTGGACTTCGACAGCGTCGCCCGGCTCACCCGGGCGAACGTCGGCGGGCCCGCACACCACCTGTACAGTACCTACAACAACGGGCTCCCGGACTACAGCGGAGCCCAGGCCGATCTCGACACGATTGACGCGGCCGGGACCACGAACTTCGGGGCCGCGATCCAGGTCTCGAACGACGAGCTGATCACGTACGGACTCCCGAACCGCGCCTGGGTCATCATCCTCCTGACGGACGGCTACAACACGTGCTGCCCGAACCAGGCTGGCGGCGACGCCCTGGCTATCGCCGAGGCCGGACGGGCGAAGGCGAACAACATCACGATCTACACGATCGGGCTTGGAGCCGATGCGGACGGGGCGCTCCTCACGCGAATCGCGCAGATCACGGGGGGCACGTACTTCGCGGCTCCCACGCCGGAGTCGATCCGCTGGATCTATTTCGAAATCAGCATGCACTACCGAGGCACGGTCTCCTGCGGCACGGTTGCGGCCGCGAGCTCGGTGAGCGGCTCCCTGAGCCTGAGCCTCGCGAGCCGTCAGTACCCGGCACAGACACTGCGGCTCGAGGCCGGAGGCGTGACGGTGGCCCAGCCCGTGGGCATCGTGGTCCAGCAAGGGCTGCCGATCTCCTATGCGCCGCGGGCCTACGGCGCGGGCACCATCCAGGTCACGCTGCTCACATTCACGGGACCCGCCTTCGAGGCGACCGGAACGGACTATCAGTTCGTCACGGCGCGGTTCCTCTCGCAGAGCGTGGATAGTCAAGTGATCATCCGGACCGATCTCCAACAGCAGGCATCCGACTCGGGCAACATCTCCGACTACGTGAAGTACTGGGGCACCCAGGGCGCCGCGACTCCGGCCGGGGTCAAGGCGGTCACAGATCCGATCTTGGCGGCGAAGGCGCGAATGAACTGGGCGCAAGTGAACCTGACCAGCAGCAAGCTGACCCCTGCGAAGTTCGACGTGGACAGCGCGCAAAACCAACTGTCCGCCTCGATCATCGCGGCCGAGGACCAAGTCACGAGAGGACAAATGCAACGCTGGTTGGCGACGTCTGCCGAAGACCTCGTCCGCCGGGTCGCGTGCCAGCTCAGCCAATGGCAGGACTGGTACATAGGCGTCAAGTTGACGATTCAAAGCCCCACCGCGGCCGCGTGGGCCATCTGGTTTGACCAGACGTTCCGAAAGACCGGTGCGCTGACCTCCTCAGGAATTTCGGGGAACAAGGTAGTCCTCTCCGTGAACGCGGTCGACCTCTTCATCATCGACGAGCGGGTCATCGAACTTAGTTTCGCTTGACGGCCCGAGAGGATAACCGGATTTCGGGATCAACAATCGCTCCGAGAGCGAGAGCGAGACGGACGCGGCGCGGATTGACAGGCCAGCCGCTCACGACGTGCGCTCGAGAATCGTCGCGAGGCCCATGCCAAATCCGATGCAGAGCGTCGCGAGACCGTAACGAAGCTCTTGTCGCTCCATCTCGTGGAGCATCGTCGTGAGGAGTCGGGCGCCGCTCATCCCGAGGGGATGACCCAGGGCAATCGCACCGCCGTTGACGTTCAACTTCGCGTCCTCGAAGCCGATCGTTTCGCGGGTCGCAATCGGGACGGATGCGAACGCCTCGTTGACTTCCCAGATGTCGATGTCGTCCGGCCGGAGGTCCGCACGGGCGAGCGCCTTCCGAATCGCGGGAATCGTGCCGTCGAGCATGATCGTCGGGTTCGTCCCCGCGACGCCGGTCGATACGAGGCGCGCCCGCGGCTCGAGTCTCAGCTCCTTCGCCTTCTCCGGACTCGTCACGAGGAGTGCACACGCTCCGTCGTTGATCCCACTCGAATTGCCCGCGGTGATCCGGCCGTCGGGCTTGAAGGCGGGCGGGAGGGACGCGAGCTTCTCGAGCGACGTGTTCCGACGCGGGTGCTCGTCCGTGTCGAACATTCGCTTGTTGCCGTTCTCGTCGAACACGGGGACGGGCTCGATCTCTTTCTTGAAACGGCCCTCGTCGATCGCCCGGATCGCCTTGCGGTGAGACCAGAGGGAGAACTCGTCCATCTGTTCCCGGGTGACCTTGTACTTGTCCGCGACGAGGTCCGCGGAGATCCCCTGCTGGACGATCTCGTACTTCTCCAGGAGTTTCGGGCTCAACGCGCCGCCGTCCGATCCGAGCGGCACGCGGGACATCGACTCGACGCCGCCCGCGATCACGACGTCGTTCTGTCCCGTCATGACTTCCATCGCGGCGAAGTTGAACGCCTGCAACCCGGACGCGCACATCCGGTTCACGCTCGTGCCGGGCACCGATTCCGGGAATCCGGCGATGAGGGGCGCCAGGCGGGCGATGTTCATCCCCTGCTCGTCGACCTGGGTGACGCAGCCCAAGACGACGTCGCCGACGATCTTCGGCTCGATCCCCGTGCGGTCCGCGAGAGCCCGCAATGCGAAGGCCGCCAAGTCGTCCGGCCGCCAGTCTTTCAGGGACCCACCGCGCCGCCCGATCGGCGTCCGCACGGCTCCGACAATGACGGCGTCAGGCATTGCCTTCCCGACCGGCATCAAGGGGCGCGCGAGATAAGAAGGTTCGCCACTCTGCCCGAAGATTGATACCCACGCCGCGGGTTCCACGACCGATGGCCGCCCCCCTCGAAGGGATCGTCGTCCTCGACTTCACGCGGCTCCTTCCGGGGCCCTTTTGCACGCAGCTCCTCGCGAACCTCGGCGCGGACGTGATCAAGATCGAAGACCCGAAAATCGGCGACTACATGCGATCCGTCCCTCCGATCATCCGCGACGTCTCCTATCCGTTCGTGATGGTGAACCGCGGCAAGCGTTCCCTCGCGGTCGACTTGAAGACCTCCGAGGGCCAGGAGATCCTCCGGAAGCTCGCGGGCCACGCGGACATCCTTGTGGAGCAGTTCCGGCCCGGGGTCATGGCGCGTCTCGGCGCGGACTACGACGCCCTCGCGATGTTGAACCCGAAGCTGATCTATTGTTCGTTCTCCGGGTTCGGCCAGAACGGTCCGTACAAAGACCTCCCCGGGCACGACATCAACTTCGAAGCGCTCGCAGGCATCCTGTCGGTCTCGCGGAACCGAGATGAACGACGACCCGCAATCCCCAGCGTCCCGGTCGCGGACTTGGCGGGTGGCTTCAACGCGGCGTTGGCGATCCTCGCATCGCTCCGCACCCGCGACCGGACCGGCCGCGGCGAGTTCATCGACGTCGCCATCTACGACACCGCGGTGACGCTGCTCGTCCTCGGCCTCGCGCGATTCTTCGCGACGGGTGAAGAACCCGTGGCGGGAGAAACGCTCATCACCGGGAGCTTCCCGTTCTACAGCCTCTACGAGACCAAGGATGCCGGATGGCTCTCCGTCGCCGCGGTCGAACCGAAGTTCTGGGAGCGGATGTGCGAACTCATCGGGGCACCGGAGCTCTCCGGAAAACAGTTCGTCGAGGCGGCGGATCGAGCCGCCGTCGCGGAAACCCTCGCGGCGAGATTTCGAGAACGGACGCTCGCCGAATGGGAGTCGATGTTTTTCGCCGAGGCGCTTCCGATCGCAGGCGTACGGCGGATGCCCGAGGTCGTGAACGACCCGCAGGTGAAAGCCCGCGGCCTCCTACCCGCGGTTGACGTGCCCGGAGTGGGCAGACTTCAGGTCATCTCCCACCCGGCGAAGCACACGACAACGGAGACACGAAACCCCGCGCGGGTTCCGACAAAAGGCCAGGATACGGAAACAATCATGAGGTCGCTGGGATACACCTCGCGGCACATCGCTGCGTTGGCGAAGAAGAACGTCATCGCGAAGTGATGCGCCGATCATGCCCAACAGAGCATAACCGAATTCACTCGCCCTTGAACTTCGGCTCCCGCTTTTCCATGAAGGCCTGGAGGCCTTCGTAGATGTCCTCGGTCGAGGAGACGAGGCCGAACGCCATCGCCTCCATCTCGAGCGCCGCATCGATCGGCATATCGCTTCGGTTCAGGAGGGCTTTCGCGAGGCGAACCGCGATCGGGGCCTGCTTCGCAAGTTTTTCCGCGAACGAACGAACTTCCGCGGCAAAAGCCTCGTTCGTCACCGCCTTGGTCACGAGGCCGATCGCGGCCGCCTCCTCGGCGGTCAGTCGGGACCCGAGGAAGACGAGTTCTTTGGCCTTCGCTTGACCCAACGTGCGCACAAGCCTCTGAGTCCCGCCCGCCCCGGGGACGAGGCCCAGGTTCACCTCGGTCTGTCCGAGCTTTGCCCGATTCGCGGCGATCCGGAAGTCGCAGGCGAGCGCCACCTCGAGGCCCCCGCCGAAACAATGTCCGTTGATTGCGGCGATCGTCGGCTTCGGGAAATTCGCGAGGCGGCTCATGACCTCCTCCGACCGCCGCGAGAAACGCCACACCTTGAACGCCTTCGAGATGTCGCCGAACGAGGTCAGATCGGCCCCAGCGCTGAAGGACCGGTCTCCGGCGCCTGTCAGGACAAGACATCGCACGTCGTCGTCCGTCCCGAGGGCCGCGAGCGCCGCGTCGAGCTCCTCGAAAACCTGCGGGGTCAACGTGTTGAGTCGGTCCGGCCGGTTGATCGTGATCGTTGCCACGTGCGTCGCCGCATCCCGCGTGACGAGGAGCGTCTCGTACGTCGTCGTGCGACCTCCTGAGCCGTGATCGTAGAATCCCTTCCCGGATTTCACCCCGATGTCACCGCGAGCCACCATCTCCGAGAGAATCTTTGCGGGCTTCTGGCCCTTGCGGCTTTTCAGCGCCGCGAGGACGACATCGATCCCGAGATCATCCGCGGTCGCGAGGGGGCCCTTGGGAAAGGCGGTACCGAGGCGCATCGCCTCGTCGATTGCTGCGGGGCTCGCGACGTCGATGGCGACGAGTTCCGCGGCCTCGTTGATCATCGGCGCGAGGATCCGGAGCGGCTCGAACGCCTGGCCCATTTCGGGCGTCAGTTTGGGGCGGCCCTCGCCGTATTCGTAAAAGCCGGCCCCGACTTTGCGGCCCACCTTTTTTGCGTCGACGAGGTCCTGCACGGATCGCGGCATCGGCCGACCTGCGTTCATAATCAGGTGGTGCAGCACGTCCACGCCGACCTGGTCCGCGAGCTCGAACGGCCCCATCGGGAAGCCGGCGCGGAAACGCATCGCGGCGTCGATCGTCTGGATCGGGACGCCCTCCGCCTCATGAATCCGCGCGGCCTCTTCGAAGTACGGTCCGAGGACGCGAGTCGTGATGAATCCGGGCACGTCCTTCTTCACGACAACGACGGTTTTCCCGAAGGAGGTCGCGAGGTCGACGGCCACTTGGAGGGTCGCGTCGCTCGTCGTTTCGGCTCGGATGACCTCCACAAGTTGCATGAGCATCGGCGGGTTGAAGAAGTGCATGCCCACGACTTTCTGAGGGCGCTTCGTCGCACGCGCCATCCCGGTGATCGGCAGCGCGGACGTGTTCGACGCGAGGATCGTCTTCTCCGGGGCCGCCTGATCGAGCTCGAGGAAGACTTTCTTCTTCAATTCAAGGTCCTCGAAGACCGCCTCGATCGCGATGTCCGCCTCGCGACACGCTTCCCGCACATCGAGGGTGCCGTGAATGCGCGCGAGCGCTTCGTCCGCCTGTTCCCGCTTGAGCTGGTTCTTTCCCACGAGCTTGTCGAGGGACCAGCGGATCCGGTCCATCCCGCGGTCGACGTACTCCACCTTGATGTCCCGCATCCGGACTTCGTGGCCGTGGAGGGCCGCGAGCTCCGCGATCCCGTGGCCCATCTCCCCTGCCCCGATGACCGCGATTTTCATGGGCCGCCGCTCCGCAGGATGGATAGCGCGAGCGGAGCTTAAGATATGGTCCGGGCTCGGGAGGCCGAAACCTTATCCCGGTTCGAGGACGTTGCACGGAACACCATGGCGGACACCGCGACCACCGTTTGGATCGTTGCCGCCACCATCGCCGCAATCGTCGTCCCGTTCGTCGTCGTCCCGGAAATCTTCGAGCGGCTCGGACACAACTCAAGACGCGCGTTCGTCCGAGGCGTCGTATGGGCCTTGTTCCTGGCGATCGTGTTAGTCCCGGCGGCGGTGACCGGGTTCCTCTTCTCCGTGACAAACGTCGCGGACTGGATCCTCTTCGTCCTGGCGTTGACGGTCGCAATCCTTTACGATTACTATCGGCTCAACCCGACGAAGGTCCCGTGGGCCCGCGTCCGGACCTGATCCTCAAATCAGCTCCCAGTCCCTCAGCACGTCCTCGAGGTTCGGGTGGCCGATCTCGTCGAGCTCGTATCGCACGTGGACCACGGGTTTCTTCGTCTTGAGGACGCGGCTCAAATCAATCGGCGTGCCGCTCAGGACGAGGTCGCAGGGCGTCGCGTCGATCGTCTCCTCCAGCTCCTTGATCTGCTTCGGGCCGTACCCCATCGCGGGCAAGATCTTGCGGGAGTTCGGGTACTTCTTGTACGTTTCCTTGATCGAGCCGACCGCGTGGTTCACGGCGCTCACGATCTCCGCCGCGCCGAACCGCTGCGCCGCGATGTACGCAGCGCCGTACTCCATGCCGCCGTGGGTCAGGGTTGGGCCGTCCTCAATCGCGAGGACCCGCTTCCCGCGAATCTGCACCGTGTCGTCCGGCGTGATCGGCGAGGCGGCCTCGACGATGACGACGTCCGGATTCACCGTACGGACGTTGCGCTTCACGATCTCCACGTTCTCCGGAGTGGCGGTATCGACCTTGTTGACCACGACGACGTCTGCCATGCGGACGTTCGTTTCGCCGGGGTAGTACGAGAGCTCGTGGCCAGGTCGGAGCGGGTCCGCGACGACCAGGAGGAGGTCCGGCTTGAGGAATGGTGTGTCATTGTTCCCGCCGTCCCAGAGGAGGACCTCCGCCTCAGTCTCCGCCTGCCGCAGGATTTTCTCGTAGTCGACGCCGGCGTAGACGACCGTGCCCTTGTCGATGTGCGGCTCGTATTCTTCGCGTTCCTCGATCGTCGTCTGGTACTTGTCCAGATCCTCGTACGTCGCGAATCGCTCGACCGCCTGCGACGCGAGGTCGCCGTACGGCATCGGATGGCGAATCACGACGACCTTTTTCCCAGCCGCGCGCAAGATGCCGGCCACGCGGCGCGTCGTCTGGCTCTTGCCGCTCCCGGTGCGGACAGCGCAGATGGCGACGACGGGCACCTTGGCCTTCAGCATCGTCTCCTGCGCCCCGAGAAGCCGGAAGTCCGCCCCCGCCGCGTTCGCGAGGGCGATCCGGTGGCCGAGGTAGCCGTACTCGACGTCGGAGTAGGCGAAGAGGCAGGTCTGGATGCCGTGCTTCGCGATCAGCCGAGGGAGGTCCTCTTCGGGGAAGATCGGGATGCCGTCCGGGTACAGCGGCCCCGCAAGGGAGGCGGGGTACTTGCGGCCCTCGATTCCGGGGATCTGCGTGGCCGTGAACGCGACGACGCGAAACGACGCATCGTTCCGGAAGATGACGTTGAAGTTGTGAAAATCCCGGCCCGCGGCGCCGAGGATGATGACCTTGCGCGGCTCCGGCACGGGGCAGGGAGCCGCGGGAGGTGTAAAGGCTTTTTGCACCGGGAAGCTTCAGCAATCAACCTTAAACAAGGTTAACCAACCGAACGAGGGCGTCCGGAATCGCTGGCCCGCTCCAGAGTGCGCCGCGCGGATCGGAAGACGTTGTCGAACATCGCCTCCTTGAGGAGACCCGTCTGAGTGTTCCGCTGACTCGGATGGTACGACGCGATCAGGGTGATGGGAGACAAGGAGGAAATCGCCCCATGGCGGAACCTCGGCGCCGGGGTGGGAACCGCGTGTCCGGTTGCCCGCCACGCCCGGAGGAAGCGCGCCATCGCGACGCCGCCGAGGACCACGACGACCCGCAGGTTCGGGAGGAGCATCGCCTCCCGCTCCAGATAGGGCTGGCACCGGGCGAACTCCGCACGGGTCGGCTTGTTCGCAGGCGGGGCGCATCGGACGGCGGCGACGATGTAGCAATCCCGGAGCTCGAGGCCATCGTCCCGGGAGATCGCGGTCGGCCGGCTCGCGAACCCCGCGCGGTACAAGGCCCGATACAGCCAATCCCCGCTGCGGTCCCCGGTGAACACGCGCCCCGTCCGGTTGCCGCCGTGCGCGGCGGGGGCGAGGCCGACGATGAGAAGCCGTGCCGCGGGGTCGCCCCATCCGGGGACGGGCCGGCCCCAATACTCCCAATCGCGGAACGCGGCCCGTTTCGTTCGAGCGACCGACTCGCGGTATCGAACGAGCCGCGGACACTTCCGGCACGTGATGATCTGGGAGGTGAGCCGTTCCAGGTCGTCCGATGGCATCGCGATCTCCTGTGTCGGATCACCTGAAAAAGATTCCGTGCCGAGGAAACCGCTAAGTTCCCCGGCAACCGTCCCGCGGCCGGTGGGACCCATCGCCCCGCGAAGTCGATCGGCCCGATTCTCCCGCATCGTCGATCTCTCCCAGTCAATCGGCCCCAAGACCCCAATGTTCCCGGCGTACCCGCCGCCGACGTTCACTCAATGGACGACCCGGGAGGCCCACGGCTTCCTTGCGGAATCGATGTTCATGGTCACCCATACGGGGACCCATGTCGACGCCCCGTTCCACTTCGAGCCGAGCGGTCGCACGCTCGACGAGGTCCCAATCGATCGGTTCATCGCTCCCGGGCACGTCCTCGACCTCCATGGCCTCCCGGCAAAAGGGGCGATTCGGCCCGAGCATCTGCGATCCGCGCGTCGCGATTTGCGGGATCCCGTGCAGAACGGGGATGCGGTCCTCCTGCGAACCGGCTGGTGGGAGCGACGTCGCCGCACGCCGGCATACCTCTTCGAGAATCCCGGAGTGACGAAGGCCGCGGCGAGGGTCCTCGTCGACTGGGGTGTGGGCTTCGTCGGAATCGACACCGCGAACATCGACCGCCCGGATGACGCCGGCTACCCGGCGCACCACACGCTCCTCCGAGCGAACGTGCCCGTCATCGAGAACGTGGCGAACTTGGCGGCGCTGCGGTCCTCGAGCTTCCTTCTCGTCGCCCTGCCGTTGAAACTCGAAGGAGCCTCGGGTTCGCCGATCCGACTCGTCGCGCTCGTGGAGTGACCCGGGAGCTCGTGGGAAAAGTACCTTTAAGACGGCACGGCCTTCCTGCTTCCGTGATCCCGCGGACCCGCCTCGTGATCGCCGTGGTTCTCATCGCCGCGATCCTCATCGTGGCTGGCCTCGCATTCATCTGGTTCTCCCTCACCCGCCCGGGTGCGCCCCCGGGTCCCAACCCTGCCGTCACCCTCTCGCCGGTTCAGACCGGCCTCAATTGGCCCGTCGCCCTGGCCTTCGCATCGGATGGCCGCGTGTTCTACGCCGAGAAGAACACGGGAGCGATCCGGATCATCGAGAACGGCGCCCTCCTACCGACGCCGTTCTTCACGCTTCCGAACACGTCGGGCCCGATCGCGAGCGAACGGGGGCTGCTCGGACTCGCCCTCGACCCCGGATTCCCCGCGAGCCCATGGGTCTACGCCTACCAAACATACAACGACGCGGCAAACGCCTCCACGTACAATCGGATCGTGCGGATTCGAGCGAGCGGCGACACGGGCATCTCCTTCTCCGTCATCCTGCGAATGCCGAACCTCAGCAGCGCGACGAACCACAACGGCGGCGTCATCGCGTTCAGCCCGGATGGGAAGTTGTGGGCCGTCGTCGGCGAGAACGCGGATCCGAATCTCTCCCAGGATCACATGAGCCTCCTGGGCAAGGTGCTCCGGATGAACTCGGACGGGAGCGCCGCTGCGGGCAATCCGTTCTACGGCAGCTTGAGCTGGGAGAACCGCGTCTACACGTACGGCCACCGGAACATGTTCGGCCTCGCGTGGCACCCCGTCACGGGCCGCGCGTATGTCACGGAGAACGGACCTAACTGCAACGACGAGGTGAACCTCCTGACCGCCGGGAGCAACTACGGGTGGGGGCCGTCGGAAACGTGCGCGTCACCGCCCCTGCCTCCGCTGAACACGAACCGGGACGGCCCGAGCCCCGTGCTGCCAATCCGCTACTGGGGGATACCGACAATTGCGCCGACGAACGCGGCGTTCTATACCGGCTCCCTGCTCCCGCAATCGCGCAACGACCTGATCCTGGGCGCATACAACGACAACCGACTCCGCGATCTGCAGCTGACGACGGACGGTACCGGCGTCGTGAGCGAGACGGTCCTCCTGACTGCCCCCGCTGCGATCTTGGATGTCGAGATGGGGCGGGATGGATTCCTCTGGCTCACGACGCCCACCACGATCTATCGCCTCGTTGCGGCGGCGACGACCACCTCCGTAGGGGCGGTGTTCACGATTGCGGGCCTTTCCGGGATTGCAATCCCCTCGGGAGAAACCGCAGATGCGCGACAGGCGTCCTCGGCCCCCGTCGCAAGCTACTCGCCGGTCCCCTCCCGGAAACCTTAGTATGGCGCCCCCCTTTCCGCGAGGCGATGCCGTCGTACCGCATCCCGAGCGACGACCGAGTGCGGGATTCGCTCGTGCGGGTGTTCAGTACGCGGCCGATGGTCGACAGCCAACGACGGCTCAAGCAGCTCGTCGAGAAAGATCTGAAAGGCGACGAAAAATACCGGGTCGGGGAGCCGCGGCTCCGGGTCCTCGCGATCGACTCGGGCCTCGTGGACCTCGAGATCCGGTGTCGCGACACGGAGGAGATGCGGTCGCTCATCAAGTGCCCCGTCTGCGGGGCTCGCTTGAAGAAAGTGCGCAACATGACCGTGTACGGCGGGACCGTGACCCTCGGCTACCGATGCGAACGGTGCAAGTACTGGACCGGCCTCCGACGCCGCGTGCCGACCCGCTATGTCTTCACGAGGCGGTCGTGATGCGCGTGCGCTACGAGGGCGGCATCCTCGTCCAGGACGCGCTCAAGGAAGTCATCCTCGACCCCGCTCGGAAGACGCCGGGCAGCGTCGTGAGCCACGGTCACATGGACCACCTGACCTCGGGCGGGATCATGACGCCGCAGACGGTCGAGGTCCTCAAGGTGCGCCGAGGCGGGACGGGCCAACCGGTCCCGTACGGCAAGGAGATCGAGCTGAACGGCTTCCGGGTCGTCCTCAAAGACGCGGGGCACGTGTTCGGTTCGGCGATGGTCCGCGTCGATGACCTCCTCTACACGGGCGATTTCAATCCGGAAGGCGGTGCGACGTGTGGCAAGGCCCATCCCGAGTTCGTCCGGGAGCTGATCGTCGATGCGACGTACGGCCGCCCGGGATACAATTTCCCGCCGAAGCACGACGTGGAGGCCGACCTGCTGACCTGGCTCGAGATGGAACTCGCCCAGGGGCCGGTCGCCCTCGGCGGGTACGAGTTCGGCAAGAGCCAAGAGCTGATCGCCCTCGTGAACCGACTCGGCGTCGAGGTCGCGGTCGCCGACAAGATCGCGGACCTCGCAGACCTCTACGGGCCCTACGGAATCAAACTGCGATATCGCCGGCTGTCCACCCTCACGGAGGCGGAACGGAGCGATCCGCGTGTGTACATCCTCCCGCCCGGATGGCTCCGTCCGCCGCTCGACGACAGCGTCTCGTGGCTCGGATCGATCCGGTTGCGGACGGCGTACGTGAGCGGGTGGTGCGCCTTCTTCGACTACACCCGGCAGTACGGCCTGGACGCGCAGTTCCCGCTCAGCGACCACGGCGACTTCGAAGACGTGATGGCGTTCATCGAGGCGTGCCG
>VBMG01000124.1 GCA_005878485.1 Methanobacteriota archaeon | reverse complement strand
CGCGGGGGCTTGAGGGCAATCACCCGGGCAGCCCACGCCCTCCACGGCGCCGCGGGAGGCATCGGGTCCCGACAAGGAGGCCGGCGGATAAAAAACGGTCGGTCCAGGGCGCTGGCGGCTAGCGGTAGAGGATGTTTTCCTCGGGCCGCCTCCGCTCGAGGCCCTTCCGGAACTTCTTGTCGAACTCCTCGTAGAACTTGATCGTGTCCGCATCGATGCTCGGGCGGACGACTTTCATGGCCTCTTGGAAGTGCGTCGTGCCGACCTTCTTCGCGTGCTTCGTCTCGCGAAGGGCGATCATCGCCGCTTCGCGGCACAAGCCTTCGATGTCGGCGCCGGAGTAGCCGTCGAGGTCGACCGCGAGCTCTTCGAGATCCACCCCATCGAGCGGCATCGTCTTCGTATGGACCTTCAGGATTGCAAGCCGCGCGTCCTTGTTCGGCGTCGGCACGAGGAGGATTCGGTCGAAGCGGCCGGTCCGGAGCATCGCCGGGTCGAGCCGGTCCGGTCGGTTCGTTGCGCCGATGACGCAGACGCCTTCGAGGGACTCGAGACCGTCCATCGAGGTCAGGAGCTGGTTCACGACCCGTTCGCTGACGCCGCTGTCCGTATCGAACCCGCGGACGTGCGCGATCGCGTCGAGCTCGTCCAGGAAGACGATGCAGGGCGCGACCTGCTTCGCTTTCTTGAAAATCATGCGGACCGCTTTCTCCGACTCCCCGACCCACTTCGACATGACCTCGGGACCTTTGATCGAAATGAAGTTCGCCTCGGACTCCGTCGCGACGGCTTTCGCGAGAAGCGTCTTCCCGGATCCCGGGGGACCGTACAACAGGATCCCCCGCGGCGGCCGGATGCCCATCCGCTTGAACGCATCCGGGTCCTTCAGCGGCATCTCGACGGCCTCCCGCAGTTTCATCTTGACTTCCTCGAGGCCGCCGACGTCGGACCAGTTCACGCGGGGCACTTCGACGAGGACCTCGCGCATCGCGCTCGGCTCGACCTCCTTGAGGGCTTGCTTGAAGTCGTCCGACGTGACGCGCATCTTCTCGAGGGTCTCCGCGGGGATCGGCTTGTCGAGGTCGATGTCCGGGAGATACCGCCGGAGCGCCTTCATTGCCGCTTCGCGGGCGAGCGCCGCGAGGTCGGCGCCGACGAAGCCATGGCAGACGTCCGCGAGTTCGGACTGAAGCCGGTCCCGCTCTTCCTCGGCGCCCTCGATGGGCATGCCACGGGTGTGAATCTGGAGGATCTCCTTGCGGCCCATTCGGTCCGGGACGCCGATCTCGATCTCCCGATCGAACCGACCCGGCCGGCGGAGCGCCGGATCAATCGCCTCGTCGCGGTTCGTCGCGCCGATCACGATGACCTGACCGCGACCCGAGAGGCCGTCCATCAGCGTGAGGAGCTGCGCGACGACGCGTCGCTCGACTTCGCCCGTCACCTCTTCCCGCTTCGGAGCGATCGAGTCGAGTTCATCGATGAACAGGACGCTCGGAGCGTTCTTCTGGGCCTCCTCGAACTTCTCGCGGAGGCGCTCCTCGCTTTGTCCGTAATACTTCGACATGATCTCAGGGCCTTGGATTGAATAGAAATTCGCGCCCGCTTCGTTCGCCACCGCCTTCGCGATGAGCGTCTTGCCGGTGCCGGGCGGCCCGTACAGGAGGACTCCTTTCGGCGGATCGATCCCGAGGCGCTCGAAGAGCTCCGCGTGCTTCAGCGGGAGTTCGATCATCTCCCGGACCTTCATCAGCTCCTCCTTGAGTCCGCCGATGTCCTCGTAGGTGACCGTGGGCGTGAGGACCTCGCCCTCGCGGACGGGTTCCTCTTTCATCTCGATGATCGTGTCGTCCTGGATCTGCACGACGCCTTTCGGCGCGGTGCTGATCACCATGAACGGCAACGCACCGCCCATGAGCGCGATTCCGGGGACGATGACGACGTCGCCTTTGTTCAGCGGACGCTTCAACAGTCCCCGCTTCACGAAGTTCTCGATTCCCTGACCGAACGAGATCTTGTGGCCCTCGCTGATGATCGGCGCGATCGTGATGCGCTCCGCCGGGAGGACCTCGGCCTTGCGGACCTCGACCTTGTCCCCGAGGCTCACGCCCACATTCCGGCGCACGAGCCCATCGATGCGGATGATCCCCTTCCCTTCGTCTTCCTGCATCACGCGGAAGAGCTTCCCCGCGGTCGACTTTTTGCCGAGAATCTGGATGATTTCTCCGACGTCGACTCCGAGCGCGACGCGGGTCTTCGTATCGACGCGTGCCCGGCCCAAGCCGACGTCCGACTGGGGCGCTTCGGCCACCTTGAGGACAATCCGCTCAGGCACACCGGTTCGAACTCCCCCGGCTTATATCAAGGTTGTGGGACGATAATCGCGGTCTGACAGAGTCGAGAAATCACGAGAGGGTCCGACGCTCGCGGACTTCGCTCGACGAGTGCACGACGAGCTCCTTCGCCTCGACGACGTCGACATGGCAGTGGGGCCCGATGCGGACCTCGTCTCCCTTGACGAGCGCCGCCGTGGTCGCTTCGAGCTCAATCTCTTCGCCTTCGATCCGGTCCGCGGTCAACTCCCCGCGGATGCGGAAAAAGCCGCCGGTGGCCTTCACCCGGATCTCCTCTGCTTCGATCGTAGGAATCTTCGACGCGCCCTGGAGGTCGATGTCGACTTCCTCGGCCTTTAACCCGCCATCGATGCGAACGGATCCGCTCAATCGAAATTCCTCGGCGTCGACCCCACCTTTGACAGCCAGCGATCCGCTCGAGGAAATTTGCTCGGCTTGAATGGAGCCATCGACCTGAAGCGAGCCGCTCGTTTCGACTTCGTCGGCTTTCAGGTTCCCCGCGATGCGTGTCGATCCCGCGGCCCGGAATTCCTCCACGTGCACGTCGGAATCGAAGATACAGGATCCGGCGATCCGAGCGGTCTTCGCTTCCAATGGACCTTGGACCCGCGCGCTCCCTGCGGACCTGAACTCCGCCGTCTTGATCGGGTTCCCGGTCACGACGCCGCTGCCGAGGATCTTGATCGATTCCTCGCTCAGCTTCGTTCCCATCCCCGAGAAGTCCACGGCGCGCAGCGCTTCGCCGACCGCGTGAGCCGCGTGCCCCGCATGGCGGGACGCCTCCGCCGTCGCCTGCGCCACGACGGCCCCGATCGCCTCACCCAGGTCCGGGGTTGCGGCCTCGGGTGCTTCCGATCCCTCCGGCTCTTCCGGTTCCGAATCGTAGCGGGCCTTGATCTCCAAGTACGTCTTCTCGTTGATCTCGCCGCGGGCGAGCCGTTCCTCGAGCTTCCGGAGGATGTCCTTCCGCTTCATTGGCTCCACCGGAAAGTGGAGGCCACAGCGAAATACATTTCCTTCCGCGTGCGGGCCTCGACCGGGTTTTTCGCGAACCATGTCTCCGTCATTTGTCGGGCCTTCGGCGACTTCACGGCGTCCCCGCGCACTTGGGAACGCAGTTCCGTCTCCAGGGACCGAGCTTTCTTGTGTCCGAACATACCGAGTCGATGGGACCCGGCTTATTTATGCAAGCTTCGCGGATAAAAATGATACCTTCCGCCGGTGTCCCGTCATCATCTCCCTCCGGGGAGACGACGTCCGATGCGAACGGGAAGAACGTTGAAGTAGGCCGAAACGACTCGCCGGACGGGATGCCGGAACCGCTGGAGTTAATCCGTATTGCGGGCTCGGAAACACGCCGCCAAATCCTTCGGCTGCTCCAGAAAGGCTTCGACCATCCGGAGGACCTCGCGAAGAAACTGAAGATCCGCAGGACCTCGGTGGACAAGCAACTCGTCGAGTTGTTTGCGTGGGGGCTCGTGGACCGCGCCGCGATTTTTCCTCCGAACGGACGGCCGCGCGTTGTGTACCAGGTGACGCAACGCGGGAAGGACCTCTTGGACCTCCTCGAGCGCGTCGTGAAAGAGTACACGTCGTCGTTCAAGTCCGACTTCGCCCGTGAACTCGAGGCGTTGGAAGCGAAACTCGCCGCCGGCGAGATCGCGGAGGAGATGTACTTCAAACGCCGCAAGGAGCTCGAGGCGCGCTACAGCCTAGCCCTGTGACTCGGGTTCCTTCCGCCGCGCGCGGGCGATCGCTTCTTCGAGGGTCAGATCGCCTCGGGCCACGGCCCCGGCTAGCTCGGACGAGATCGTCACGACGCCTCCGCTGTCGAGGCGGGACCGCCGTTGAATCTCGCGCACCTCTCCCGGCGTGGGCCGAATCTCGATCGGCGGTTCCACCCGCCGTCCGGAGGATTTTGCGATGTCGATCGCCGCGTCCACGTCGGGCTGTGCGGTGCGGTGTGTCGTCCCGGCTTCATCGACGACCTCTACGCGGAGCTGGTCTCGTGCGAGCGCCTTCAGGATCCGGTCCCGGTTCGTCGGATCGCCGTGACCGATCCGTACCCGAATATCTTTCGCCGGGAACGTGCGGACCGCCTGACGGACGTGGAACGCGACCGCCTCGGGGCTCGCGGCGATCCGCGTATCAATGACCTCGCCATCCCCGATGATCGCGACGCCAGGCTCTCGACCGGGGTCGACGCCGATCCGGAGTTCCTCCCATTCCGATTTCCCCCGCAGGAGCTGAAGCGCTCTCCCGATCGACGAATCGATGTCGTCGACGGCCACGACACGACCTCGACGAATCCGATGGGCCTCCGCAGGTGATGTCAGCACGACTCCGACCGTGTCCGGGATGCGCCGCGCGAACGAGAGGCTGGCGAACGGCACGTCCCGCGCCTTCAGCGCCGCGACGAGGTCGTGGTAGAGGCGGAAATCCTCCGTCAGGATCCCAAGGACCTTGCGCATCGGCGTCCCGAAACCGATGCCGGGCTCATAATCCTGTCCGATTCGGACGCTACCAGAAATGATTCACATCGCTGATTTCCAAGGCGGAACCGATTCATACTGACCTTTTGCAATGTCTGCGGGGAGGAGATACATATTCTGCAAGATCAGGGCGCTCAGACTCAGGTCGGGGCGGAACTCGATGCGAAGGGCTTGCTCCTTCGGGATGCGCTGGCGATCGTGACGGTCGTGGGGGCCCTTGTGGCCTTCTACGGGATGATCAAGCTCGTGTCCTATCTGGCAGGAATCCCCTCGCCTTAGGGTTTCCGGAACCGATCGAACGGCCCCCGGTGGCCGGGTTCTTCCCGGGACCCCCGGAGTTGTTCGAACAGTCGACGCTCCTCCGCCGACAACCGCGTCGGCGTTACGACGATCACCCGGACGAACTGATCGCCTCGCCCGGGCCCCTGGAACCGAGGAAGGCCTTTCCCGCGCAGGCGAAGGGCCGTGCCGGATTGGATCCCGGCCGGGATCCGGAGCCGGCTGGTGCCATCGAGGGTCGGGACCTCGACCTCCGCCCCCAGGGCCGCTTGGGCGAACGTGATCGGCAACTCATAGACGAGATCGTCTCCGTCGCGGCTGAACCGGTCGTCCGGCCGGACATGGACGGCCACGTAAAGGTCCCCCGGTGCGGCGCCCGCGTCCCCGGCGAGGCCACGACCCGGGACCCGAAGCTGGACGCCGTCCGGGACGCCCGGCGGGATTTCCACGGCAATGGTGCGCTGCTCCGCGATTCGACCCTCGCCGGAACATCGCGGACATGGGTGCTCCGGCCACTGTCCGCGGCCGTTACATTTCGGACACGTCGTGATCGTGATGAACTGGCTGTAGCCCCTCCGCTGGGCGTTGCTCACTTGGCCGCGGCCGTTGCACGTCGGGCAGGTGACGAGTCGCTCCCCTTCCGCCCCGGTCCCGCGGCACGCCGGACAGGTCATCGGGTAGTGGAGCGTGACCTCCTTCCGCCCCCCTCGAGCGACCTCCTCGAGGCTCAACTCGACCTCCACCCGCGCGTCCTGACCGGGCGCCGGGCCCCGACGTCGACCGACCGGCCCGCCAACCCCACCGAAGAACTGCTCGAACAGCGACCCGCTGAGACCGCCACCGCGCCCGAAAAACGACTCGAACAAGTCTCGTCCGAAGATGTCCTCGACGTCTCCCGCGTGAGTGAAGCGTGACCAGTCGAAGCCCTCGCCACCCCAGACCTGCTGTTTGAGGCCGTCCGCGCCGAACTGGTCGTAGATGCGTCGCTTCTCGTCGTCTGCCAGGACCTCGTACGCCTCGGAGATCTGTTTGAACTTCTCCTCCGCGGCTTTCGGGTTGTCTTTGTTCAGGTCCGGATGATGTTGCTTCGCGAGCCGTCGGTACGCTCGCTTGATCTCGTCCTTGGACGCCCCGCGAGGGACGCCGAGCCTTTCGTAGTAGTCATCGTCGGCCATGTGGCGCCCTTCCCGCGGGATGGTCCCCGCTCACTTCTTGTCCACGTCCTCGAAGTCCGCGTCGACGACGCCCGGGTCGGACGGGCCACCGGAATCGCCGGCACCCGGAGGTGGGGCTTCCGCCGGCCCGCCTTTCCCGTACATCTCGACCCCAATCTTCTGCGCCGCCTGGTTCAGCGCGTCGATCGCGGCTCGGAGCTGCGAGATATCATCCGTCGTGAGGACTTTTCGGAGGGCTTCGAGCTTCTCTTCGACGGCCTTGCGGGTTGCCTCCGAAACCGTGGAGCCGTGCTCTTTGACGAGCTTCTCCGTCGCATACACGAGCTGGTCCGCGTGGTTCCGCAGCTCGACGAACTCGCGCCGGCGCCGGTCCTCCTCCGCGTGGCTCTCCGCATCCCGGACCGCGGAGTCGATCTTCCCCTTGTCCATCCGCTGGGGGGCCACGATCGTGAGCTTCTCCGTCTTCCCGGTCGCCATGTCCTTCGCGGAGACGTTCAGGATTCCATTCGCGTCGATGTCGAAGGTGACCTCGATCTTCGGGACGCCTGCGGGCGCCGGCGGGATGCCGGTGAGGTAGAACCGACCCAGGCTCACGTTGTCCCCGGCCATGGCGCGTTCGCCTTGGAGCACGTGGACCTCGACGCTCGTCTGACCGTCCGCCGCGGTCGTGAAGATTTCGCTCTTCCGTGTGGGAATCGTCGTGTTCCGCTCGATCAGCTTCGTGAAGATGCCGCCCTTCGTCTCGACGCCCAGACTCAGGGGGGTCACATCGAGCAAGAGGATGTCCTTCACCTCGCCGCTGAGGACCGCGGCCTGGATCGCCGCGCCGAGCGCGACGCACTGCATCGGGTCGACCGTCCGCTCTGCCGGCCGACCGAGGATCTTCTCGAATCGGGATTGGACGGCCGGCATGCGCGTCGGCCCTCCGACCAGGATGACATGATTGACGTCCCGGTACTGCCACCCGCCGTCTTTGAAGGCCTGGCGAATCGGGGCGTCGAGGCGATTCAGCGTGGGCTCGATCAGCTGCTCGAGCTTCGCGCGGGTGACCTTCTTCTCCAGGTGCACCGGCTGCCCGGACTTCTGGGCGATGAACGGCAGGTTGATCGTCGTCTCGGTCGCGCTCGTCAACTCGATCTTGGCCTTTTCGCCCGCGTCCCGGAGGCGCTGCATCGCCTGCTTGTCGCTCGAGATGTCCACGCCGTGCTCGGCGCGGAACTCGGCCACCAGCCACTGGACGATGGCGTTGTCCATGTCCATGCCCCCGAGCTGGGTATCCCCCGCCGTCGCGATGACCTCGAAGACCCCTTCGCCCATCTCCATCAGCGTCACGTCAAACGTGCCGCCACCGAGGTCGAGGACGGCGATCTTGCCTTCTCCTTTCTTGTCGAGGCCGTACGCCAAGGCGGCCGCCGTCGGCTCGTTGACCAGCCGGAGGACGTCGAGGCCCGCGATCTTGCCCGCATCCTTCGTGGCCTGCCGCTGGTTGTCGTTGAAGTACGCGGGCACCGTGATCACGGCCTGGTTGACGGGCTGGCCGAGGAACGCCTCCGCGTCCGTCTTAATCTTCCGCAGGATCATCGCGGAGATCTCCTGCGGCGTGTAATCCTTCCCTTCGATCCGGACCTTGTAGTCCGTTCCCATCTTCCGCTTGATCTGCATCACGGTCCGATCGGGGTTCAGGACCGCCTGGCGCTTCGCCGGTTCACCGACGAGGATCCCGTCCTTCGTGAAGGCGACGACGGACGGGAACATCTTCCCGCCGTACGCGCTGCCCTCGGCGCTCGGGATGATTCGCGGCGTTCCCCCTTCCATGTACGCGGCCTCGGAGTTGGTCGTGCCGAGGTCGATTCCAATGATCTTAGCCATCTGTTGCACCTCCGTTCTTGACGACAATGACTTGAGCGGGACGCAAGACGCGATCGTGGAGACGGTAGCCCTTCCGAACGACCGCCTTCACCATGCCGTCTTTTATCTCGGCATCGGGCACCCGCTCGATGCAATCCATCTCATACGGGTCGAAGGCCCGCCCCGCGGCGGGAATCTCCTGGAGGCCGGCCTCCTGCAGGATTTTTGCTAGGTTGTCCCGGACCATTCGGACGCCTTCCCCGGCCTTGCCCTCGAGCGCCGCGACCCCGGCGTCCATTTCGTCGACGACTGGCAAGAGGCGCGAAAGAAGGAGCTCATGCGCGAACTTCACGACCGTCGCGGCGTCCCGGTCGACCCGCTTCCGGTAGTTCTCGAACTCCGCCTGGAGATACTTCAATTTCGTCAGCAGTTCTTCGTTTTGGCGGCGCAGCTCCGCGAGCTCATCCCGTGGGGCCGCCCCGGTCGATTCCGG
>VBMG01000219.1 GCA_005878485.1 Methanobacteriota archaeon | reverse complement strand
AGCGGGCGCCGCACCGTGCACTCGACTCACTTCGATCGTCGTGTTCACCAGCGACCCGCCGGTGCTTCCGGCGTATCGGAAGTCGATCACGGGGGCGGCCCGATCCGGCAACGGCACTTCCAGGGGTCCACGGGGTCCCGCAAGGATGACGTGCACCCCGCCAACGTACGTGCGAGCGGCGCTGCTGAAGTTCCCGAGCTCGAGCACATAGACGTTCCAGGTGTTCGAAGGGACCGAGGACGGCAGGCGGACGTCGATGCGGTCTCCCGAGTCGGCGAGCCCGTTCCCATTTCCGTCCACGAATCGAAGGGTCCCGTTGGATGATGTCCCCGCGGAGAGGGAGAGCATCTGGTCCGCGACGTCAAATCCGAAGTACTGACCCCCGACCGCCCCGGACATTTCCAGATACAGCAGGCCCGCGAGGGTCTGGAAGCGGGCCGCCGAATCGATCGGCCCGCCCGCGGGGAGCTCCGGGTTCGCCCCTTGGACTGGAAGGGGCTTGAGCAGCACGACCGGGAGGATGTCGGGACGGAATCCGTCGCCGTTCTCCGTCAGAATCTCGTAGTGGCTCCAGAGGCCCGCATCCGTTCCGTTGTACACGAGACGCACATGGTCGACTGCGGAAACAGCGTCCATGACCTCTCCAATGGCACGCTCCAAAGCCGGGAAGGGGCAAACGAGCTCCGGCGTCCAGACGGCGGGGTCCCCATTGATCGTGAAGGACTGAAGGTGGAGCGTGGTCCCGTACGAGTCCCCGATCCGGTAGGAGGCGTTCGGATCGCCCAGGACATCGCCCGACGAGGGTCCCCCGCAGACCGTACTGTGATCGAGCTGAAGGTACACGCGGGGGCCATAGCTCGTATTCTCGCGCGCGACTCCCGTGATCGTCCCTTGGAGCGGAATCTGGGCTCCGGCTGAGAGATGGCTCATCGCGTAGACCTCACCGATCGATCGCGCGCGAAGGATTTCCCAGGCCGCGAAGGCTGCGGCGGCCACCGCTACCGCCGCGAGGATCGCGATGAGCTTGCGACGACGAAACCGGGGGCGGGGTGGGGCAACTTCCGGGGGCGCCTCCATCGAGTCCTCGATATCGGCAAGGAGCCTAAAGCCATCGACCTCGGAATCTCCGAGATCTCGTGCGCCGGCGACGGTCGATTCCGTCGGACCGAGAGGCGTTGAGTCAGCCATGGGAGAGTAGTTTTACCCGGGTAGTAGTTATAGTTAAGTAACTATAACACATTGCAGGGTCATGCAGATCGGCTGCGGGGTCTATGTCCACCTCGTGCGGCGGCGGCCCTACCTCTATTTCTGGCACTACGAGACGAAAGGCCGAGGCCGAGTCCAGATCAAGGAGTACGTCGGCCCGGCTCGACTACCGCGCTCGCTCTCGGAGGCGGCTCGGCGATGTGATGCGTACTATGCGCGGGCCGCGGCGGAGCTGGAGCGCCTCCGGATCACCACGCAGTCCGCCCTCCGTGGTGCGGCATAGGCCAGGAGCCATCGCGGCGGGTTGGACTCGCATTATGGTCAAGTAACCATAACTCCGAGCGTCCCGCACACCGGTTCCGCCGGCCCTCGCCCGCTAGGCCCGGATTTCGTCGAGCGCGTACGCATCCCACGTTCGCTCGCCGAGGACAATCTCGAACTCCGGGGGCGTGAGGATGGGTTTCTTGTACTGGAGCACGTCCTCGATCGCAATTCGCGGGCACGCCGTGTTGACCCAGGCGTCCACGCGATATCCTTCGAGGAGATCGGGCGCGACGAGATCCATCAGGAAGATGTTCGCTTGCTTGCCATGCTTCTCGGCGAGGGCCTTCAAGTCCTTCGCCGCCTCGAGCCGCTCCTGTCCGATTTTCTTCGACACGATGATCCCGAAGACGCTCGCATCGTGGGCGCGGGCGATCGCGGCGTGTCGCTGTCGGAGCACGCGGTCTCGCACCTCCTTGAGATCCCGCGCAGTGCCTCGCTCCGGGTCCGCGATGATCACGGGCTTGTCGATGAGGATCGCGACCCCGAGAGGGTGGAAATCCCCCGTGCCGATGTACAGGTATCCGTCGACGTCCGCTTCGATGACGGTCGCGGTGTGGTAGTCGCAGCCGAGGAGCTGGCCGGCATAGGCCACGCGTCGATCCGGATCGCCGATCCGCACCACGTGGCCCTTCGCCTCGAGCCGTTCCCGGATTTTCGGGAGCCAGTGGCGGTACTGCGTCGTGGTGACGAGGCCGACCCGCGCCGGAAGCATGGGTTCCGCGGCATCGACGAAGTCCATCGAGGTGAGCGGCGGGCCCGGGAGGTCGTAGAAGAAGACCTTGCGGTAGCGGAGGTGGGGCATCGGGGCATGGCCGAGGTGGACGATCAGGTCCACGGGCATGTCGGCGACATCGCAGGCACCGAACGACGGATCCGCGGACACGAGGCAGGTGACGCCGGCTTGGGCTTCGAGATCCTGGGCGAGTTCAACCGCCTTCGTCCGCAGGCCGACCGGAAACTGGAGTCCGACGGTCTTGGCGTTTCGCCCTCGAATGACTTCGAGCAAGCGCTCCGTTTCCGCCATGGACCCGAACACAGACGCAAGTCCGCAGAAAAAGCTGTGCCCGCGCGGCCTACCGTTTCTTCTTGGGCCGCTCAATGACGAGACGCCAAGGAGTCGGCAGCTTCACGCCCCCTTTGCGGAGGGCCTCCTTCGCGTCGTCCACATGGTCCTCCGTCGTGGAGATCGTGAAGACCTTCGTGCCGGGTTTCACTCGCGCGGCCGTGCCGACCGGCGCCCCAAACGCGGCGCGCATGCCTTCCGAGATCCGGTCCGCGCCCGCCCCCGTCGCAATCTTGTTCTCTCGGAGCACGTTGTGCGGATACAGTCGGAGTTTCAGGTGGTACGCGTTGCCCGCCTTCTTCGCGATGTAGCGGTTCGCGGAGATCCGCGCCGACTCGAGCGCGATGTGTCGGATCTGACATTGCTCCTTCGCGACAAGGTGGATCTTGACCGGGAAGGCCGTGCGCAAATCACCGATGTCGAACTGGCTAATTCGGATTCCCGGGACGCCGCCCATGTACTCCTTGCGGGCATACGCCTGGCCCCGGATTTCGCGGTACATGCTTCCAGGTTTGCGCGTCATGTGGGAGGGGCGCTCGAACGAACGCGCGATATATAACCTTCGCGGCGTGACCGTCGGGGACTTTGCGGAGCGGCCGGCCACCTATCAAATCTCGACTCCGAGGGCCCGCGGTCACGTCGTCGCGTACCCGCGCGAGCCGACGGGAAAGTGTTAAGCCCGCCCGGGCGTGTCGCCGCATCCCTCATGCTTCTCGTGAAGCTCGGGGGCAGTGTCCTGACGGATAAGACCCGCCTCCGCACGCCGCGGCCGGCCGCCATCCGGCGTCTCGCCCGAGAGCTCGCCACGGCTCGCGGGCCCCTGCTCGTTGTTCACGGCGCAGGATCGTACGGCCATATCCTGGCACGGAAGCACGGCCTGAACGAGGGCGGGGGGACGCCCGCGAAACGGTCGGCGGTCTCCCGCGTCCAAGCG
>VBMG01000123.1 GCA_005878485.1 Methanobacteriota archaeon | reverse complement strand
TCGACCCCGGCTCGAATGCGGCAACGACCCAGTACAACCACCAGAGGAAGGTCGTCCGCGCGGGCGACACCCCGGGCACCGCGTGTGACGCCACGAACTCGGACGGCTGTTGGTACACCGTTTTCTATGATCAGCTCGCCGAACAAGCGACGAGTGGTCCTCCGCAGGCACCGAACATCCAGAATGGACAGACCACGCTCGCGGCGGGGTCGGCCTCGGTGAGCGTGACCGTTGCGTCGGTCGTAACGACACGCGCATTCCTCACGTTCGGCGCCAGCTTCAGCGACGCAAATCCCGGGTTCAGCCAGATTTCCGGCCAAGTGATCGACGCGACGACGATTCGGTTCCAACGTGCCACTTCCACGGGGGCTCCGGCGATTACGATCAAATGGTACCTCGCGGAATTTCCCCGTGGCGTGACGGTCCAGCGCGGATCGGCAACGATGACGGCTACGACCGTCAACGTCCCCATCTCCTCCGTATCGCTGACGGACAGCTTCCCCCTGGTGACGTACCGCAAGAGCGGTACCGCGTACATTGGCGACAACTTCCTCAAGACGAGGATTACGGGTCCGACGAATTTGGAGCTCAGTCTCGTGTGGACGGGCTCTCCCGCCGATGGTGTGTGCGAGTGGCAGGTCGTCGAATACACGGACGCATCGGTGCAGACGGGCGATGTGTCGTTCCCCTCGAACATAGCGTCGGAAACGGTGACCATCCCCACCGTGGATGAAACGAAGGCGTGGCTCCTGTTCACCTACACCGCCGCGAACGGAAGCTTTTCGAACAATATCGGCCAGAAAATGGTCCGGGGTTTCATCATGAATCCCTTCACCCTCGTGTTCGATCGTATCGGCGTATTCACGACGATTGACCTGACATGGTACTTGATCGTCTTCGCGGACACAGCAAGCGTCCAGTCGTGGACAGTCCCCTTCGCGACGACGGATACCCAAAAGGACGTTGCGATCTCCTGTGTCGACCTCACGAAGACAATCGTGACTTCGGGGGGCATGTACTACCGGGGAGGGAACACGTTTTACGCCGGCGACGACAACCCAGGCGTCGTCACGGTTACACTGGACTTGACGACTTCGACGAATCTTCGTCTCACCCGAGGAGCTACGAATTACAGCACCGACATCGTGTACTTCGTGGTCGAGTTTGGCACGGGATGCACCGTGAGCGGCACCTTCCCCACCGACATCCAGACCGAAGACGGCGCATTCATTCAGTACCGGGAGGCGAACATCGGTCAGACCGCGACCGCGAACAATCCAACGGGCGTTGGCACTTCGCCCGCTTGCCAGTGGACGAACTGTGCGAACGGCGAGACGAGCGACAATTTGTATGCCGTATCACCGAGTGACGGACAGATCGTATCCTACAAGACCTTCGGCTTCAACATACCAGCCGGGTCGACAATCAGCCGGGTCCGGTTCGGCGTCGAGGTCTTCCAAACCGGTGAGTTCAATGACCACCTCGATCAAATGGGGTTGTCGTGGGACGGGACGAATTACTGTACGAACACGTTCAATATTATCCCGCCCGGGCCGGATCCGAATGCGTATTTCTATTGGGACCAGACGACGTGCGGCGGACATACGTGGTCCGCTTCGGATTTCACGGGCGATCGGATCGCTTGGCAGGGAGTTCACAGCAAGCAGGCCGCGGCGAACCCGCTCGATATCGACGCCATGATTGTCGAAGTCGCCTACACACCGCCGAGCGACCAGCTCGCGGTTCGGTATGACTGGTCCGGCATCCCGGCCGGCGCGGACGCGTACACGTTGAAAGTCAAGGGGTACCGTCAGGACGAGGACGTCAACGTTCAGGTCCTGACCCCGCCCTCGACGTGGAACACCCGCATCACGATTTCCGCCACCGCGAACACGATGTACACGTATGCCCTCACGACGGGCGAGTTCAATTCGGGCGCCCCTTCCGTCCGATTCGTCGATGCCGGAGGACCGGACACGGTTGTGTCGGATCTGTGGCTTGATCTGGCCGCTGTGACGTCCACGACGCTTTGGGATCGCGTCATCCTCATGCGCAGCCTCGACACGAGCGGCGCGACGTGGGGAAGCCCGATCGTCCTCGCCTCCGGCCGTCCGGGAGACAACCCGCTTCTCTCGGCCCACGACTCCGCGGAGCCGTCGATTGCAATCGACTCGGGAGGATTCCTCCATGTGGTTTGGGTCTCTGCAGGCGCCACCGGGAACCAGCAATTCCTGAATCTCGTTCGCTATGCGAAAACGACCGCCTCGTACCCGACGCAGAGCCAGCTGAATTCGTCGGTGAACTGGGTCCCCGTCGCGGCGGTGGACGACTCGGCGGTCGGGTACATGCCGACCGTCAGCACGGACACGAGCAACTATGCCCACGTTGCCTGGAGCGGGTCGAAGACGATTGGCACGGTGTACTACAAGAACCAGGCCGGCGGTACGTGGCGTTCGACGGTCTCGTGGGGCGTAGCCTACACAGGTTTGTCCGTCGACGTGTCGCCGCAGAACAATTACGTGAGCTTGGCCCGCTACTACGAGTTCGCAACGAACGAGATCCAGTACCTGGTGTGCAAGGATCTCTCGACCAGCCATTGCGACACCGCGGCGAACTTCACGAAGTGGAACGGGGCCGCCGGGGTCGACACGGTCGCCACGGGCGTCGAGTCGGCGTCGTATCCGAGCCTCGCGACGACGCACGACATGAACGGCGACCTGTGGATTGCATATGCGAAAGACGTGAACGGAACAACCCGAGCGATTCTCGCAAGGTTCCTTGACTACCCGAGCACGGGGTGGGCGATTGCGGAGACAGTGGCCTCCGTATCCGGCACGATCTTCTCGAGGCCAACGATCGGTATCGACGCGGGCAATAACGTCCACGCGCTTTACGTGGACACGTCGGTCCCGCAGCTCTACTACAAATCGCGCATCGGGAGCTGGGGTCCTGCGACGGCGGTCGACGCGGCCTCGGACAACCCGACGTTAGTCGTCCGGGCGCCAAACAACGCCACGTACGGGACCGCGGTGGGTGGCATCTACTGGAAGACGACGACCACGGAGACGTATTTCTACTACGTCCCGGAGTTCGACAACGCCGTGGTCCCGGTTCTCGCGGTTCTTCTGAGCGTGCTCTTCGTGCGGTGGCGCCGGACGGCGAGGCTTCGGCCGATTTGACGGCTGGGCACCGGCACCGAGATCGCAGGTGGCGAGCCACAGGCGCCGTCCCTGATCGGCATGTGGGCATCGAGGCGGCGAGCTTGCCGCCAACCAGAATCGCCTCTGAGAATTCCGGGTGCGCCTTTATGAACACCCGAATCGACGATGCGACGACGAGAGAGCGGGAGTTCGAACGCTCCCCATTGACGGAGGCGTCTGTACGTGCCGCGGCAGTCCACGGGAGTCGAAGGCTTCGACGAGATGGTCCAGGGAGGCCTGCCCGAGGGCTCGAGCGTCCTCCTCCAAGGGCCGCCCGGCCAGGAAAAGCTCCGGTTTGCGCTGACCTTCCTTGCGGAAGGCCTCAAGACGGGCGCGTGCGGCCTCATTGTCATTTCTTCGCACTCTCCCGACTCCGTCCTTGAAGAACTCCGGAACCTCGGGGTCGATCTCGAAGCGGTGACGAAGGAGAACCGCCTCCGGATCGTCGACTGGTACTCTTGGAGCGAAGAGCCCGTCCAGGATGTGGAAGAGCGCGGACTCGTCTTGCGGTCCTCAATTGACCTCACGAACCTCGGGGTGGCCCTCAGCCGGGCGATCGTGGGCCTCGCGGACGGCGGGCCGCGGCGGGCCGTCCTCGAGATCTTGTCGCCCGCCACGAACGTGTACGAGGTCACGCAGGTCTACGCGTTCGCACAGAGCGCGAAGCGAAAATTCGACCGGCATCGGTTCACCAGCCTCATCCTCCTCGAGAAGGAAATGCATCCATCCGCGGAGCTAACGACCCTCCATCAGCCGTTCGACGGGCTGATCGAAATCGAGCGGGCCCGGATCGGGGACGCGATTATCCGCAAGATTGGCGTGCTCCATCTCAAGGACACCGCGGCCGACCCGTCCTTCCGGATTCTCGAGCTGACCGACGCCGGATTGAAGGTGGTTCGCGAATCCCCGAAGTCCTCGCCTTCCGTGTCTCCGACGCCTAGCTCCGTCCTCGAATCGCAGGCCGAGCGAGCCAATCGACTCCGGCTCATCATGCAAATCGCCAGTGAGCGCCTCAAACTGAACCCGCGGGACGCGGACGCCTTGTTCGCCCTCGCGGCCGCGCAGGCGACGCTCGATGACGCGAAGGGCGGGACCCAGACCCTCGAGCGTCTCGCGGTGATCGATCCGAACTACCCGGGCCTCTGGGTCCTCAAGACAAAGCTCCATGCCCGCCTGGGGCAAGCTGACCTCGCCCGGCAGAGCCGTCTCCGCGCCGAGCTGGCGGAGGATGAGGCGGCAAAGGTCGCCGGGCCCACCGTGCCGTGTCCGATGTGCGACGCTCCGGTCGCCGTCGACGCGACCCGTTGCGAGAGCTGCGGCGCCCGGTTCGCGCTCACGCGAAAACTCGAGGAAGACTTGGACGACCTCGGGCACGCGGCGATCCAGGAGATGGTCCAGGAGGAACTCGGTGGCGCTCCGACGGCGCCGGTCCCGACGAAGCCGCCCGCGAAGCCCGACGTGGAAGTCGAGGCGAAGCCGCTCCCGAAGCGGGTCGCGAAGCCGGCCCGCGGGAGGGGGCTGACGAACGGACTCCTTCGCAGGCGGGGCGCATCGCGCCAAGGCGGGAAGACGAACGGCCCGGGAGGGCGCACGAACGGGCTTCGCGGTAAGACGAACGGCCTGACGAACGGACTCACGAACGGTCTTACGAACGGCCTGCGGCGCATCGGCGGGCTCACGAATGGCCTCGGCCGAACGAACGGATTGACGAACGGGCTCGGTCGGACGAACGGCATCACGAACGGTCTCGGCCGGACGAACGGGCTGACGAACGGGCTCGCCGTGATTCGGCCCGCCGCGTTCCGCGGTTCGGGGGTTCGGGGGATGATCCGACACGCGGGATTGAAGCTGTACCTCATTCCGCTCGTAGCGATTAGCTTGCTTCTGATGCCGCTCCTCTTCATCCCCGGGAACTGGGGTCCCTCCACGCCGATTCAGATTGACGGCAAGTTCGCAGATTGGAACGCGGTGCCTCGCGTCGCGTCAGGACCGACAAATGCGAATCCGAACGTCGGCATCGCGCATGTCGCGGTCGCGGACAATGTCGACGACCTGGCCTTCCTCATCGAGGTGCGAGGGCAGGCCCTCCAGGGCGACCTCTCATCGAACCGCGTCACGGACGCGTTTTTCGTGTTCATCGACACGGATCGATCGCGGGCGACCGGATACCAAATCGAAGGGCTCGGGGCCGATCGCCTGATCGAAATTGACGGATGGAGCGGGGTTGTCGTGAGCGCGACGATGTCCGAGTTTGATGCGAATGCCAACCCGCATGACTGGATGGGCTGGATCAAGCCAACCTCGGTTTTGGCGGCGGCCTCGGGAAATCAGATTGAGTTCGAAGCGAACTGGGACGCGATAGCGAAACCGAAGGCCGCGATCGACGCGACATTCGCCTCGAGAAGCTGGGACGGATCGCACGACATCGCGTCCGCGACGGCGACCAGCGCATCGTCGTTCGTAATCGTCCGTCAGCAAACGGCGGCGCCGCAAGTCGTGTCGGGCTCGCAGGATACCGCCACGTTCACATTCCAGTCGGTTGGGGGAGACGCTGAAATCAAAGCCTTGAATGTGTCACTCGACGGCACCTTCGGACCGAACACGTTTTCTTCCATTGTTCTCACGGACGCGGTTGGGACCACGTTGTCCCTCGCGCCGGCCGCGCGGCAGGCGCGGTTCACATCGCTCTCAATCCCGATTGCGTCGGGCACCTCGACCACGCTGCACCTGCGACCGACGATTGCGACGAACGACGGTACGACGGTGGGGGCGTTCCTCGCGAGTCCCGGGGATGTGGTCGTTCGATCCGGCGGCGTGTCCCTCGTCGGGCCTCGCCTTGGAGCCGAGTCCCTCGCCTATGTCGGCGTGATTCCTTCGGTGCCCCGAATCGATGGTGGTTTCGCGGAATGGGCGAATGCCACCGCCGATCCGATCGGGGACATCGCGCCTCCCGCGACATCGGATCTGGACATCTCCCGGTACGCGTTCGCGGGCTCCGGCGGCAACGTCTCGTTCATGGTTCAGACGGTCGGGACGGTCCTCAACGGCACCCTCGTGCCGCAAGCGAACAAAGCATACAGCGGGAACGCCTCGGCGCCGCCGGACACGGACCGGGATGTTGTGCCGGATTCGGTCGACCCAATGCCGTACGACTTCAACAACGACGGAATCCCGGATGCGCAAACGAACTGTGACGTCGACGGGGACGGCATCACGGACTACGGTTGTCCTGGTGGAACAGACTATTGGCTCAACACGACAATTCCCAGCACGTTCCCCGCGCCGTACGCAGGGCGAAAGGTGAGCGTATACATAGGCCCGGTTCAGCGACCGGTTGACCTCGGCGAAGACATCGCGCGTTTCTACCTCGACCGGGACGGGTCCTCGGCAACGGGGTACTCGATTGGCGGGATGGGGGCAGACTACCTCGTAGAAGTTCGCGGAAAGGAAGGGCTCATCCTATCGTCGACGGCGATGCGGTTCAACGGCACGGGTCCGGGCAACTGGTCGTGGGCTCCCCTCGGTGCGGCGCCATCCGCGGACGACGGGTCCCGCTTGGAGGCGGACCTCCCGGGCATGACGCTCATGAACCTCTCCCGAGCGTTCATCCAGACTCGCGGGTGGCAAGATGGCGGGGACGACGGCGGGGCCCTGCGACCGGCTTTCGCGGTATTCGGACTCATGTACTCGACTGCGGGCGGCGTCGACCCCACAGGCATTATCGACACTGCGACCTCGTCGGCCGTCAATGGTCCGACGGAACGGAACGTGTTCTACGATGGGACGAACTTTTGGGCGTTCTATTACGATGGATCCACGATTCAATACGAACCGAGTTCTGACGGACTTTCTTGGGTCAACACGAAGAACACCGCCTTTACGACGGCGGGCATCCAGAAGGTTTCCACTTGGTTCTACAACGGCGGCGGAACGAAGATCGTGTACATCGCCGGCGCCGTTGGAAGCGGAACGGATCTTAGCGTGCGACGGGGCACGATTAACGGGACGGCCATTACATGGGGCACGGAAGCCCAAGTGCCATCGTTCTCCGGGCAGACCTGGTCCATGATTCCCGTCATCACACGAGACGCGAGCGGATATGTTTGGGTCGCTGCGAACGTAAAGATAAACGGAAACGCATGGAACTTCGATGCCGCGCGATCGATGATTGCGGACGACGTGTCAACCTGGAATACGAAAACGGCTCTCATAAGCGGAAACTCCGCCAATGCCGGAGTCCAAGGAGTCCTCGTTCCCTTGGCATCTGGGAATGTCTACGCGATTTGGTACGATGGAGCTGGTGTAGGGATCGTGGGGAAGCTGTACAGCGGGAGTTGGGGAAGCCTTGATTCGATCGCCGGGTGCTGCGGACTCTCGGACCGCGGCCCGTCCGCCACGGTAGATAGTTCGTTCAACATCCATCTCATATACACAGATCCGAGCGGACCGGGAACGGTGAAGTACCAGGAGCGTACGTCGTCGTGGCAGTCAGCGACTATCTTGGATTCCTCCACCAGCAACAAATACCCGACGATCTCCCGAGACACCGGGACGGGCGATTTGTACGCCTTCTGGATTTCGAGCACCTACCAGATCAAAGGCCAGAAATTTTCAGGCGGCTCCTGGGCCTCGCTCACGATTGAGACCAACACGAAAACGAAGACCAGCCTGACAGCCTTGTACAATGTCAGTTCATCGTCGAATGTCGCTTGGGCTTGGTCCCAAAGCTCGCCGTCGTTCAGTCTCGACGTGAAGTTCTCCGTGTTGAGCACGAACTTGGTGAGCCGGACGATCGACACGTCGACCGATGGCACTCCGGGTGGCGGGGGCTACAGCCATCAGCGGAAGGTCTTCTATGACGGCACGCGTTGGTGGGCCTTCTATTATGATGGATCGAGTTCCGTATATACATGGAGCGACAACGCGTTGACCTGGGAGAACGCGGTCACGCAGGTCTTCACCACCTCGGGCACGAACAATCCGTCCGTCTGGTTCGATTCCGCCGGGAACATCGTTTACGCCGTCGGAGACGATGGGGCGAGTGACGCGACCGTCCCGGTCCGACGAGGGACGATTAGCGGAACCACGATCACGTGGGGCACCCAGGCCACGGTCACGGTCAGCACGGTGAGCTTTGCATTCAAAGCCACGTTCATCACGAAAGACTCGAGTGGCTTTCTCTGGATTGCTTCGAACTCTCAACCCTCCACCGGCAACTACGACGTCGCTGTCGTGAAGTCGACAAATGCGGATGATGTGTCCTCCTGGGGGACTTTCACGACCCTCCTGAGTGCCAGCATTACCAACTCGAATGTCTACCCGACGATCCTCCCATTGTCCAATGGCAATGTGTACGCCTTCTGGTACGCAAACGGGGCCATCGACGGAAAGATAGGCACAGGGACTTGGGGCAGTCTAGAGAACATCGCGACGACAACGTCGGGGATTTACACGAAAGTACCGAGCGGGACGGTCGACGCGTCGGGCAATATCGACCTCGTGTACAGCGATAGCAACGGAGCGATTATTCATAAGCAGAGGACCGGCTCGGGGTGGGGCGCCGCGGATACGGTCGACTCGACGACCGGCAACACTCAGCCGACGATCACCTGGGACAGTTCGAACGGGAGTCTATATGTCTTCTACGTCCAGAGCACGAACCAGATCAAGGGCCGAAAATACAGTGGCGGCTCGTGGACCGACGTGATGGGCATCGACTCCTCCACGATTACCAAGGCGGGACTCACATCCCCGTACTCGGTGTCGGGCGGCCTCATCGGCTTTCTGTGGAATCAGGGCAACACCACGCCCTACGAGATTAAGATCGCGGTCTACGTACCTGAATTCGGCATCGTGGAGATCCCGTTGGCAGGGACCTTGGTCCTCTTGCTCGTCTTGCGCGCCCGGTGGCGTCGCTCGCCCGGATCTCATTCTTCGGAGCGGGAGGATCGGGAATCGGCGAACGGGGCCAAGCTCTCATGGATACGCCACGCGACCCTTCGCGAACTGAGTCGTGGTAATCTCGGATGAACGAGGGGCTCCGTCCCGGCTCTGGGGCCACCAATCGTTTCCCGGTTGCACGTTGCTTGACTGTTTCGCTCAGATGACGGGAGTGGTCCCCGGCAATAGCAGGTCGTGTCACGGCCAAGCACACGCTCACTCGACGCCCTGACCCTTGCCGAGGGATTGTTGGACATCGCGTTGTCCCCCTGTCACGGAGCGCCTCGAACGCGAGGCTGTCGAGGAGGGACCCATGCGACGCCTGCACCGCGCATCATGGGTCCGCGTGCGCGCCATTGGCCCGCTCCCTCATCGGTCGAAAGGGCGTCAGTCGAGCGCGGCCGGAGCGGAAAGGAATCGTTGCTGAGAATTCGGCGGGATGGCTTATGAACCGGCAGCGCGACCCATTCCCAAGTTCACGCGGGCGAGCAGCGCCATTGAGGTTCGTAAGAATGGACCGGTTGACATCCGAGCGTTTCAAGCTCATCATGCGGACGGCTCGTGAGCGGCTCAAACTCAATCCGAAAGATGCGGACGCCCTCTTCGCGATGGCTGCGGCGCAAGCGACAATGGAGGAAGTTCCCGATGCGCTCCAGACGCTCGAGCGGCTTGCCGATCTCGACCCGAACTACCCGGGCCTGTGGATCTTCAAGACGAAGCTCCACGCCCAGCTTGGCGAGACGGAGAAAGCCCGTCAGAGCCGCGTACGCGCCCAACAGTCCGAACCCACATCGGCGAGGAAGCCGCGCCTCCCATTCCCGTGTCCGATTTGCGAGGTCCTCGTGCCGGCCGATGCTACGACTTGCGCAAATTGCGGCGTGAAATTCAATCCCCACAGGTCGATGGAGGACGAGTTAGACGACCTCAGCCACGTCGCGATCCAAGAGATGGTCCAAGAGGAGTTGAGCGGGGCGACGAAGCCGGACGAGTCAACGCCGAAGGGACCGGGTAAACCGGCCTCGAAGTCCGCTGCCAAGAAGGGGCTCACGAACGGGCTCGCCCTCGGGAGTCGTGCGGGATCGATGACCGGCAAGACGAACGGACTCAGGGGCCGCACGAACGGGCTGCGGGGGCGGACGAACGGCCTGACGAACGGATCGGGCCGCACCAATGGGCTGACAAACGGTGTGGGCCGTACGAACGGTCTGACGAACGGTCTGGGTGCCGGCTCCCAGTCCGTCGCATTTCACGCGTCCCATCGCCGCGGAACCGCGCGCGCGACGGGGTGGAAGCTGTACCTAATCCCGCTCGTCTGCGTCGCGTTCCTGCTGATCCCGCTCTTCTTGTTGCCGGAGGACCAAGGTCCCGCGTATCCGATCCGGATCGACGGCGTCTTCGACGACTGGGCGTCCATCTCCAAGGTCGACACGACGGTGGGACCCGTCTCGAACCCGAATGTCGACGTCATCCGCTTCGGGATAGTCGACAACTTGGGCCCGTTCGCGTTCTATGTTCAAGTTCGAGGCACCGCCCTTCAGGGCGGTGGTCCGTCCCCAGGGACGATGGACAGCGTCTGGATTTTCGTGGACACGGATGCCACCGACACGACCGGCTACCGGATCGACGGCCTCGGCGCCGACCGCATGATTGAGATTTCCGGGTACGGAGGTGCGGTCCTTTCGCGCGTCTTGTGGGAGTTCGACTCGAACCGGGATGTTCGGGACTGGAACGGCTGGATCAAGGGCACCGGCACGCCGGCGGCAGCGAGCGGATCTCAGATTGAAGCGGAAGCGGCATGGGCGGTGCAAGGATCCGGGCAAAACCCCGTGATTGCATCCGTCCGCACGGAGTCGTGGGATCGTCAGACGGACACGGGCGACGTTCCGATTAGCTCGACCGGGGGGTCCCTCCTTGTCGCCGGGGAACCCCAGGTGCCCGATGTCATCTCCGGTGCCAGCGTGCCGCTCCTTCGACTGAACCTCACGGCGTACCGGCAGTCCGTCTCCATCGATTCGCTCCGCGTGCAAATCATCGGGACGGCGCCGGTCGGCTCCGTATCCAGCCTGCGGCTTCTTGGCGGGACCGGGAACCCGATTAGCCTTGTAACGCCATCGTCGCGGGACATCATCTTCTCCTTCCCAGGGCAAGCGATCCCCGCGGGGACTTCCGCCGTCCTCACCGTCGTCGGCGACTTCGCGACAGGGAACGGCGAGACGTTCGGGATTCGTCTTTCACCGAGTCAGCCGCTTGGCGTGGCCGGCGCCGTCCTCGCAGTCCGCGACCTGCCGGGGGCGAGGACCCTCGGCTACATCGGCGGTGCTCCTCCCACCCCGCGAATCGATGGGGGGTTCGACGAGTGGACCGCCGCGTACGCGGATCCAACGAACGATGTCAGCCCCGCGAGCAACCCGGACATCGATCTCGCCCGATATGGATCGCAGAGAGACAACTCGACCCTGTACATTTACGCGGACGTCACCGGCAAGACCCTGACCGGCACGCCCGTGCCGCAGCCGCCCCAAGCCGCGCCTCCGCCCGGGACACAGCCGCCCGCCGATACGGACCGGGACGCGGTCCCGGATTCCGTCGATCCGATGCCCTACGACTTCAACAACGACGGCGTGCCGGACGCGCAGACAAGCGGAGACTATGACGGGGACGGCTTCATCGACTACGGGTTCCCCGGCGGGACCGATTACTGGCTGAACACCACGATCCCGGCCACCTTCCCGCCGCCGTTTCCGGGCCGCGCCGTGAGCCGGTACATCGGTCCAACATCCCGTCCCCCGCTCTTCGGCGAGGACGTCCTCCGTCTATTCCTCGACATCGACAACAGCACCTGGAGCGGCTATGCGATTGGCGGGATCGGCGCGGACCGTCTCGTCGAGGTCCGAGGGAAAGGCGGTCAGATTACGCAATCCGCATACTTGGCGTTTTCTGGCTCGTTCCCCGGACAATGGTCTTGGAGCCCGATTTCGCCCGTGACGGCGGCCCTGGGCTACCACGCGGTCGAAACCTCCGTCCCGGTCAATGCGACCAGCGTCTATGTGGAGGCGAGCGATTTCTGGGGCTCGATTGACTCGACCGCCGCGGCGGGGAGCTTCGCTCCGTCATTCAAGTCGTTCCAGGTCTCCCCTGCGAACCGGCCGTTGGCTGTGCCGTGGGCCCAGGTCGGGCCCGAGCCTGCAGCGACGCTAATCGACCCCGGTTCGAACTCCGCGACCACGGTCTACAACCATCAACGCAAGGCCGTCCGCGCAGGCGATGTCGCGGGGGACACTGCGTGCGACGCGACGAACTCGGACGGGTGCTGGTACACGGTGTTCTCGGACCACCTCCTCGAGGAGAGCGCCACGACCGCACCCCGGGGGCCGAACGTTCAGAACGGGGCGGCGACGCTCGCTGCGGGGGATTCCACGGTCAATGTCACGATCACATCCGTCATCACGGCACGGTCGTTCCTCCTCTCGAGCGCGCGATTCAACAACGCGCAGCCCGGGCAGAGCCAGATCAGCGGAACCCTCCTCGACTCGACGACCGTCCGATTCCAGCGCGTCGTCTCCACGGGAGCGCCTGCAATCACGATCGAGTGGTACCTCGCCGAGTTCCTCAGCGGCGTTTCCGTCCAGCGCGGGTCCGAGACGAACCCGGGCACGACCGTCAACGTCCCTCTCTCCGCCGTCGACGTGACGCGGAGCTTCCCAATCGTGAGCTATCGATCCCAGGGGTCGACGTATGACGGTAACGACTTCATTAAGTCCAAGATCACGAGCTCGACGAACTTGGAGCTCTCCCTGCAGGTCAGTGCGGGCGACCCGCTCTCTGTCGTCGAATGGCAGGTTGTCTCGTACACCTCGGCCAAGATCCAGACAGGAGATATCGCCTTTGCGACGACCGACGGGAGTCGCACCGCGACGCTCACCGCTGTGAACACGGCGAAGGCATGGCTCATGTTCAGCTATAACTCCGCGGACGGGACCGCTGCCAGCATTGGCCAGAAAATGGTTCGCGGGGTCGTGACCAATGGGAATACGCTGACGTTCGACCGAGCCCTCACGGGTCAGGCGATGACCCTCACTTGGTATCTGGTGGAGTTCACGGACGACACTCGCGTCCAATCCGGAAGTGCAGCGTTCTCGAGCGGCACGACACAGGTCGATGCTCCGATTACT
>VBMG01000222.1 GCA_005878485.1 Methanobacteriota archaeon | reverse complement strand
TCGATCCGAACATCCCCACTGTCAGCATCGACGTCGACAGGACCCCGGGGAGCAGGAACGCGATGTAGCTGTCGGTGTGGAAGATCTCCTGCACGAGCGCGGGCGAGGCACCGCTGAAACTGCTCCCGAAGAACGCGAGCCACATGAACGGCTGGACGAACGTGATCACGAGCACCCACGGATTCCGGAACGTGCGGAGGAGCTCCCGACCGTACAGCCCGACGAACTGGCTCCGCTGGCTCACCCGCGGTCGTCCGAAGGCGAGCTGCCGCCGCGAGACCCGGGCGTGGGTCGTCTCCGTGCTCATCGTCGGGCCCTCCTCATCTGCGCGTAGAACTTGCGGTAGTCGGGCACATCGGACCCCGGTTGGTCGATCCGCTTGCCCGTGATGTCCAGGAAGACAGTCTCGAGGCTCGGCTTCTCCACGTTGATCCGCCGGATCTCGTCCGTCTTGAGCGTCGCGAAGAGACGGGGGAGGACCTCTTCCGCCGCGGACACGCGCAGGATCCAGGTCTTCCCCTGGGTGCGGACGTCGGTGACGCCGGGGATCGCGCGCAACTTCGCTTCGTCGACCGGTTCGCGCGTCTCGAGCTCGACGAAGTCCGACTTGACCCGGGCCTTGAGGTCCGTCGGGCTCCCCGAGGCGACGAACTTCCCATGATCGATGATCGAGATCTGCTCGCAGAGCGCGTCCGCCTCCTCGATGTAGTGGCTCGTCAACAGCACCGTGATCCCGAACTCCCGGTTCACGCCCGTGATCAGGTCCCAGAGCATGTGTCGCGTGTTCGCGTCGAGGCCGATCGTCGGCTCGTCCATGAACACGACCTCGGGCTGATGGAGCAGGGCCAGGGCGATCTCGAGCTTCTTGCGCATCCCCGTCGAGAACGTCTTCACGCGATCCTTCCGACGGTCGAGGAGGCCGAAGTACTTCAGCAGGTCCTCCGCGCGGTCCCTCCACTCGGGAAGGCTCTGGAGCTTCGCCTGCAGCCAGAGGTTCTCCCACGCGGTGAAGTCGTCGTCGAGGATCACCTCGGACGCGACCCAACCGATGCGCTGCTTGACGTGCATCGGATCGCGACGGACGTTGAACCCGGCCACGGACGCCTCTCCTTCCGTGATGTCGGTCAGGCCCGTGAGCAGCTTGATCATCGTCGTCTTGCCGGCGCCGTTCGGGCCCAGGAGTCCGAAGATGGTCCCCTCCGCCACCTTGAGGTTGACGTGGTCGACGGCCGTCAGCTTCCCGTACACCTTCGTCAGGTTTTCCGTCACGATGGCGTCACTGGCCATGGAGCACCTCCCTCACTTCGAAAGGATCCGCAGCGCTTTCTCTCGCATCTCGATCACCACTCGACGGAGCGCCTCCGCCTGCTTCGGGGTGACCTCGCTCATGTTCGTCCGGAGCAGCTTGCCCGTCGCCCGAAATTCGCGGAAGAGCGCGGCCCGTTCGGGCCCGACTGCGGACTCGAAGGCGCGGAAGCGCTCCTCGATTTCCTTGCGGCGGCTCCGCAAATACGCCTTGCCTTCGCGGGTGATGCGGTACGTCTTGCGGCGTTCCTCGCCGCTCACCGAGAGGTATCCTTTGCGGAGGAGGGCCCGCAGGGCCGGATAGATCGCCCCGGCGCTCGGCTTGTAGAACCCATGGTAGCGCTCCTCGACCGCCTTGATGATCTCGTACCCGTGCATCGGACGTTCCTCGAGCAGGTGGAGGACGAGCCCTTTGAAGTCGCCCTTGCCGAAGAAATGGAAGAATCCGCCGAACTTCTCGGGGGCGCTCACGAGGCGAGCTCCCGCCGCCGGAACCAGAGGATCGCGAGCACGCCGCCGACGATCGCGTACGCCGCGAACACGAGGACCGAGGTCGCGGGATCCGGGACGAATTCGCGGGCTCCGCCACCGGGACCCGGACCGACGGCGGCTCCGCCGAGGGCGTTGGCGATGATCCCCGACGCGGACGTCGGGATGAACCACGGCTTGACGCTCGCCACGGAGAGGATCGCGCCGATGATCGTGAAGATCAGCGTGAAGAGGAAGAACGTCAGGACCGTTGCGGCGACCGTGCTCTTCAGCAACGCCGAAAGGAGGTAGGCGACCCCGACGACCGCGGTCATGTAGGCGAGCGCGTAGACGTAGGAGAGGCCAACGTCCCACGTCAGGGAGCCCGTGATCGCGAGGGCCGCAATCGCCGCGGCGCCGTAGTACAGGGTGAGGACGGCGGCGGAAACGATCAGGCTGGCGGCAATCTTCCCAACGACGAGCACCTCCCGGCGGACCGGGTTCGGGAACAGAAAGTACCCCGTCCGCTTCTCGTGCTCGAGGCCGATGATCAGCGCGACGAGGATCAGCATGCCGAGGAGGCGGCGGCCCCGGATGTACTTGCGAATCTCGTAGCTCGCGACGGTGACCACTTGACCGAACGGAGTCGTCGTCATAGGCGATCCGACTCCTGGATGCGGTCGAGGTACAACTGTTCGAGCGACGAGCCCAGCGGCCGGTACGTGATGACTTTCAGGCCGCGGCTCACCATCGCTTCGAGCACACGCGCCTGCCCTTCCTCACCGCCCGAAATCCGGAGGTCGATCGTCGAGTCGCCCTCGTTCTTGATCTCCACGATTCCGGGGACCGATGCGAGGGCCTCGAGGTCTTGCGGTGTCGGCGGACGAAGGAAGCTCGTCTGGAACGTGGACGTGTCGGACCCCCGGGAAAGGTCGCGGACGGAGCCGTGGATCAGGAGCTCCCCGTGGTTCAGGAGCGCGACGTCGTCGCAGACCTCCTGGACTTCGCCGAGGAGGTGGGAGCTCATGAAGATCGTCCGGCCCTCGCCCTTCAGCGATTGGATCACGTCACGGACCTCCGCCATGCCCCTCGGATCCAGGCCCGACGTGGGCTCGTCGAGGATGAGGAGGGCGGGTTCGTTGAGGAGCGCCTGCGCGATCGCGAGGCGCTGCTTCATCCCCTTCGAGAACTCCTGGATCCGGTGGTCGGCCCAGTCACTCATCTTGACCCCTTTCAGGACCTCTTCGCTGCGCGACTCGATCTCCTTGGACGACATGCCGCGGAGCCGTCCCGCATAGGCGAGGGTCTCGAGCGGCGAAAGATAGCCATAGAACTCCGGGGTCTCAATGACCGCGCCAATCCGGGCCAGCGCCCGGGTCGGCTCCTGGCGGACATCGACGCCGAACAACGTGGCATGGCCCCGGGAAGGGCGGATCAGGTTCGTCATGATCTTGATCGTCGTCGATTTTCCCGCGCCGTTCGGACCGAGGAACCCGAGGGACGTTCCCTCCGGGACGGTCAGGTCGAGAGACTTCAGGGCGGTGAAGTGACCGTACTCCTTGCCCAGGCCCTTCAACTGGACCGGGAATTCGCTGGCCACCGATCCTGCGTGTGAGGACTGCATGAGTATCGCGATATATCGCGATATACTTAAACTCTTTGAAACGACTCCGCTAGGATCGGGGGAACGAAAAGGGATTGACTGTGAAGTTGTATCACGTCCGCCAAGCCGGGGCCGCCCGAGGAC
>VBMG01000221.1 GCA_005878485.1 Methanobacteriota archaeon | reverse complement strand
TCGTCTTCGGAGGTCTGATCCGGACTCCTGCGGCAATCATGGCGACAATGTCTCGAATGCTCAGGTCCCGGGCCTCTCACCCCATAGAAAAGTGGACCGGGTGGGATTTGAACCCACGGCCTCTACCATGCCAAGATAGCGATCTTCCAGCTGATCTACCGGCCCGCGAGCGCTCAGTACGTTGGGTTTCGTATTAAGGTTTCCCGGCTCGTCAGAGCGGGCCTCGCTCTTTCACCGGAGGAGGGGCCCCACAATCGTCGCGAGGACGCAGAGGATCGCGGTCACGACAAACAGCGACTCCCTCCCGACCTTCGTGTTGATGTCGTGGGACCAGTACGCGAGGACGAGACCGCCCACGAGGCCGAGCGGGAAAATCGGGACGCCATTGATTCGGAACCACAGGAGGGAAATGAGGACCGCGACGACGGAGAACCCGGCGCCGTGCGTGTCGAAGGCGGGCCACGGTCCCTGGGCGAAGAGGGGCGCACCACATGCATTGCAGAACCGAGCCGGCATGCGGATCGGCGCGCCGCACCGCGGGCACGGCGGAGGCGTGGGCATCATCGGGACATTGAAGGCACAAACGATTGCCTCCTTCTAAATCTACTTGCAGATGTCCGCCGTGCGTTCGCGCGTTCCGGGAGAAATCGTCTTCCGCACAAGGACGCCGCTCGTCCCAAGCGAGGCAACTCTCCGGAACCCTTCTCTCCGGAACATCCCCAGCGTCCCGAACCAACGCCACTCTGGCACCGCGGCCATCTTTGCGGAAACCACCGGGTAGGCCTCGACGATCCCTCCGCCCTGTTCCTTGATCGACTCGAGCGCCGCCTTGAGCGCGTACTTGGCCACACCGCGGCCTCGGTACTTGGGGTCCACGAAGAAGCAGGTGATTCTCCATAGTTTCACATCCCCGACCGGAGGCGCCGCCTTGCGGTAGGTGCGTCGCGCGTCAATTCGGGGAAGGTCGTTCCGGTCACCGTATTGGCACCAGCCGATTGCGGTCTTTCCGTCGTAGACCAAAATTGCATGAGAGCGAACTTCGCGCACCAACCTTCTCTTGTCGTTCCGATTCCTTCGCTTCCATTCCTCGCTCGTCGTCCCGCGGCGAAGGGGCTTCGCCCGCTGATAGAAAATGCACCAACATCCTCCCTGTTTGACGGCGAGCGTCTCAAAGTCAGGAAGCGTGCGAGCACTCAATTCGCGGATCGTGTATGCCGTCGGAACTCGATTCGCCATGGTCGATGCTGTCGGCCGAAACGGCCAAGGGGAAACAAGAAGGTTCTCGCTTCGAGGCTTCCTGGGTCGACAGATTAGAACATGACGATCCACCCGTGGACGAAGGCGAAGACGAAAAGTAACGCCGTGACCACGAGATGGGTTGGTTTCCAGATCAGGTGCTGCCTGCAAACATGTCGTGGACTACACCAACGACGTCTGGAACACGCACATCCAGCAACTCGTCGTGACAGGCTGAGATCGCAATCAAGGGCGAGCCGCTCGATAGCCGGACGGACCGTGCCGGACGGACCGTTCCCGGCGCCCCAGACGCGAGATCTCCCTCGAACGGAAGGCTGCGGGAAGTCGATTTGGAGGGGGACACGCCCCGCTCTCACTCCTGATTCTCGGTCGCCGATAGTGTCGACCGCGAGTTGATGCACGGCGGGCGACATCCGAGTTACTTGCTACCCGATTCAGAACTTGCCAAAGCGCGGGGCCCTGTCCGGCGCGGCCCGGAGGACATGGCCGACCTGGTTCGCGCGATGTTGGCGGATGCGGTGTTCAACGACCGCGATGCGAAAGACCCGATCGAACTAAGCCGCCTCGCCGGCCTGTCGCTCGCCCGGGTTTCGTCCGCCCTCGCCGCCGGCGAGAGCCGGGGCCTGTTCCAGCGTGGCCCGGCCCCAACTCGGACGGGGAACGGGCTCTCGAAGACCCTCTGGCGACTCTCCCCGGACCTCACGGACCTCGCCGCCAAGTTCGCGGATTTTGCGGAGCTCTCGTCCCGGTTCAGCCGCGAGGTGGCCCAGGCGGCGTCGATGCACCCACCGAGAGACGTCGCGCGGAACGTCGAGTTCAACTTGGAGATCGCGAAGACGGTATTCGGGAAGTGGACCGTGGACGTCCTCGCCCTGATCTACGCGCACAAGACCCTCGGCTTCCAAGAGATCCTCCACGCGATGCCGGGGATGAGCGCCCGGATCCTCTCCGTGAAACTATCGCGGCTGAAGGAGCTCGGACTCGTACACCGTGAGGTGCTCGACACGAAACCTCCGCGGGTTCAATACTCCTTCACGGAGAAGGGGCTGCGCGTCGCGAAACTCGGCGAGCCGGTGTTCCTCTATCTGCGTTTTGCGGAAGGCTTGCTGTTCGAAGAGGATGCGGAGGCCG
>VBMG01000220.1 GCA_005878485.1 Methanobacteriota archaeon | reverse complement strand
CGCTCGTCTTCGCGAGGAGCGTCGTGATGATCCGGATGACCGTCGTCTTGCCGGCCCCGTTGGGCCCGAGGAAGCCGAAGAACTCGCCCTGGTCGACGGAGAAGCTGACGTCGTTGACGGCCTTAATCTCCTCCTGGCCGCGGCCGCCGTACACCTTCACGAGGTGACGGACATCGATGACGGAGCCCTTCGATGAACGCGGCGTGGCGGCCCTCTTCTTACCGTCAGGCTTGGGGGTGGCGGCTGCCGACATGGCGCCTCCCCAAGTGGCCGTCTGCTAACTAGCTTGGCGCCCGGACACGCGTGAGACGTTCGCGGCCGCGAGAATTCCTCCCGGGTTCTTAGCGAGTCGCGGTCGGGATGAGAATGGGACCGACGCACCGTCTCCATCATCCTTAAACGCGAACGGGAACCGTTTGGGGACCGGTGGTTATCACGAAGTACTTCTACACCGGGATCCGGGTGCGAGACCTCGAGCGGTCCCTCCAGTTCTACCGCAAGGTGATTGGCATGACAGTCACCCGGCGGGGAAAGATGAGCCACGGGGGCGTGTGGGTTGAACTGCGAAGCCCGGGTTCGGAACAAAGGCTGGAACTCAACTGGTATCCCGCGGAAAGCAAATTCTTCGCGCCGTACCGCAAGGGCGAGGAACTCGACCACTTGGCGTACCGCGTTGCCGACGTCGACGGCACGTTCAGAGAGCTGGTCGCGAAGGGCGCACGCCCAGAGGTCGAACCGTTCCGAGAGGAGCGATACGCGTTTGCATTTGTGAGCGATCCCGATGGCATCTGGATCGAGTTGATCGGCCGCACCAAGACGGAGGCGAAGCCGAAACCGGTGGCCGCTAGGGGGCGTCGGACTCAGTAGCGCAAGATGATCGTCCGACAGTTCGTGCACCGGTACCCGTACACGACGACGCCACCCAGACCTCCGGAGGCCACGACCTCACCGCCGCCGACCCCGAGCGGGAGGCCGACCATGAGCGGGTCCGTGCCCGGATCGAACCAGCGGGCGGTCCCCAGAGCTTGGTAGGTAGCGACGCCGAGGTAGCCGGGCTGGATCGGGGTCTTACAGTACGGACATTCGGGTGGCGAGGAAGGACGGGACTGCATATCGGCGCCTGTCCGGCACGAGCTCCCGAAGGGGTTAAGTTTTGCTGGGCCTACCCGAGACCCAAGGTCGCGGTTGAGGCACACGGCCGGGATGCGCGCTTATTGAAGAGCGGACGCGCGAACGGAGATCAACGCCCCTTCCGGCGGCGTGGCTTGGCATCATGAGAACCGCGAGAACGCTAACGGGAGGCGGCCACATTCTCTGTCGACTCCAAACGCCTTAGCCGTATACGAGCCACTCCTTCTCCTCAACGGGAACCGAGTGCCTCTTGGTTAGGTCTGAAATGGCATCCAGGACACGTTGAATTTCATCGGGCTTGAGCTCGTACTCGAAACCGTCTACACGGATCGACTCAAGGTCGGTGCTCGCGACGAAGCGGATGTACACCCTCTCGTTCCCAATTCCTACTGGATACGTTCTTTTCATTCGACGCCACCTCCTTGGACCGTACTGGACCTTCTCTACGCGGTTCCAAGGCAGGAGCTTCACCACAGACTCCCCCTTCACGAATCGGATGGAGTGCGCATCGACATCAAGCCTTCTCGGAGTACGACCGTGGAGTCGAGGGTTGAATGGCAAGCTCAACAAGCCAAAAGTCACGATAGTGAACCCGAAGCTAGGATTGGAGAGCGCAACCCACAGACCTACTGCTACCACGGCAAGCGATGCGCCAATCCATATCCACCCGACGAGGGGAAACGGAACCGGTCGTAATTCTAACGAGACAGAAGTGGATTCGTCCGTCCCTCCGGCGATCAAACAGTTCGTAAACGACCTTCACGTCAAAAAGGAAGACCCTTGGAGCGCTCTCGGCCAAGCGATTTCGTAGAATGGCGCTGATTGAGTTCGGAAAAACTGGATGAATTTAATCGTCCTAGCCGATGCATGGGGCGAAGACTGTGACATACAAGGCATACATCGACAACATCAAGGCCAAGACTGGCAAGGATCCGGAATTCTTCCAAGCATTGGCGAAAGAGAAGGGGCTTGCAAAACACAGCGATCTACTCACGTGGCTCAAGTCGGACTGTGGGCTGGGGCATGGTCATGCCAACGCGATGAACTGGGAAAGTCCCTGCAAGATATGGCGGCGGGGATTTTACGGTCCGAGCTTCTCCATCGCTTGACTCATCCTGACGGGACAATCAGCATCGCGAACCTTCAGACCTTCCGTGAAGGCCGAATCGGAATTTTCGCCTCGTGCCGGCTTAATCCTGCGCGTCCTCCGTCACGAACAGGGTGATGCTAGGGCTGACTTTCTCGTTGAAGTTAATGAAGCCCGCATCGATTGTGATCCCTTCCGTGACCCCAAGGAAATTGTTGCCGATCTCACAATCCACAACCAAGATCGCGTCGAACTTCAGTGTCACCGTAGGATCCGAGGCGGGGTGTGCCGTGACGCGGATCGCGATGACGGCATGCCCTCCGATGAAGTCTGGCCGACCTCCTGTCTCGGCGCCGAAGTTGTCGAAGCTCACGAGCATCTTCGCCTTCCATGTACCAAAGGCAAAGAGGGTTCCGTCGGCGGTCCGATGCTCGAAGGTTCCTTGGCCCGATGCCTCTCGTTCCTCGATGTCAAACTGGCCCGTCCCGACCACCGTGATCGTGTCGCCGTTGGCCGCCGCCCTAGCAACATCGGTCGGCGGGGCACCGAGTCGGGTCAGGAACGCGTCCCCCATGTGGAAGTCGAACTCGGAATTGTCATCCGCCCGCGCAGGCACCGCGGTCACCGCCAAAGCGGCGAAAAGAAACGCGCCGACCGCCAATCCAACGAATACGCGACGAGTGTTCGTATCCTAACCCCCCAGTATGACCCGTCGCCGAAATGCCGTGCGGAGTATTATTTCGTTCCGGTGTTCCCAGGATTGATTCCAGATCTTTCAGTAGGGCGAAGTCGACCCGGTTCGGGCCGAAGGCACGTGCCTTGATCAAACGGTAGCCCATCCGGGGGCGATGACGCATTCGCGCAGATTAAGAGGGCGTTGTGGGTCCAAGAGTACACACAACGGGAGGGCTACGCCCCGGTCGGGATTCGAACCCGAGCACCCGGCTCGACAGGCCGGGATCATAGACCGCTAGACCACCGGGGCAGCGGCCGTCGCAAAGTTCGGAGCCTAATTATCCTTTCCTATCGGGATGACAGGACTCCCTGTTTGGCTTCGAGAAACCGAGCTCCCGGGGTCCGAGCGGCCGGATGAAGCGGTCGAAGCGCCGCGGTCGCACGCGGCCTTCAATGTCCCCTTTCCCCTTTTATCGGCGCTCGGTCATGTGGCCCGCGTTGACCGCAATAGAAGTTGGGCCAACGGTGTGATCGAATGAGACTCTTCAGGCGTCAGGCCGCTGAAGACGCGGAGAGACGAGCGCTGAAAGCCCACCGCAGCCGTTCCACCGAGCGACAGGCCGAAATCGAAGCGCTCCAGTTCCTCTTGACCTCGATCAGGAAACGCCACACGTGGGATCGAGTCAAGGGCACGATTGCGACGGGAATCCCGGCCTTTTGGATTTTCATGATCGCCTTGAGACCGTATGTTCCGACCTGGCTCCACCCGCTCCTCGAGAATGTTCCAGCGATCTGGACGATCGCCGTCTCCCTCGCCGTCGCGGGATTTCAATGGCGCAACCTGCTTTACTACCAACGTCGCGTGATCCCACTCGTCGAGGAGATGTACGAGAGAGCGCTCGCGAAGCGCGATCGGGAACTCCTCTCGATTCTGGGCAATGTCCTCCGAATCGGCAAACTGAAGGCTTTCTTCCGTAGCGTGTTTGCGCGGTCGAACTAGTGCTGTGTGGCCCACGACTCCGGCACTCGAGCCCTCTCTCGCCGCGTTGACCTCGGTTCGGATTTACGCGGTCCTCCGCTCGAGGGAAGGCACCACCGCGAGGAGGGCGACAACTGCGACCAAGCCCGCCGCGAGCGCAATCGCGGTGGGAACGGTCGTCACGGGCACGACGCCTGCCACGGCGAGGTCCGCCGCGAGGATCGGCACGACGACGGAAAGCACCGCGGCGACGGTCAGCCGGAGGACCGCGCGTCCCAAGGCAGTGCGAATCCTTCGTTGCGCATCGGGGCCGGGATCGGCCTCGTACAGAGGAGCGAACCGCTCGGCTAGGACCCGCAGTTCCACCTGGATAATCAGGACCGAGATGAACACGAGGGCCGGTACGAGGTCGATGCCGAGGACGACGGCGTGGGCGATCAGGTACGCAGCGCCGATGCAGACGAGGCCGAACGTCCGAGTTGAGCGCGCCTGAAAGTTAGCACCCAAGAGCAGGAGCGCG
>VBMG01000006.1 GCA_005878485.1 Methanobacteriota archaeon | reverse complement strand
TCGCCGTCCGGCTGTGCCGGATCCCGACCCACACAACCTGCATTCGACGGAGGGCCACGCGGAGGGAAGCTTGGAACGGGGAGACCACCCTCGGTCGGACCACGACTTCGGTTGCGCCCATGGGTTTTCCTCACGAAACCTTGATCCGCGGATCGAGCAGGAGGAGGATGAAATCGGAGACGAGGTTCGCGAGCACGATCGCGACGCCGCCTACGACGATGATGAACTGGAGAAGCGGAAAGTCGAGGTTGTCGATCGCTTGGATCGTCTCCCATCCAATTCCGTAGTAATTGAACACAACTTCGACTTGGTAGGCACCCCCGATAACGAAGGCGAGGTCCAGGGCGATCAGGGCGACCATCGGCGGCAAGCCGTTTGGGAGGATGTGCCGACGGAGGATCTGGCGGTCGCTCAGCCCTTTCGCCTTCGCGGTCGTGACGAAATCCTCCGTCATGACGTCGATGAGGGAGCTCCGCATGACGAGGGAGATTCCCGCGAGCGTGCCGAGGGTCAGCGTGAGGGCAGGCAGGATGAGGTGCTGAGCGGCGCTCGTCAGATGGGCCCCGTCCCAGGCCCATTGTCCGAGCATGTCGTCGTAGTACCCTTGAGACGGCAAGGCGGGCCACCACGTGAAATAGTGGCCTACGATGGAGCCTTTCTCGAACGTCGCAAGGAGGAGGAACCCGAGCCAGAAGATGGGCATGCCGTAGAGGAAGATTCCCGTCGCGGTTGAAACCAGGTCGAACGGCTTGCCTCGTTTTTGCGCGGCGATCGATCCGACCAACATTCCGATGACGATCGTGATTACTGTGGAGGTTCCCACGAGGACGAGCGTCCATCCGAGGTCCCGCATCAGCACATCGAACACGGGCAGGCCGAGTCGGTAGGAAATCCCCCAGTCCAGCGTTACGGTCCGCTGGAGATAGATGACGAACTGCTCCCACGGGGGCTTGTCGAAACCGAACAGCTCGCGGTTGTACTCCGCGAGGCCCTGATACTTGGGGTCGCGCGGGGTGAGGCTCAGCGCCGGATCCCCCGGCATCAACCGGAGGAGCGCGTAGTTCAGGCAGATAATCCCGAAGATCGTGATCGCGGCGTTAATGACCTTTCTGACCATGACTTTCAGGATTCGCGCCAATTCGCGTCGCTCCCGTCATCGCCGGGACGTTCCATGCCTTCATCACGGCGGCGGAGGTGGCGATCCCGGCGGCCGGCCGCCCGCCATCTTGTCTTCCGTCTCGTCTCGTTTCCGTTCCTTCCGCCGACGGAGGGCAACCACGACGGCCGCGATGACGATGGCGCTGACGATTGCGACCGGAACGCCATAGTTGATCCACGGGTCCGACGATGCGGGAATGCTCCCGCCCGGTGTCGAGATTGTCTGGATCACAATCTGGGCCGTCACGTTCGGGCTGTGGTTGAGGGTCCCTGTCTTGTTGTCCGTGACGATGACGAAGAGGTTGTACGTGCCTTTCGACGCGTACGCGTGCCTCTGGCTCACGGTTTGATCCGTCCTGGTGTTCGTCGTGAAGTTCACGGCACCGGAGCCGTCTCCGAAGTTCCACGTCACGAAGAGCGGGTCGCCTTCCGTGTCGTTTGCCGTGAGGTTGAACTGGATCGTCTTCCCGGGCACCTCGAAATTGGAGTGACTAAGGACGAAGTCGAGCCCTTTGATTTGAGGCGGAAGGTTCCCGCCGGGCCCCCCGCCGGAGACGATCGTCGCGGTCGTGCTCGCGCAGGTCGTCCATTCGGAGTCCTTCACGCGTACTTTGATCGTGTAATTGCCGGGCTGGGCGAACGTATGCGTCACGGACCCGGCGGTCGACGTTTGCACCGGGCTCCCATCCCCGAAGTCCCACGCGTAACTGAGCGGGCCGCCCTCCGGGTCGTTCGCGCTGACGCCGACGCTGACCGGCGAGGCGCTGATCCACTGGACGGCGGGGAAGGACGCCACCACCGGAGCCTGGTTGTCCAAGGGCGAGACTTGGAACCATGGGGCGGGCAGGTCGCTGTCGGGAACCAAGCCCTGCTCGGAGGACCAGTTGCCCCAGTTTGTCCAACCAGGATCCGGAGGAGATGCCTGTTGTCGCGCCGACGGGGGCGTCGCGGCGGCGTACAGATCCTTCCGGTAGTACGGGAGGATGTACGAGTGGTAGTCGTAGAGCATCCTCTGCATCTCGTCCGTGATCGCGCGCCGGGCCAGGGGATCCACGGCTTGAAGCGACTTGTTGTACAAATCGTCGAACGTGACGTTGCTGTAGTAGTTGTCGTTCGTCGGCCCGATCGCGCCCGTGGTCTCAACCTCGAGGACGTCGAGAGACGGATCGGAAGCCGGCGTGAAGATCCAATCCCACAGCCACATGTCATAGTCCGCGCTCAACCAATAGCCGCTCATCTGGTTCGTGTTGTACAGGCCGTAGCCGGGGCTCGTGCGTCCCAGACGGTCCGTGGTCTGGATTCCAGCCTGGGCGAGCCACGCGACGATCTCCCGCCCGGCAATTTCCCACTGCGGGCGGGTGTTGAGCGTGTAGAAACGGACGACGAGGCCGTCGATGAGATTGCCGTTCGCATCCTTGCGGTACAAGGGCGTTGCGCCGGGCTTGTTGGCCCCGGTGCTGTCCCAAACCCAGCCCTGGCTATTGAGCAACGCCCGGGCGGCTGCGGGATCGAACTTGTACAGCTGGTTCGCGGGGATGCTGTAGTGCCACGGGTTGACGTCCGGGACCAACGTGTCGGCTACGTTGCCATAACCGAGGAGGGCATCATCGACGAGTTTCTGCTTGTTGATGCTCATCGCGACGGCGTGCCGGAACGTGTCGTTGAGGAGGACCGGGTTCGATGTGTATGAGTACCCGTACGCGGCCGCGAGCGCCGGTGTGATCACATTGATGGAGATTTCCCCGACGAAGCCGAGGCTGACGGCCCATTTCGGACTCCACGTTTTGAGGCCGACCTGGTAGTCGGACGGGTCGATGCCAATGAGCGCGTCAAGCGTAGTCGCCCCGGTCAGGAAGTCATTCACCATCGTCGTGGACCCGCTGTACGAGACGAACCGGACTTCGTCGGGCCGGGATTCCTGGCAGTAGTCCTCGAGCCCATAGTAGTTCGGGTTCTTCCGCAGCACGAGGGTCGTGCTCGTCGTGCTCGCGTAATCATAGTACATGGCTCCGGAGCCCACAGGATACTTGATCGGCGCGTTCAGCGGTTTCGCGTAGCCACTCCAGATGTACTGAGGCAGGATCGGGATCGCGCTTGCGGCCGAGTACATGCCCGCGAAGGGACCGTCTGTGACGATTTGGACCTGGTACGGCCCCGTCTTCGTAATCGAGACGAGAGGCTTCGTATAACTATGGAGAATGCTTCCTTTCGTGGCTTTCTGGACCTGGAACGAGAACACGACGTCGTCCGCGGTGACGGGGTGGCTCCTGTCACCCGGGCTCAACGGGCTGGTGAAATAGGCGTTCTGGACCAAGTCGAAGGTCCACGTCTTGTTGTCCGACGCCAAGCTCCAGTGTGAGGCCAGATCGGGCACAGCACGATAGGTCTTGTCGTACGTGATGAGAGTACTGTAGACATTGTACACAACGACGTACTCGTCTGCGAGGGTAATCCTCAGCGGATTGAGGGTCGTAATCACGAGGGGATTGATTCCGATTCGGAGCGACCGGAAGGGCGCGGCCGCCGCCGCGGGGCCGGAACCGAGGACTACGAAGGCAGTCAAACCCGAGACGACCACGACCGCCACCAACAACGATGCAATGAGCCGCTGTCCCCCGACCTGCTCGAGCGGAGCCTCCGCCCTCTCACCGATCATGACCAACCCCAACCGTCCCCTCACACCACGGAGCATTCGACCTCCGTGCTATGATGTGACGAGATTCGGCGGATTCTATATAATGTTTCTCGGAGGTTCGAATTGGGACATCCGAGGGAGCGCTCGCGAGGGGTGGCCGGGCTCGCCGGGACGGTTCTTTACGAATACTCGGACTGGCTCTGCTCGCGCAAGAACTGGGGGAGGTAGTCGTGTCCCCCTGCGGCCTTGCCCGAGATTCCGGACATCTTCCAGCCGCCGAACGGCTGGACGCCGACGACGGCCCCCGTGGTCGAGCCCGCGGCCCGGTTCGCATACAAGACGCCCGCCTCGACCTCGGCGAAGAACCGGCGGAGGTCCGCGGGCTCGCGACTGAAAATGCCCGCGGTCAGGCCGTAGTCGACATCATTCGCGACCTGGATCGCATCCGCCAGATCCTCCGCTTCCACGATCGAGAGGATCGGGACGAACAGCTCTTCCTTGTTGATGCGGTGGTCCCGCGGCAGGCCGTCCACGATCGTCGGCTCGACGAAGTGACCGTTCCCTGTGAGCGCCTTGCCGCCCGTGAGGAGCTTCCCATTCGATGACATGATTTCCGCGATCGCCTTCTGATACGTCGCGACCGCGGCCTCGTTGATGACGGGACCCAGATACACGTCGCGGACCGTCGGGTCCCCCACCTTCAACTTCTCCGTCTCCGCGACGAGCTTCGCGAGGAACGCGTCCTTCACGCGTCGTTCGACGAGGACCCGGGAGCACGCGGAACACTTCTGTCCGCCGTACCCGAACGCCGCACGCACCACGCCGAGCGCGGCCTTGTCGAGATCGGCGCTCGCCGCGATGATCGTCGGATTCTTCCCGCCCATTTCCGTGATGATGGGCTTCGGCCGTCCCCTCGTGAACCGCTTGAACGCCCTCAGCCCGACGGCCCGCGAGCCCGTGAAGACGAATCCGTCCACATCCGAGTTCTCGACGAGTTCCTGACCGACCGTGGCGCCCGGGCCTGTGACGTAGTTGAAGACGCCCGGTGGGAGGCCCGCCTCGGCGAGGAGTTCCGCGAGCCGGAGCCCCATGTAGGGGGTGTCGCTCGCGGGTTTGAAGACGACCGTGTTGCCCGTGATCAGCGCCCCCGTTGACATCCCCGCCGCGATGGCGAGCGGGAAATTGAACGGGGCGACGACGGCCCACACGCCGTATGGTTTGAGGATCGAACGCGTCGTTTCGCCCGGAAGGAACTGGCCCATCGGGCGCTCGTAGCCTTGGTTCCGGAGCATCTCCGCGGCGTACCATCGCATCAGGTCGGCGGCCTCGTCGACGTCGGCCATGGCCTCGTACCGGTTCTTCCCGTTCTCGAACGACATGAGGGCCGCGAGCCCGAACTTGCGCTGGCTGATCAGCTCCGCCGCGCGCTGAACGAGCCGCACGCGTTCCGTGTAGGGCATCGCCGACCACGCTGGGAACGCCGTCTTTGCGGCCTTGATTGCCTGCTTCGCGTGAGCGCGTGTGCCCTTCTGAAAGAGGCCGAGGACGATCCTCGTGTCGGCCGGGCAGAGGTCCTGGAACGTGCTGGTGGCCCGGGTCTCCTGGCCGTCGATGATCATCGGATGCTTCTGGCCGAACTCCGTGCGAATCTTGTCGACGGCGGATTCGTACGCGGCGTGGAATTCCTCGGTCTTCCCCATCTCAACTGCGTTCTGCCACGTCCGCTCGTTCCGGAACTCCATGAGTGCAGCCCAATCGCGGGGATTCACATGGAATCACAATAAACCTTTGCTAGGCGGGCGGGTCCCACCGTGGGAGGGTTCCCGGACTGGAATTGGCGGCGCGGCTCGCGAGCCTTCTAACGCGAACCATCGCTGAGTAGCCGTGCGCACGACCAGGACCCGACGATTTCTGGTGCCCTCGAAGTGTCGGATAGCGACGACTTCAGCGGCGCTGTCGCCAATCATCACCGCGGTTCCGGCCTCAACCAGTAGAAAAAGCGCCGTGAGAATGAGCAGGCACGTTCGTTGAGCTCCGATCGCCCCGAAGGCGAGCCCCGAAGCCACGATAATGACTTGCCACTCGAGCGCCGCCCCTAACTTCCATGCGGCGAGGGCGAGGATCGATCCCCAAATTGCTCCCATCCCGCCCACGGTCGCAAGAGCCCGAGTCGCCGGAATCCGCCAGGGCCAGACACCTTTCTGGGCTCCCGGGGGCGGCAGCAAGAACACGGGACTCTAAGCAACGCTGCCGAAGATAACTCTTCGGCGGGTTTCCCGCCTCACACGATGTACGAGTCCGGCGAGCCTTCGTACTTGTCGTACTGGACCATGGCCCCGATTGCCGCAAGGAGTTCCCGCGCCCACTCCCGCGTGTACGAGTTTGGCGGGACTTCCGGCGTCGCACCAAGCCACTCGAAGATCTCCTTGAACGCCGTCCGTTGCTCCTCCTTTGTGAGGCGATCGTCGAGCTTTCCGATCGATTGCTCGAGGCGGTTCATCCCGAGCACGAACTCCTTGCACTGGGCCAGAAACTTGGCGTGCTCCTCGCGCGTCATGGAGAGACCCGGCCATCCATGAGGGCCGCCGGGCTTAAAGGTTCGGAAGCTTCATGTGGACGGCGCGGCTCGCTAGACCGATGGTCACGTTCGTGCGGGTAGCCAGCGCGCGCGACCTGCCGCCGGGCGAGGGTCGTGTCGTCGTCGTCCAAGGCCATCCCGTCGCCCTCTTCAACGTCGACGGGCGTTTCTTCGCGGTCTCGAACGTGTGCCTGCATCGCGGCGGTCCCATCGGCGAAGGCATGCTGGACGACGCGGTCGTCACGTGCCCAAACCATGGATGGGAGTACGACGTGCGGACGGGCGCCAACCTCGCGAATCCGATGGCCCGCCTTCGCACGTTCGAGGTGCGCGTCGACGGCGATGACGTCCTCGTCGGCGCGTGACCGCCAAGATTTATTCGGCCGCGGGAGGTTCGCGGCGCGGTGGCTCTCGACCTTCTGTGGCTCGGGCTCACGGTCCTCGCGGTCCTGGCCCTGATTCCGAACCTCGCCTCCCTGATCCAAGGAGTCCGGCTCCGGACCGGCGTCCGCCGTGGGATGCGGATGGCGTACGGCGCGTATCTGCCTCCCGTCGCGGTGATCTTGCCGGTCCGAGGGCTCGACGAAGGATTCGACGACAATGTGCGAGCCCTCCTCACCCAAGGGTACCCGCGATACCGACTCATCGTCGTGGTGGACGATTCCGAAGACCCCGCCGTCCCACGCATCCAAGAACTCTCGCGAGCGCTTCCGAGGGTCCCCGTCTCCGTGATCGTGTCCGATCCGAGCCCGTTGCGCGGGAAGGTGAACGCGCTCCGATCCGCCCTCGCCCATCTCCGACCCGTGGACGAGGTCGTCGCGTTCGCGGACTCGGACATCCGGCCGCCGAGGGACTGGCTGCGGCATCTCGTGCAACCGCTCGCCGATTCGACGGTCGGCGTCGCGACGGGGTTCCGATGGTACATCCCTCCCCGCCCGACGTTCTGGTCCCTCGTCCGCGCGGAGTGGAACGCGGTGAGCGCGAACGTGCTCTTCGACCCGCGACGGTCGTTCGCGTGGGGCGGGTCCTCCGCGGTCCGCGCCGAAGACCTCCCCCGGCTGCGCCTCGAGGATCGTTGGCGGGGCGTGCTCAGCGATGACTTGGTCCTCACGCAGGCCGTTCGCGACGCGGGGCTCCGGATTGCGTACGCGCCCGCGGCGCTCGTGCCGACGTTCGAAGGAGCGGATCGATCGGCGTGCCTCGAGTGGTGTCTCCGTCAGATGACGATGGCGACCCTCTACCTGCCGGTGGTCCGCCGATACGCGGCGGCGGCATTTTCGGTCGTGATCGGATCGATTCTGCTCGGAATCGCGTGCGTCGTCCTCGCGGCCTTCTGGGGACTTCCATATCTTTTGCCCGCGGCCCTGTTCTTCGCGCCGCTGCCGACCGCGGTGGCCAAAGCCTCCTTGCGGCGACGATCCCTGTTCTCCGCCGCACCGTCCGTCGCCGCGGCGTGGCACGTGGCCGGATGGCGTTCCGCGATCGCGTCGATGGCGGTCCCATGGGTCATGGCGTTCGGCCTCATTCGGACCCGAAAGCCCACCGTGCTCCGCTGGCGGGGTCGGACGTACAACGTCACGGACCCTCACCACGTCCGACTTCTCGAGGGAGACCCGACCGGGGAACTCGGGGCGTAGCCCACGAACATTGGGGCTCCGGGCTCCCTCGAGTTAACCTTGTTTAAGGTTGACTTCCCGCGGCCCCCGCTCCCTCCCGGAGGTGCTCCTGGTACTTCGCCAGCTCGGAGAGAATCTCGTTCCGCCGCTCGCTCTGTCGCAACGTGCGAGCCATCGACGCGGCGGGGGGGACGAGGGCCAGAGCGAGCGCGATGATCAGGACCGCGGGAGTGAGGCCAAAGCCCGCGGCCGACAGGGTGACGAGGACCGCGGCGACGATCGAGGGAGGCAGAAAGAACGCGAGGAAGACGCCCGCGATCGGGACGAGAGGCTCCCTCGCGTGCGCTTGCATCTCCAGCACCTGCTCGTTCGAGAAGCGTTTCGCGGTCGTCACCATGGGCTCCCCTCGACGCGCGAATCGATCGCGGATCACCGCCATGGCCTCGACGTATCCCTGGGACTCCGACCGGAACGTGCGGATCGAACCGGGCGTGAACCGGACGAGGAGGCGCCCGCCATCATTCGTCTCGAGGCCGAGCCCCGTGTGGACGAGGGTCCCCGCGGACGACGCGAAGGGGGACAGGAACGAGCCGGCGACCTCGTAGCTCCGCGGATACACGTCCCGGATCTCGGACCACCGATAGTAGCGTCGCCCACCCGCGAGGCGCCGCCACCAAGGAAGCGAAATCTCGATGCCCTCCTCGAACACGAAGGTCGGACTCGGTTTGAACACCGCGATCGCACCGAGGACGAGCCCGAGCGGGACGAAACAGAGCCCGCCGAGCGGCCACAGCGCTTCTGGGCCCGCCGCGATGGGTCCGATTACGAATGTCACCACGAGGACGAGGAGGAGGACCGCCACCGTCATCGGGTTCGCGGGGATCGGGCGGTACGCGTAGAGGAGCGCCCCGCGGTCGTCGGAGGCCATCGGCGCGACCGAACGCGGCCCGCATTATTAGGCCTCGCCGCGGGCCAAACGCTTTCCTGCGGACCGTGTTACGACCGCCGATGTGGGCGCTCGGCATCGAGGGCACGGCCCATACGTGCGGCGTGGGGATCGTCGACGAGACGTGCCGCGTGCTCGCCAACGTCTACGACATGATCAAGCCCGAGAAGGGAGGCATCCATCCCCGGGAGGCGGCGAACCACCACGCCGAGGTCGTCGTCCCCCTGATCCGCAAGGCCGCCGACGTCGCGGGGATCGAGCTCTCCGACATCGACCTGGTGGCCTTCTCCCAAGGTCCCGGCCTGGGGCCGTGCCTCCGGACCGTCGCGACCGCGGCGCGCGCCCTCGCCCTCTCCCTCGACGTGCCGATCCTCGGGGTGAACCATTGCGTCGCCCACCTGGAGATCGGCCGCGGGATCACCGCGGCGAAGGACCCCGTCCTCCTGTACGTGAGCGGAGGGAACACGCAGGTCATCGCGTTCGCCCGTGGTCGGTATCGCGTGTTCGGAGAGACGCTCGACATCGGCGTCGGCAATCTGCTCGACAAGTTCGCGCGGGAGTGCGGCCTGCCGTTCCCGGGGGGACCGATCCTGGAGAAGCTTGCGCAGGATGGGACCGCGCTCGTCCCCCTGCCGTATCGCGTGAAGGGGATGGACGTCGCGTTCAGCGGCCTGCTCACCGCGGCCCTGGCGTTGCGCAAGCAAGGTGCATCGATCGAGGACCTCGCGTTCTCGATGCAGGAGATCGCTTTCGCGATGCTGACAGAAGTCACGGAACGGGCGATGGCCCACCTGGACAACGAGGAGGTCCTCCTCGGAGGCGGCGTCGCGCGAAACCGGCGCCTTCAGGCGATGATCGCCCGCATGGCCTCCGATCGCGGCGCCCGGATGTTCGTGCCGCCGGGAGACCTGTGCATCGACAACGGCGCGATGATCGCGTGGACGGGGCTCCTGATGCATCGGAGCGGCATTCGAATGGGGATTGACCAGACCGCGGTCGACCAACGGTTTCGTACGGACCAGGTCGCGGTCAGCTGGCGCTAGCAATGCCTCGTCCGCGCAGGCCGTCGCCTGCGTCGTTAGGGAAACGCCGTCCTCCGGCGTCTGCTTTAAGGCCCAGACATCTATCGAGGACGGTCCGGAGGGGATGCCGCGAAGCGAATCCCCCGTTTCATCGCGCTCGCCCCAGTCATCGCGATCCTCATCCTTTCCGTGTTGGGCTTCGCGAGTCCCCGTCCGATGACGGCCGTTGTGCATCCGTTGCAGACCGCCCATCCTCCGATCCTCATCGAGGGGAATGCGAACTTTACCGCGGCGAATGGGGTCGTGGCAGGCAGCGGCACCCCCTCGGATCCGTACCTGATCGCGGGCTGGCTGATTGACGCATCGACCGCGAATGCGGTTGAGATTCGGGACACGACCGCGCCGTTTGTGATTCGCGATATCGTCGTCGGTCATTCGAACCCGGGAGCCCCGTTCAACTACGCAGTGTACCTCGTCAACGCGACGGACGCGGCGATTCAGTCCGTGAATGTCACCGTGGGCGCGTTGGGGTTCTACGTCCTGCGTTCCACGAACGTCTCTGTGGACCGCGTGAACGTTGATTCCGGGGCGAGCGCCGGGCTCTATGCGGCTCAGCCGAGCCATCTGTCGGTGACGAACTCCTCCTTCCACGCGGGCGGGCTCGTGTCCAACGGGGAGGGCCTGCGCATCGTTTCGAACCGGGTATCCTACATCAAAGTGGGCGGGGCTCGGGACATCGTGATTGATCACAATCTCCTGGACGGCGGCGGGAACCCGGGATGGATCCGTCTCAACTGGACGGAGAATGCGATGGTCTCCCGCAACGATGGCGTCGGAGAGATCCTCACAGGTTGGGCGGGAGGCGGGAACAATACGCAGGTCATCGGCAACAATGTGAGCGGCGGCGCATACGGAATCCGGGGCTATTATGTCCAGAACCTCACGATCGGTGGAAACAACGTGTCCTCTCAGACGTTCGCGGCCGTCACGCTCCAAGGATCGTCCGGCGTGACGGTCTTCGGGAACCGCATCGCGGGCAGCGCCCGTGGCGTGTACCTGGACATGGTAAAGGACGTCCTTGTCGCGAGCAACGATTTCGACTCGAACGCGAAGCAAGCCGACACCCTCAGCGGACAGCACGTCGTCTGGAACGAGACGTATCCCGCGGGAGGGAATCACTGGTCCGATTACTCCGGCAACGACCTGTGCAGCGGTCCGCAGCAGGACGTGTGCTTCGGGCCGGATGGAATCGGAGACACGCCCTACGGCATCGACGCGAACGACAACGACTTCCTTCCCCTCATGATGGCCCGTCCGAACCCGGTTCCGGACTCGCCGCCGCATGCCGGACTTCAGGTCACGCCGGGATCGGGGAACACCTCGACTACGTTCCGCTTCGACGCGTCGTCCTCCTGGGATGCCGAGGATCCGGCCTCGACGCTTGCCGTGCGTTGGGACTGGGAGAGCGACGGCGTCTGGGATACAACTTGGTCGACGACGAAAGTTGCGATGCATCAATACCCGCAACCTGGCGCATACGTCGTTCGCCTTGAGGTGCGGGACTCGGCCGGACAGACGGGGAATGCGTCCGCGAACATCGACGTGCTCTCGGCGACGGCGCTCGCGGTGTCCATCGCGGCGACCCCGACCTCCGGCACGATGCCGCTGACCGTCTCATTCTCGAGCGACGTGACCGGAGGCACGGCCCCCTTCCAATACCACTGGGAGTTCGGGGACGGGAGCACGAGCAATGTGGCAAACACGGTCCACATCTACATCACGGGCGGGAACTTCACCGTCTGGCTGAACGTGTACGATGGTGTGGGAACGTTTGCCCAGTCGAGCGTCCTCTATGTGAACGTGACCCCGGCCGCGGTCAACCTGGCCGTCACGCCGCCGACGCAGTATGTTGCGGGCTCGGCCGGAATCACGGTCACGTTCACGGCGAGCGTCACGGGAGGCACCCCGCCATATACGTACCTCTGGGACTTCGGCGACGGAAACCAGAGCGACCAGCCGAGCCCGTCGCACACGTATTCGAGGAACGGATCGTACCGCGTCTCCGTGACCGTCACGGACGCCCGGGGGCAATCGGCCACCCAGACGTTCGACCTCGCGATCCCGCCGCACTCCATTCCGTCCGGCGGGAGCCTCCTGGCCCCGTTCGTCCTCGCGGCAGCCGTTGCAGCGGCGCTCGGCTTCGCGTTCCTGTGGCGGAGAGAACGGCGTCGCGGCCGGACGCCGCCGACAACGCCTCGTCCGTGACGGCGGCGATCACGCGCGTTTCTCGATTGCACTCGGCGCGGCGCCGTGCGGGGACGGGTGTCCCATCGTCGCCAAGGTGGCCTCGAACGCCGCGAAGCCCGCCTCGAGGTCCTTGAAGCTGCAGATGCCCATGTGGCCGATCCGGAAAATCTGGCCCTTGAGCTGTGCCTGTCCTCCCGCCACGATCGTCCGATGGCGCTCCCGCAGTTCCTTCCGGAACTTCGCATCGTCGATCCCGGGAGGGTAGCGGATCGCGGTCACCGTGTTTGACGCGTACCGCCGGTCGGGATACAACTCCAGGCCGAGCGCGTCGATCGCGGCGCGGGCCGCCTCCGCAAGACGCGACGTGCGCGTGATGCGGGTTTCCAGTCCTTCCGCCTTCAATAGGCGCAAGGCCTCCCGGAACGCGAGGAACAGAGGGACCGCGGGCGTGAACGGGGTGTCCTGTTTCGCGAGCGCGTCGACATGGGCTTTGAGGTTGGTGTAGAACGACGTGTCGGAGTGCAAGGACTCGTACGCGCGCTTCGAGAGAGCCACGGCACTGAGGCCTGGCGGTGCCGCGAGGCATTTCTGCGAGCCCATCACGAGCGCGTCGATCCCCCAGGCCTCCATCCGGTTCTCCAGGCCGGCGACCGCGGTGATCCCGTCGACGAGGAGGAACGCGTCGCGGGCCTTCACGACCTTCGCGATCTCCGCGATCGGATTCGTGAGACCGGTCGAGGTCTCGTTCCAGCACACCGTCACCGCCTTGAACTCGTCCGCATCGAGGGCCGCGGCCACTTGCCTCGGATCGACCGCGGAACCCCACTCGAACGTCAGCGCGGTGGGCCTCGCGAAGACTTGACACAACTCGTGGAACCGCTCGCTGAACTTCCCGTTCACCAGGTTCAGGACCCGGTCCTCCTTCCGAACGAGCCCGGACACGGCGGCCTCCAGGCCGGCGGTTCCGGAGCCCGACAACACCGCGACCTCGCCGTTGGTGCCGAACATGTACTGCGTCAGCGCGCGGATCTCCGAGAGCACCTCCTTGAACTCGGGCCCGCGATGGTTCATCGCGGGGACGCTCATCGCCTGGAGCACCCGTGGATCCATCTTCACGGGGCCGGGCAACAAGAAGACGTCGCCGGATGCATCGACCACGCGCGACGAAGGGTGCGGGGTCCGATAAACGATTCGTTTCGCGGTCTCCGGAGCCGCCCGGTCCGACCCAAGTCGAACGCGCAGCGACGAGCGTTCCAGGCGAAGCGGAGTTCTTTCCTTTGATCCACTTCCAGCAATCATTAAATAGCGTGAGGCCATTGCGTCCGACCGCCGTCTGTCAAACGAGGTCTGTTTGACGTACGCGGTGGGGCGATGAAATGCGGGATGCTGACAAGGAAAAGATCACGTTGCGCCTCCCCGCGCGGTACCTGAAGGCGCTCGACTTCCTCGTGCAAGTCGACGACTTCCCGAGCCGCTCGGAGGCCGTGCGCGCGGCGATCCGCGATTTCGTGTACGCCCGCGTGGAGCTCGTCACAGACAAGCTCAAGAAAATGAAGGACGCGGAACGGACCCTCGAAGAGGCCGAGGCGTTCAAGCGAGAGTACATGCAAAAATAACGGTCGAAGGGACGGGATGCCGCCAGAGGGGTGGGCGGTCCGCCGGGATCTTCACGATTACCTCCCCCCCAACTGGGTGGCCCAAACGCCACCCCATTTTTCTTTCCCTCGTGAGCGGTGGCTCGCGGGGTCTGAGAACGGATTCTGAGATTCAATCGCGATAACCGGCTCGGCATTTACATGGTCCCGGCGCGGCGTCGCGGCGGCCCATGGCGACGATTAACGAATCGCCCCGCGTGGATGGGCCTGGGAGTGCCGCGGTCGTTTTCCTCCGGCGGGCTTGGAAGTTCCTGTGGCCTCCCGATGGGTCGTTTGCGGCGGAGACCGTCCCGGACGTCGAGCTCACGTTGGTCGGCCGGATCCGGAAGTTCGTGTGGCTCTCGAGCGGACTCTTCAGCGCCGCATCGTTCGCGATCCCCGCGATCGGGCTCTTCGTCTATGGCACGACCGATGGAATGGGGACGAACTTCCTTGCGGCGGTCGTGAGCGCCTCCCTCTTCGGCGTCGCGTCTTCCCTGCATTTCGGGCCCAACGAAGCATAGGCCGACTGCCCGACCGACGAACGTTTATTACGGCTCCTATCTTTCGCGACTCCTGTGGAGCGGGCGGTGTGGGTCCGCGGCGGGATGGTCACCTCGGTCCTCGTCCTGGGCGTCTTGATCCTGGTCACGCCCATCCTGCTCGGACGCCCGACCTCCGAACTGTCCTCGTTGCCCATGCTGATCGTCGGATGGTCGGGCAACCAGTCCTATCTGATCGTCTACGCCACCGGCGCGTTGCAACAATACCAATACAAGCTGATCCGCCTCGCGTTCAACGAGTCGATTTCCTCCGTCAACGGAACCTTCCGCGACCCGGTCAGCGTGTACCCACCCAAGGACTTCCGATGGTCCATCCCGCCGCGGGGGACGCTTCCGTGAGGATATCTCGCTGGACCCTCCTCTGGCTCCTCGTCGTCGGCGTGCTCGCCGCGGTCGAGATGGGGGTCCTCACGGGCGTCATCAACGCGAGCAACCTGATCGCCTCGTTCTTCACGTTCGTCGTCGCCCTCGTCGTCGTCTCGATCCTGTCGATCATCGGCGCGGTCTTTGTCGGCATGTTCGTTTCCCACCGCATCCTGTCGGGCAAAGGCTTCACTCCGTTCGAACAGGAGATGCTCCGGATGCGCCAGGATGTCCGCGAGTTGACGGACCGCGTCGAGGAGATCGCGGCCCGGATCGGCGTTTCGCTCGGGGACCGCAAGAAGGAGCCCTAGGCGAGTCGCTCCGGGCACACGCTCCGACGGGAGCAGTGGACGCACTTGCCCGGCCGGTTGTGGTTCCGATGGGCCTCTCCTTTCCCGATCGCGACGCGCATCTCTGCGAGTTTCTCGAGGAGCAGCTTCCGCTGGTCCTCGTTGTACTCGATCTCGTACGACGTGTCGCCGTACCGGATGATTCCATACGGCGGCGGCTTCCCGTACTCTTCCTCGAGGAGGACGCAGTACGCGACGACCTGTAGGATGTGAGAGAACAGCGGCCCGCGCGGAACGCGGCCCGTCTTCAACTCGACCGGGATGTGGTGGTCCCCGTTCATCACGATCGCATCGGGTCGCCCGGACAGCCCGTGCTTCTTCGAGACGAACAGTTTCGGTTTCTCCGCTGTTGAGTCGATGTAGACGAGGTCGCCGCGCATCGCATAGCGGTCGCGGGTCGCGCGCGCGATGTCGAGCGCGCCGATGGAGCGGTACAGGAAGAACGAGGCTCCGATCAACCAGAAGAGGGCCAGCGCCTCGAATCCCTGGGCGAGGCTCTCGTTCTGGATCCCGGTGAGGGAGACCGCCGCGATTGCGATCACCGCCGCGGCCATCGCGAAGCCAAGGATTACGCGTTCGGAGAAGAACCGCTCCACGGCCGTCGCGAGCGTCTCCGCGCGGTATAGGAAGTATACGGCCGCGAGGAGCCAGATCAAAGCAATCGCGCCGAGGGTTTGCGCGACCGCAAGTCCGGGGGCCAAGAACGCGGTGCCGACGATCGAGACGATCGATGCGGCGATGGCGAAGTAGAGGACGCCGGCCTCGGCCTCCCGAGCCCGGGCCTCGTGGGTCTCAATCCCCTTGAGGTCCACGGAGGCCGCTTCGTGTTTTTTGTCCCCCTCGACGAGCTCGGAGCCTTCCTCCGGCGCGAGCCCGCGGCTGAGCCACCAGCTCAGCGGGCAGTAGCCGAACTTCTCCACGTCGGCCGCGGAGACGAGCTCCGGAGGCGCCACGCGTTCGGACCCGCGCGCGGGGCTTTATGTCTTTGGCCCTCGCTCTCAATTTCCGCAGGGAGACGGCGGACGCGACGGCGACGAAAGCGTACAACGCGACGAGGGCGCGCGGATCTTCGAAGCGCCATGCATCGAAGCCGGACGTCGACCGACCGTCCCAGTCCGCGTCGAATGCGGCCTCGAACGTCGCGGCGAGGTTCGGGTCCTCCACGATGAGGCCGACCTCGCGGTTCTCCGTCGCGGATCCGAGGGCCCAGTTCATGCTGGACACGAGGACGGCTCGGCCGTCGATGACGGCGCCCTTGTTGTGCAACCGTTCGATCGGGCCGCGGGGCACCAGCAGGCGGGCTTCGAGCGCAACGCTTTCGTTGCGCGCCCGATCATTGATTCGCCCCATGACGTCGTCGTTCGTCCCCACCTCCGCCCCGACCGACGCCCAGCTTCCGTCGAGGAGAATCCTCACGGAGACGCCACGATGAGCCGCCGCGAATGCCGCCTCCAGGAACGGATTCGGCGCGCCGCGCCAGACATCGTCAAGGTAGAACGCCTCGATCGAGAGCCGGTGCGCCGCCGAAGCAAACAACCCGAGGATCCCATCCGCATCGAGGGCCGTGTCCGGAGCCAGGACGAGGCGGGCGGGCTGCCCGCTCGTTGCGGCGGCCGCGGACCGCCCGGCCACGGGCGGCGGCAAAGGAAGTCGTTGCGGCCTCGTCTCCATCGCGGCAATCGAGTCTCGCCGTCGCACGTCGAAGTCGGCCTCGAAAACGGTCCTCAGGGATGAGGCGACGCCCTCGTCTTCGGCGATGACCGACCACCCGCGGTTCCCTCGCCTCTCCTCCGGAAATCCCGCCTCGCCGAAATTCTCGGACCCGATCCACGCGGCTCGCGCATCGACGACGGCGTACTTCGCGTGCAAGTAGCGGTACCGCTTGACGATGTCCGGCCCGCCCGCGAGCCAGCGCACCTCGACGCCCGCAATGAGGAGCCCACCAACGACACGGTGTTCCGCGGCTTCGATGCCCCCGACCGGCGCGCCGTCGAGGACCACGCGAACATGCACGCCGCGCGCGGCCGCGGCCGCGAGGACCGACGCAACCCATTCGCTCGTGAACGTGTACACAGCGACCTCGATTGTCGATTGCGCCGACGAGAGGAACCGAGTCAACGGGACGTCGCCCTCGTCGGGAGAGAGCACCGCGGTCGTCCGTCCACGCAGGGTCATCGCCGTGGGAAGAAAAGCGGACTGACCCAGGCGTTCGTGTCGGAGATCTTCCCAATCCTCCGCGGCGTCGGTGTCGATCCAAGCCTCGCGGGCGTCGGACCGACGGACGGCGATTTCACCCCGGCCCATTCGTTCCGCCGGACGACCGACCCATCCGAGACCATCGTAGGACGACGATCCCCAGGCATACACGTCGACCAGCGTTCCGTTCGGGTCGCGGAGGAGGACCTCGTCGCCCGCGTCGGCGAGCCGCGGCACCGGCCCTTCCATGCGCCGGGCCGCGCCGGCTTCAAAGGCGAAGTCTGCGACCATGAGCGTGTCCTCCGCGTAGCTCGTCGCGTTCCGGGCCACGAGGAGGCGGCCGCCACCCGGCAGGATCGAATCGAGGGGAAAGGTCGCGGTGGCCTCGCCGTCCGTGAGCGACCATCCGCTCATGTCGACGGGCTCGGGTCGCGGATTCCCGACCTCCACGAACTCGTCGTCGCGCGCGGCATTCGCGTAGACCCGAACGAGGAGGAGATGGTCCGGGTCCGCCGCGGAAAAAAAGGCGGGCGCGGGTCGAGGGGGGAGGGCATCGGCCTCGCGCCCCGCCGGGAGGGAGGAGGGTGCCAGGACGAGCGCCGCAAGGAGGGCCGCGAGCGCCGGTCCCGAGGCACGCACACGGCGACGGAGGCCGCGAGGGTCGCATAAGGCGGCGGCTTACAGGCACGCTACAGTAGACGGCCGAGCCGCCTGTCGACCTGATACGTACGAGGGATTCAAGTGCGCCGCGAAGGATTCTGCCTATGATGGCCTTCGGCTCCGATCCGAGAGCCGTCGCTGCCCGTGCTCACCTATTGTTCGTCTTCGCAGGGGCGGTCGCCTTAGGCGTTGGGAGCGTAGTGCTCCTGATCGCCGCGGGCGTCTGGCTCGGAGCCGGCGGGGCGGGTGCCCTCATCATTCGCCTCCCGGCCCTTGTGATTCACTTTGTGGCGTGGATGCTCCTGTTGGCGTCGTTGAAGGCGCTCAGCCTGAGTCCAAACAAGGACGACGAACGCCTCATGGTCCAAATGTTGATCGCCTGGGTGCTATCGGTCGTCGCGGGGTTCCTGGGAATCTGGTCCCTTCCCTGGGTCCTTGGCGGGGGAATTTGCAGCGGCATCGTGTGCAGCCTCTCGACCGTGTTCTTCCTTCCGGCCCCATATCTGCCGTTCGTCCCCTCGGTGTTTGCACCGGTCGTCGCGTGTCACGCGGCGTTCTTCCTCCTGGAATCGCGACGACACGAGCCCGTCGCGTCCGGGCGGTTGAGGAACGGCGCAATCGTTCTCCTGGTTATCGCGGCCGTCTCGATTGCCGTGCAGGCGGCCCATTGGTTCTATGGCCCAGCGTACCTCCTCGCTGGGCTCACCGCAATCGGATACCTCTGGATCGCGGCGGGGCTCTATCGGCCCTTGCGGACCTCGCGCGACTTCACCGGGTCCTTGCCCGAGGCCTCCCGCCCGGAAGGCCTTTGACCAGATCCCGCAACGCCGCCTCCGGATCCTTCGCCTTCACGACGCCGGAGGCGAGCAGGACGCCGACGGTCCCGAGTTCGAGCGCCTTCGCGACGTCCTTCCGCGACTTCACGCCGGCTCCGCACAAGACGCCGACGTTCGGGTTCACGGCGCGGATTCGCTCGACGGCGCCGGACACGATCTCCGGATTCGCGGTCGTGACGCTAATGTCCCCGCCGATCAACTCCGGCGGCTCGATTGCGATGTAGTCGGGCGAGAGCTTCGCGAGGGTCTCCGCCTCGACGATGTCGTCCGCGCACGCGATGACCTCGAGGCCGAGTTCGCGGCACCGCGGGACCGACGTCGCCATCTCCTCCCATGCGACTTTTCGTTCGCTGTGGTTGATGAGCGTTCCGGCGGCGCCGGCCTCGAGGAGGCTCTCCGGGGGGAGCCACCCCGTCGTCGGACCGGGCGTGACCGCGTCAACGTGCTGGGCGAAGACGGGGATGCGCACGAGTTTCGCGACATGGGCGAGGTCCGACGCCGGAGGCGCGAGTACAACGGATGCGCCGGTCTCCTGGGCGACGGCCGCCAGGCGCCCCGAGAGATCCCAGCCGCGTTTCCCCAGCGCCTCCGGATAGGTCTTGCAATTCACCACGATCGTGGGAAGGCGCATCGGCCGCCGCAAGGTCACGCCCGCACAAATACACTGGCATCAGGGGCGGCGAGGTCGGGTCGAGCGGAAGATAAGGAAGCCGAAGACCGACCCTGCGGCCCCGGTCGCGATCAGGCCGCCGAGGAGGAACCAGTCGCTCGCGGCGGCGAGGGCGCCGCGCGGAGGAGCCGGGAGGACCTCGAACGTGGCCAGGGACTCGTTGACGGACGGGCTGATGCCCGGTACGTCCCAGCTGAACACGATCCCCTCGAGGGCCCAGAACGAATACCACTCCGGGCCGATGACGACGATCAAGATCTCGTACACATCGTACGTAGAGGGCTCGTACATCACGACGACTCCCGCGGCGGCATGACCGTTCACGGTCGTGTCGTGCACCGGTTCCACGATCCGGAACGCGGAGAACGCCGAGAGGCCATCAATTCCCTCTTGCAGGATGGATCGCGCGGAGCCGAGGTTGGCTCTCGCCTCGTGGGTGACGGCGATCACCCCGCCCACCGGGCCTTGGCCTTGGTCCGGCTGGCCTCGGAGGAGGACGTCAATCACGCCGCCCGAAGTCGTGAGGTTCACCCAAACGATCCAGCCGGAGGGCGGCTGAATCCGGAAGTGGCCCGCCGTATGGACAACCCACGCGTCGAGGGCTTGGGTCGACAGGAAGGGACTCGGGAGAGATGCGCGTAATGGCAGGGCCTCCGGGGCCGCCAACAGTATGGAGCCGAGAAGAGCAGGAAGCACGAGTGCGAGTGCCAGGACGCACAGCAGAAGGCGAGCGACGTTGGACACGCAGGGCCCGCACATCGGATTGGCAGGAGAACGGATATAGCTATTCGCTCAGCCGCTTGGTCGGCGATCGCCATGTTCATTGCGAGGGAAACATCGCGGCTCCGCGGTCCTTCGTCTGGGTTCGCGGCGCAAAGGTCAATAGGCCTCCCACGTTTGCAATACGCAGGTGGCGTGGGTGCGGATTTCGATTGGCAAGCTCCGCGGGCTCCAACAGATCTCGGACGACACGGGCCGCTTCACGATGATCGCGATGGACCAACGGGGGAGCCTCCAGAAGATGTTTCATCCGGAGAACCCGAAGGCCACCACCTACGCGGAGATGGAGGCGGTCAAGATCGGCGTCACACAGGCCCTCGCGCCCGTCGCGAGCGGCTACCTCCTCGACCCGGAGTTCGGGGTGGGCCCTGCAATCAACCGGTTCGTCCTCCCGGGCCGCGCGGGCCTCCTCGTGTCCTTGGAGACGTCGGGCTACGAGAAGAAGGGGAACTGGCGGCTCACGACCCTCCTCGACGGGTGGAGCGTGGAGAAGGTCAAACGGCTCGGCGCCAGCGCGGCGAAACTCCTGATCTTCTTCAATCCTGACGCCCCGCGGGAGGTCGTCGACCACCAGGTGAAGATCGTCCGGGACGTGGCCGAGGAGTGCGCTCGTCTCGACCTCGCGTTCGTGTGCGAGCCGATGTCGTATCCCGTGGACGAGAGCGAGGAGGCGTTCGCACACCACAAGGCGGACACGGTCATCCGGACCGCCGAGATCTTGAGCCCCCTCGGACTCGATGTCCTGAAGGCGGAGTTCCCCGGCGACCCGAAAGTCACGCCGAACGTGGAGGAGCTGCGGAAGAACTGCGACCTCCTGAGCCGCTCGACGAAGGTGCCGTGGGTCGTGCTGAGCGCGGGCGTCGACTTCGAAGTCTTCCGGGGACTCGTGGAGATCGCGTGCCAGCGCGGCGCCTCCGGATTCCTCGCGGGCCGCGCGATCTGGAAGGACGCGTTCCGGGAGAAGACGCTCGACAAGCAGCTCGCCTACGTCCGGACCCAGGGCGTGAAGAATTTCCAGATCCTCGCGGACCTCGCCCACCGGTTCGCCCGTCCCTGGTGGGACTTCTATGGAGGGAAGGAAAAACTCCAGGACCACTTCGAGGGATGGTACGTCAAGTACTGAGAAGCGACGCGCCTCCGTCTCGCTCGCCCAACACGCCGGAAAATTCGACCCCGATCTCGGCCGCCTTCTCGAGCGAGTCGCCGGGCTCGTCCCCCGGATCCGGAGGGAGTTACCCGTCCGGCGGGATCCCGCGACGACCCGCAACGTGTACGGCGAGCAACAGCTCGAACTCGACGTCTGGATGAACGACCTGTTCGTGGACGCGCTCCGGGATTCGAAGCTCGTCGCGCAGGTGGCGTCCGAGGAGATGGGCCCGGTGAAGGAAGTCGGCCGCGGGCGCTTCTCCGTGGTCCTCGACCCGCTTGACGGTTCGTCGAACGTGAAGAGCAACAACATTTTCGGAACCATCTTCGGCATCTTCGATCGAACGCCGCTTCCGGCTCGCGGGTCGGAGCTGTTCGCCGCAGGCTACATGATCTACGGGCCCGCGACGACGTTCGTGTACGCGACCTCGACCGGGGTTCATGAGTTCGTCCAAGGCGGCGGTCCACCTGACGAGTTCATCCTGATCGAGGAAGGCCTCCGTCTCCCGCCAAAGGGGAAGCTGTACGGGATCGGCGGGCACCGCGACAAGTGGATCCCGGAGGTGAAAGCCTTCGCCGGAGAGCTCGAGAGAGAGTTGATGAACCTCCGGTACGGCGGCTCGTTCGTCGGGGACTTCAACCAGATCCTCCACTATGGGGGCTTCTTCGCCTACCCGGCCCAGGTCGACAAGCCGGCGGGCAAGTACCGGCTCCACTTCGAATCGAATCCGATTGCGTTCCTCGCGGAGGCCGCCGGAGGGGCGGGGACGACCGGGACCGAGCGGATCCTCGATGTCGCGGCGACCGGAATCGACCAGACGGTCCCCACCTACGTGGGTAATCGCGACCTCATCGAGCGATTTCGTTCGCGGTTCTAGCGCATGAGAAATATCGGTCTATTGGCGGCTTAGCCTCGGCGGAACGTCGCGAAGAGGGCTTTCGGGTTCGGTTTCAACGTCCCGTCGAAGACGGTGTCGACGATCGACACGATTTCGAACTTCTCCGCAAAGTACCCGCGTAACTCCTTCGCGGCGATCCGGTACGGCCCGTACGTGCCGGGCTCCTTGTCCGAGAAACATTTCAGGAGAAGCCAGCCGCGCGGGCGAAGGATGCGTTGCACTGCCGCCACATACGCGGGACGTTCTTCCGGAGGCAACACATGGAAGACGCCCCGATCGACGATCACGTCGACGAGCTTCGCTTCGAGCTTCGAGTGCAAGATGTCGTCCACGCGGAAGTCGATCTGCAATTGGGCGGCCTTCGCCGCGGCTCTCGCCTTCTTGATCGCGCTCGGAGAGATGTCCGTGCCGATGACCGTGAAGCCGCGCTTCGCGAGGTTCATCGCATGGGTCGCGGGTCCCGTGCCGAGGTCCAAGATCCGTTTTCCCTTGAGGCGGTGCTGCGTCAGCGATCGTTCAAAGTCTCGGTCGAGGTCGGCCGTGTACCAGGGGAGGCTCTCCACATCGGACGTCGCGTATAGCCCTTCCCACCACGTCGGTTCCGGCACGCTATGTCCAACCCGGCCGTCGCCTATCACGCTTTGCCTGCGGGGGCTAAAACGGCTTGAACATCATGAGCCACAGGAGGAACGCGATTCCGATCATGCCGACCGCCGCGGCGGGAATCGGCGAGATCCAGTCGAGTGCGGCGGTCAGGTCCGCATCGGTGTTGGACGGCGGGGCTGGGAGGGGCTTCCGGCGCAGCGGCGCGCGGAGCCCGACGATCGCCCGGACCCAGTTGTAGGGGATCGCCGCGAGGGGCGTCATGAGTCCGGCGAGGACAATCAACGTGACGATGGCCGCCCAGAACCACCGCATCGTCCACCAATCGCCAGCGTATCCGAGGACGAAGCCCGTGCTCAGGATCCACCAGAAGCCGAGGATCATCACCCGATATGACGAACGGGAAAACTCGAGGAGGGCGGACACCCGTTCGCGGTTCCGCTCCTTCGCGAGCCGGAATCCCACGCCGGAAGAGACGCCGTGGGCGATCAGAAACACGAACACGCCGAAGATGTGCACAAACACGATCCAATCGTACACGACGGGGTCGAGTGCCATGCGAACCTCCCCGCGGGTATCAGAAAAGGCCCTTAATATGCGCGCCGTCGTCGATGTCCATGCTCAAGGCCGCCGGCTCCTCGCCGAGGCCTGGCATACGCATGATGTCGCCCGCAATCACGACGAGGAAGCCTGCGCCTGCGGAGGGCCGGATCCCCCGGACTTCGAGCGTCCAACCTCTCGGGGCGCCGAGGACGCGCTCGTCGTCGCTCAGGCTGAGCTGGGTCTTCGCGATGCAGATGGGGAGCGCGTCGAGGTTGGCTTGCTTCAGCCGCTCCAAGTCGTCCAGCGCCGCCGCGTCGTACTTCACATTCGCGGCGCCGTAGATCGTGGTCGCGACCTTGGCGACCTTCTCCTCGAAGCGGTCGTCATCCTCGTAAACGAATCGGACCGCTCGGGTCGAGGCCTTCGTCGCGTCGAGGACGAGCCGCGCGAGTTCCTCGCCCCCGGCGCCGCCGTCTTTGTGACACGTGTGCGATGCCGCACGCACCCCGAGGTCCTGGCAGTGGTCCACGATCCCGTCGACTTCCTTGTCCGTGTCCGTCGCGAATCGGTTCACTGCGACGACCGGCGTGAGGCCGAGGGTGTGGAGGATCTTGATGTGGGCATCGAGGTTCGCGAAGCCGGCCTGGAGCGCCTTCAGGTTCTCGACCGGGAGGTCTTTCTTCTTCACGCCTCCGTGGTGTTTCAGCGCCCGCACGCTCGCGACGAGGATCGCGGCATCGGCCCGGAGCCCGCTCTGGCGGCATACGAGGTCCACGAACTTCTCGCCGCCGAGGTCCGCGCCGAACCCCGCTTCCGTCACGACGACCTCCCCGAGACCCAAGGCCAAGCGGTCCGCGAGGACGCTGCTGTGCCCGTGCGCGATGTTCGCAAACGGCCCGCCATGAACGAACGCGGGGGTGCCTTCGAGGGTCTGCACCAGGTTCGGCAGAAGCGCGTCTTTCAGGAGGATCGCGGCCGCACCGTGGACAGTAAGATCGCCGACTTTCGTGGGCCGCTCCCGACGATCGAACGCGACGATGATTCGCTCGAGTCGTGCCTTCAGGTCGTGGATCCCTTCCGCGAGGCAGAGGATCGCCATCACCTCGCTCGCGGCCGTGATGATGAACCCGTCTTCCCGCGGCACGCCGTGCTTCGGGCCACCGAGGCCCGTGACGATGTTCCGGAGCTGGCGGTCGTTCATGTCGAGGCATCGCGGGAACAGGACCCGCGTCGGATCGATGTCGAGCACGTTCCCGTGGAAGATGTGGGCGTCCATGACGGCCGCGATCAGGTTGTTCGCGGCGCCGACCGCGTGGATGTCCCCCGTGAAGTGGAGGTTGATTTCTTCCATCGGCAGGACCTGGGACCGCCCTCCACCGGTGGCTCCACCTTTCGTGCCGAACACGGGCCCGAGGGACGGCTCCCGAACTGCGACGATCGCCTTCGTGCCGAGCCGATTGAGGGCTTGGCCGAGGCCGACCGTCGTGAGGGTCTTCCCTTCTCCATAGCGGGTCGGGGTCGTGCCCGTTACCAGCACGAGCTTGCCTTGGCGGCCCTTCCGCGCCCGGTCAATCGCGTCCAGACGGACCTTCGCGATGTAATCGCTCTTGAGGATGAGGTCGGTCCGATTGAGGCCGATCGCCGATGCGACTTCGAGGATGGGCCGCATCGTCACGCTCTGAGCAATCTCGATATCGGCCACCATGGAAGTTGGACGGGGAGCGGCGAAGGACGGATAAACCTAGTCCGAACCGGTCCCTCGATGAGTGACGACCATCGGGTTTCCCTCGATAGCCTTAAAATCGCACACGGAGATGGAGCGCATCAAGCCGCGCAGAGGATCGCAGGTTCGTGGAGGAACGCCGTTCCATGGAACAATCGACGGCACTTGGACACATGGGCTTGATGTTCGGACTCCTCGGGGTCATCCTCATCCTCACCGGAGTCCTGCAGGCCCTCAGCTCTCAAAACGAGTACCAGGGACCGCTCGCGTGGGCGCTCATCACGTGGGCGATCGGCTTAGGCTTCGTGATGTGGGAACGATTCGAGTCGGGCCGCGAACGTTGACGCCTTCGAAGATTGATGCGCAGCTTCTTGCCGTGTTGATCGATGGGCCGTCCGGAGGATTCTGACTTGAAGTACGCGGCGTTCTTCGCTCACCTGGGTTTGCTCTTCGGATTTCTCGCGGTCATCCTCATGCTCTACTCGATCTAGGTAACCCTCGCGCCGTCGGGAGCCGGAAGCGGCGCGCTCTTGTTTCCAATGCTGGCCTGGTTCGTCGGCTTGATGTTCGTTCTCGGAGAATACTTCGAGATTCGACATCCCGACTGAGCCCGGTGGTCACTTCATCAGCAGCGCCGCGCGCATCGACTTGAGTCCGTCGACGTGGCCGAAATCGAGCAAGCCCTCTTTCTCGTCCACGCCGATCACGCGCGCGTCATTGATCGGCGTGCGGTTCAGAATCGGCGACAGGTACGGATAGGATGAAACATCGACGCCGAGCGCGAGGGGGCTGAACGCGGGGAGCACGATGAGCCGGTCCGTCGCGAGGAACGCAGGCACGCTCACGACCGCGCCGAGCTCGTCTTTCAACTTCACCGCGGGGTGCTCGTGGCCCATGATAATCGGATGAAGCGTTGAGACTTCCTCGTGGCCGTGGACGATCGTGTAGCCGCCGAGGTCCGCTCGCGGGTGGAGGGTCAGGTTGAGATCGCCGAGGATCGTCGCGAGGTAGTTGTCGTGGTTCCCCCGGACCAGGATCGGCGTGACGCGCTCCTTCAGGAACCGCAGGACCTGCTTCACTTCGACCCACTCGTCCACGAGGTTCTTCGAGAACTCGTGTTTGAAGTCGCCCGCGATGACGACCTTCTCGGCCTTCCCGCGGTCGAGCATCTTGCCCAGTCGTTCGAGGACGACTCTTCGTTGGAATCGAGGGATCGAGACGCCCTGCTCGGCGAGTGCGCCCTCGAATCCAAGGTGGAGGTCGGAGATCACAAGGGTCCGCTCGTCGCGGAGGAAGAGTGCGAAATCGCGCGTGGCCTCAACGCCTTTTGCGACCTCGATGCGGTCCACGGCGCTCCGAAAGACGCGCGACTGCGATAAGGTTCACGACTCGCGGCGCGGAGGGACCCACGCAGTGCTCCACACGACTCCACACGGGGCCCGCTCGGGATTCGAACCGCGCCGGAGCCCTAGACTCGGTCGTCGCCGGTACCGTGTTTTGAGATGTCATGAGGAGCGCCGGAACGCCGGTCGAGCCAAGATCGAATCGACCAGACGCCTTCGCCATACACGAGCAAACCGCCGGCGACGAAGAGGATACCTAGCTCGGGATGTCCCCAGAAGGCTGCGAAAGGAAACTCCGGCCACGGGTGGTAAGCCGCAATCACCAGATAGGCGACGCCGAAGCCAACGGAGGTCAGGCCCAGGCCCAACGCGACCGCTCCGGCGAGGATCGTTGTCCGGACGGGACCCATGACCCGGTGCGAACGACGAGGCGATGTAAATGCATTGCGGGTCAGCTCGAGCGCCCGTGCTCGTCATCAGTTTCGATTCGATTTCCGGGGCTATCGACCTGCTGGGATTCGTGATCGATCCACGACTGCGTCAGCCCGAGGGGATAAGGAAAAACGAGCTCCGCGCCAGCCGCACGGCGGGTTGGGAGCTCGAACGGAATAAGGTTCGAACGCTGCCGTTATCGATTTAGAACCGTCGCGGCCGGCGCTTTGCGAAACAATCTCGGCAGTAGACGGGCCTTGCCGGGTCCGGTTTGAACGGGACCTGGGTGGCTTGGCCACAGTCCGCGCACACCGCATCAAACATCTGACGCGGGCCGCGGTCGTAGCCGCCTCCGCCTCGTCTGCCGCCTCTGTCTTCGTCCATTTACTACCTACTGTCCGCTCCTTGGTGGATCGGACAGACCGACGAGAGGGCCGCGGGCTCTTAAAGGTGTGCACCCGGACACCGGAGCCGCGATTGACGGGAATCGAAGGTCAGGGGCCGAAATTATTCAGTGGCCTCAGAGTGCATCGGCACTTCGGGAGGGGAGCAGGCCAAGTCACGCTTAAACAAGGTTAAGTTGCATCGAGATGTAGCGTTCCGGCGGGACCGCCTGAAATAGGGTTAGTCCTTGGCCGCCGCTTGCAGGGAAGAAAGAAAGACGAGCTCCGCGCCAGCCGCACGGCGGGTTGGGAGCTCGAACGGAAAGAGGTTCGAACGCTCTGCTGCCGTTCCTGACTAGAACCGTCGCGGCCGGCGCTTTGCGAAACAATCTCGGCAGTAGACAGGCCTTGCCGGGTCCGGTTTGAACGGGACCTGGGTGGCTTGGCCACAATCCGAGCATACCGCGTCGTACATTTGACGCGGGCCTCGGTCATAGCCTCCGCCGCCGCCTCGTCTGCCGCCTCTGTCTTCGTCCATTCACTACCTACTGTCCAAGCCCTTTCTGGGTCGGACATCCCGCTGAGTGGGTGCCTAGGTCTTAAAGATGTGCACCGCAGCACCGCACCGTAGATTCACGGAAAACGGGTTCCCAGCCGCGTTCAGGAGGCTCGTCGGGCCGATCGGGTGTTACGGGCCATGGGCGGGTACACTGGCTGAGTTCCCCTGTTAACCTTGTTTAGGGTTAATCTCGACGTAGGGAGTGGAGTGGGCCGCGTGGCCTCCACGGGATTCCGGTTCATCCCTTAAGTCTGAAGAAGTCTTGCGCCAACCGATGGTCGCGTGCCCGAATTGCGGGAAACCGATGGAGGACGGGTTCGTAGGCGCGAAGAACTGGCCAACCGGCATCCAGTGGTACGCCAAGAAAAGCTTCTTCGGCATCGTCGGCGAACCGATCGGCGAGAGCGATCGCACCCAGATGTCGTGGCTCGCCGCCTCGCGTTGCCCCACCTGCCGAACGATCCTCGCGCGGTATTGAGAAGCTGAAATAGGCCGAGCCCCCTCTGGCCCGCGATGCGCCTCGCCGTCCTCGCGGACGTCCATTCGAACCTGCCGGCGCTGGAGGCGGTCCTCGCCGACGTGGATCGGGTCCGGCCGGATGGGATCTGGGTCGCCGGCGACCTGACCGGCTACAACCCCTGGCCGAACGAGGTCCTCGAGATCTTGCGGAATCGGAAGGTCCGTGCGATCCGCGGGAATCACGATCGCGGTGCGATCGGCGGAGACACGTCCTGGTTCAACGAGCTTGCCGCCGCGGCGGTGCGATGGACGCGGATCCACCTGACGCCCGCGAGCGTCGGATACCTGAAGGACCTCGAAGACCGCACCCGTGGGACGATGCCGGAAGGCCTCGTCGCGATGTACCATGGGAGCCCGCGGAACGATGACGAGTACGTCTTCCCGTGGACCGCGGACGAGTCGGTCGTCCGAGTGGCGGGCGCGCCGTTCGTCATCTTGGGGCACACGCATCTCCCGATGGCCTTCCCGTTCCGGTCGGGCTTGCTCGTGAACCCCGGGTCCGTCGGCCAGCCGCGGGACGGGGACCCGAAGGCCGCCTGGGGCCTCCTCGATCTCGGCGCGCGGACGTTCGAGGTGCGCCGCGTGCCGTACGACGTCGAGGCGGTCGCGGCTCAGATCCGGAAGGCGGACTTACCGCACGAGCTCGCGGACCGTTTGTACGCCGGCGTATAGCCCGCCCGTTCTCGGGATTTTCGAGTGGACCGGCTGGGATTTGAACCCAGGACTTCCTGCTTGCAAAGCAGGCGATCTTCCGCTGATCTACCGGCCCGACGCGCGCACAGCGTCGCGACACAGATGAAGCTTTCCGCGTGGCTCCCGCGGCGATGGCGACAGCCGTGTAGCCGGAGGGAACCTCGTTGAAGGGACATTTATATTCATCGTTGCCTATAAAACTCTCCGTCGGACACCACGGGAGATCTACGAAGGGGTCCGTCGGGCGTGCGAGGGGTGCTGTGGGGCTTCGCGCCTCGGCTCAACCCTTATCTCCGATTCGGCGGATGACGGGGCATGACTCCGCGCGCCGAGCAATCCCTCCGATGGTTCATCGGGCTGAGCCTTCTCGCAGGCGGCGTCGCGCTCCTCGCGGGCGCCGCGGGATTCGGAAGGCTGGCCGGCGCATCCTGGTGGGTCATTCCGCTCGCGGGGCTCGTCGCGGCGATTCTCGCGGTCCTCACGGCCGCGGCGGAGCGCGGCCCGTGGACGCCGATCCTCCCGGCCACAGCATGGATCGTCTCCGTCCTCGCCGCGATCCTCTGGGCTCACCTCGACCTCATGAACGGCCATCCGTTCCTCAGCGGGTACGCCTCGATCGTCGCCTTCGCAACGGGCCTGGGGATCCTGCGGCGTCAGCTGTGGGCATGGCCCGTTGGCTTCGCTTCCGTCGTCGGATTCGGACCGATTGTCCTGATTCTCGCGCCGCTCGGGGCCGATGCGGTGGCCGCGGGGTTCGTCCTCTTCGCGGCGGATGTCCTCGCACTTCTGGCGATTCAGCGGTCGTACTTCGGGCCGCGGTAGGGTCACGAGCGCGGGATGGTCTTGCAGCCTACGAGGTCGAGGAATCGGCATCGTCGCGATCTGTGAAGCGATTCGGACCGCACCTACTGTCCGATCCGAATTCCCCGTCGATCAGCTGCCCACATAGTCGCCAGGAGGACTCCTCCTCCGATGCCCACGGCCATCAGGAGCAAGCCAACCAACGTGAAGTCCGGGACGATGTCGGGGGAACCGATTCGGACGCCTGGTTCCCACCCACCGTACCCGTAGGATTGCCCGTTCCCGTACCACACGTTCAAGCTCAAGGCGAAGCCGAGGAAGAAGTCGTCCCCCGACACATCCTGGTTGGGGTAGATGACCACGGGGCCGTCCATCGAAACCCAACGGTTTGCTCCCGCGGGAACCAGGAGGACCAAATCTCCGGTCACAATCGTGGGATTCGGGGCGGCGGGGCGCTCGAGGTAAATCTTCAACGTCGTGATCTCGACGGAGGCCACGCCGGGCCCAGGGGTCGCCGCGACGCTTGGGACCAGTTCCTGCCTCTGGCCTTGGATCCAGGGATTTCTGGTTCCGAGTGTCAGAAAGATCCCCACTTCATTCGCCGCGGTCTGCCCCGGCGGGGCGCCTGCGCTGTAATCCGGAAACGTCGCCTCGCCGGTCACCACCACAGGCGCCTGGCCCGTCCGGATCGCGGGGAGGTATAGCGTTGCGCCGAGGACAATCGCGATTCCCGCAAAACAGGCGAGGATGAACCGGGACGAATCCTTCACGAGGCTGAGATGGCCCGGGTCCGCATCAACGTTTCGCGGGTACGCCGCGATGGAACGTAGCCCCGCTTTTCACGACCGCAAGACGATTTCGATGTTGACGCCGTCCGGCACTTGGATCCGCATGAGCTGGCGCAACGCGCGCTCATCCGCGTCGAGGTCGATGAGCCGCTTGTGAATCCGCATCTCCCAGCGGTCCCACGTCTCACTCCCTTCGCCGTCCGGCGATTTCCGCACGGGCACGACGAGCCGCTTCGTCGGGAGGGGGATCGGTCCCGCCATCGCGACGCCGGTCCGCTCCGAGATGAGCTTGATCTGTTGACACACGTTGTCGACTTTTTTCGGGTCGGTGCCGCTCAAGGAGATCCGGGCCTTTTGCGGCATGCGTCACCAAGTCGAAAAAAAGGAAAGGATATCGGTCACCGCTTCTCGACGTCGATGACCTGACCCGCAGCGACCGTCTGCCCCATGTCGCGGATCGCGAAGCGTCCCATCTGCGGGAACTGCTTGAAGGCCTCGATCACGAGGGGCTTCGACGGTCGGATCTTGACGCGGGCCGCGTCGCCGGTCTTGAGGAAGTCGGGCTTCTCCGGCTTCGGCGCGCCCGTCTTCGGGTCGAGGGCCGCGATGATCTCCTCGAAGGTGCACGCGACCTGGGCCGTGTGGGCGTGGAAGACCGGCGTGTACCCGGCCGTGATGACGCTCGGATGATTCAGCACGATGATCTGCGCCGTGAAGGACTTCGCGACCGTCGGCGGGTGGTCCGTCGGGCCCGCGACGTCGCCGCGGCGCAGGTCCTTCTTGTCGACCCCGCGGACGTTGAAGCCGACGTTGTCCCCGGGCTCCGCCTGCGGGATCTGCTCGTGGTGCATCTCGATCGACTTGATCTCGCCGATCTTGTCCGCGGGCTGGAAGTGGACCTTCATCCCGACCTTGAGGACTCCGGTCTCGACGCGGCCGACCGGCACGGTCCCCGCGCCCGTGATCGAGTAGACGTCCTGGACCGGGAGTCGCAGCGGGAGATTCGTCGGCTTCGGCGGCACGGTAAGGTCGTTCAGAGCGGGCACGAGGGCAGGGCCTTTGTACCACGCCATCTTGGTCGACGGTTTCGTGATATTCTCGCCCTTGTACGAGCTGATCGGGATGAACGGGACCTTGTCGACCTTGTACCCGACGCCCCGAAGGAGGCCCGTGAGCTCCGTCTTCAGCTCGTTGAATCGCGCCTCCGCGAACGGCGGCTTC
>VBMG01000212.1 GCA_005878485.1 Methanobacteriota archaeon | reverse complement strand
CGACCGGAGATGCTCCCGCAGCTTCCGTCCCGTGAAGAGGATCTGGAACGTCTCCGGGGTTGTGATCAGGATGTCCGGCGGGTGGCGCGTGATCGCGGCCCGTTCCTGAGGGGTCGTGTCGCCGTGGCGGACCGCGACGCGCACGCCGAGTCGCTCCGCGAAGAACGTCATCCGCCGCAGCATGTCCCGGTTGAGCGCCCGCAAGGGCGTGATGTAGAGGCAGCTCGTCGGAGCCGGCTTCTCGCGGAGGATGTGCTGGAGGATCGGCAGGAGGGCCGCCTCCGTCTTTCCGATGCCCGTGGGCGCGACGAGGAGGACGTTCGCCCCCGCGAGGATCCGCGGGATCGCCCGGACCTGCGGTTCCGTGAATTCCTCGATCCCGAGCGCCCGAACGGCATCCAGAATGGGCGGATCGAGTCCGAGGGCGTCCATGTGCCTCGGGCTTGAAGGGAGCCTCGGGCTAAAAGTTGCGCCCTCCCCGACCCCTTGCACGATGCCGACGACGCCGATCGGTCGCGAAAAGAATCAGGGTGGATAACCAAGCCGCTGGGGTCATACCCTCATCCGGGCACGCTCAAGGGTCTGAGGTGCCAGAGTGAGCGGTCGCCAGCCCACCTCACCCCTAGTGGGCGTGTTCATTCTCCTCCTGCTAGGTGCAGTCCTGGCCCCGTTCCTCGCCGTGCCCGCCGCGGCGTTCGGGGAGCGGCCGTTCGAATCGAACACTGTCATCAGCGGCACCAGCCACATCACCGTCTCCTCGAGCGAAAGTGTCGCACAATCGTTCGTCGCGACGGGGTCCTACCGCCTCGCTAACCTCACGCTCCGGCTGCGAAACACCGGGGACATCACGGACGCTCTCAGCGTCACGATTCGGCCCGACGCAGGCGGCGTGCCGTCGACCGTCGCACTGGCCACAAAAAACCTGGTCATCGGGAACACGAACCTGGGGAACTACGCCGTGCCGTTCACGGCGTCCCAGCCCAACCTGACCGTCGGCACGCCATACTGGATCGTCGCGACGTCCGCGAGCTTCGCGTCGAACGGGTACGAATGGCACCACAGCAACGCGGACACCTACGCCGGAGGCCAAGCGAAAATCAACCTGAACTTCGGCGGCGGCTGGGTGAACCCGGCGACGCCGACCGACATGTACTTCGTGACGTACGGGCAGGAGACCGACTCGAACCTAAGTGTGGCAATTCGAGCTGCGACGCCCGAGGCCCAGCCCGGTGCCACGGTCACCTTCCACGTCGACCTCAACAACACCGGGAGCTGGACAGCGGTCAAAGCCTGGGTCAACGACACCCAACTCCCGGGTTTGACGTACCTGTCCGACACGGCGGCGACTGTCGGCGCGACGACCTCATGGCCGTCTTTCACGTTTCCGAACGTCGGAAACGGGCCTCGATCCTTCGACATATCGGCTCGAGTGAACGTCGGGACGGAGCCGGGCGTCCTCCTCACGAAGTCCCTCACGCTCGTCTACACGAACCGAACCGGGGCGTTGCAGACGGGTCTTCCGGCGCAGGCTTCGGTCTACGTCGGCAGGCAGTTGAAAGAAGTGTTCCTGAATCCGACCCGGATCGGGCCCTCAGAGCGCCTGGCCGCCCCGAAGCCAACGGGCGGTGTCGCATCTCAATTCAACGAGACGCTGAAGAAGGACGGGACGACACACGACTTCGACTTGGACCCGGTCCTGACACGTGCATTCCGGTCGACGGCGGTCAACGCGACGTTGTATCTCGATTCCGCGAACCACGATGTCAAGAACCTGGACATCAACCTGACCCTCGCCGATTGGAACGGGGTCACGCTGACGCCGGTGGCGTACGTCCAGGCGCGAGTCGCCACGAACGGGTTCAACGACTACCAGCCTTTCACGTTCGCGTTCCCCGCGATGGACCACACGTTCGCCTCGGGAGCGAGAATCCGACTCACGGTCCGGAACATGGGGACCAGCGCGTCCGACGCCTTGCTCGCGATGAACTCCACCTTCGCCGCCTCCGGACTCGAGCTCAACACGACGACGTACGTGCGGATCGACCTGATCGACCTCCGCGACGGGGTGGGCTCGACGACGGTCTG
>VBMG01000211.1 GCA_005878485.1 Methanobacteriota archaeon | reverse complement strand
GCGTACGTCTTCGAGAAGCCATTCACGGTGATCGTGCGGTCGAACATGCCTTCCAGGGACGCCGGCGAGACGTGCTCGCCCTCGTACAGGATCTTCTCGTAGATCTCGTCGCTCACAACCGTGAGGTCGTGGTCCGCCGCGAGGTCCGCGAGGCCGCGCATTTCGGACCGCGTATACACCGAGCCAGCGGGATTCGACGGCGAGTTGAGGACGATCAACCGGGTCCGCAGGGTGATCGCCTCTGCGACCGTCTCCGTCGACGGGACGAATCCGTCCTCGTCTGCCGCACGGATCGGCACGGGCTTTGCACCCGCGAGAGTCACCATCGGGGCGTAGGAGACCCAGCCGGGATCCGGGACGAGCGCTTCGTCACCGGAGTCGAGGAGGGCCATGAACGTCATGAAGAGCGTGTGCTTCGTCGGCGCGACGATCACGTTCTCCGGCTTCGCGGGAATCCCATTCTCCTTCTGCGACTTCTCCGCGATCGCCTCCCGCAGTTCGCGGATTCCGGGGGCGGCAGTGTACTTCGTGAAGCCGTCGTCGAGCGCCTTCTTCGCCGCTTCGATGATGTGTGCGGGCGTCGGGAAGTCCGGCTCGCCGATGGCCAGGGAGAGAATCTTCTTCCCCTGGCCCTGGGACTCCGCGATGAGGTCGCTGATGCGGACCGTGGGAGAGGGCTCGATCGAGAGGACGCGCTTCGCGAAACGGGCCATGGGAGCCGAGAAGACGGAAGTATAGAAAAGCGCACCGATTATGCTCAACTGGGCATATGTGCGGCTCTCGAATATTGGCCGAGCGGTGATTATGCCCAACTGGGCACAAAGAGGACTCCATTCTCGATTGACAGATGCTTCGATCAGTTATGCTCAACTGAGCATGACCGAACCGAGCCACGCCGTCGTGACGACGTGGTCGACTCTTTGTGAACAGAGGAATTCACGCAGATCTGAGAGCAGATCTATCGGAACGAAGAGCACGGATTGCCCGAGATATCGGACCCCATCCCGCGTTGCAAATCCCGGATATCGGTACCGCTTCTCGCCGCCGTTGAGCGTGTAGCCGAAGATGAAACGACGAACCCTCGCGCACTGGGCAGCGTCTCGGCTGTCCACGTCCCAGGTCACGATGAATCCTTCCCGAGAGCTGGGTCGTTGTTGCCGCGCCCGCTTCACGGACCTTCCGCTGATCATGGATTATGCCCAACTGAGCATAACGCGGAGCAGTATCAACACTCCAGGGAGAGAGATGTGTGAAAGTGAAAGTCCACTCAGCCGAGCTGCACCTTCGGCCACCCGACCATCGTCCTTTATGGCCTCTCGGCCTTCGTCTGCGTAGGCGCGGGATATGAGACTCGCCATTCTCGGCGCAGGCGAAATGGGGGCGACCCATGCGGGCGCGTACGCTCGACTCGGAAAGAAGGAACACGTAGAAATCGCGGCAATCGTGAGTCGTTCCGCAACAAAAGCCCGCGCACTCGCGGAGCGGGTCAACGCGCCTTGGTTTACGGACCCGCAGAAGATCCTGAGGGACGACTCAATCGACGCGATCGACGTGACAGTCCCGAGTGACCTTCATCGAAAGTTTGTCGTTGCGGCGCTGGGGCGCGGGAAGCACGTCTTCTGCGAGACCCCGATCGCCCTCACGCTTCCCGATGCGGACGCCATGATCGACGCGGCGCGGGCGAACCGTCGGATCTTCATGGTGGCTCAGCTCATGCGGTTCGTGGCCGATTATCAGCGGGCTCACGACGAGGCCACGTCCGGGAAACTCGGCAAGCCACGGGTCGTTGTGGCGCGACGCCTCTCTCGGCCTTACTGGTCGCCGAAACGACCTCGGCCGTTCCGGGTCTACGGCGAACCAATCGTCGAGTTCTCAATCCATGATTTGGGCGTCGCGAATTGGATCCTCGGCCGGCCGCAGTCGGTCGTGGCGCAGGGCCTATCGGGCTCAAGTGGCGTAACGGAGCACGCGCTGGTCGCTGTGGGCTATCGCGGCGGGACAGCCTTCATCGAGGGATCTACGATGATGCCGCCGGGATTTCCGTTCACGACGGCGCTGCGAGTGCAATGTGAAGCCGGCGTCTTCGACCACGTGACCCAGTTCACAGGCGGGCGAATCCCCAAGACACAGTCGGTCCGGTACACCGAACGCGGACCCGAGAACGTTCCCGTTCGCGGGCACGATCCGTATGCGGAGGAGTGCCGCCATTTTGTCCGGACGCTGCTCAAGAAAGCCGACCCGAAGCTCTTGAGCCCGGAGGCCGACCGGGATGCTCTACGAATCGCCCTCGCGGCAAGGGAGAGTATTCGCAAGGGCCGCGAAGTCCAGCTTTCTGCCTAAGGCAGACCGACGCGCTCAGCGATGCGCGAAGTACGCCCGCACCTCGGAACGGCTCACGCGGTCAATCCGCGCGAAACCGACGCGCTCGAACTGGACCACGTCGTCCACCTTGAGGGAGGCGACGAGGGGCTCGGACAGGCCGCGCGACTCCGTCCCATCGGGCATCAGGAGATGGGTCTGCACCCCGTGGGTGACCCACTGGATCTTCGGGATTTCTTTG
>VBMG01000210.1 GCA_005878485.1 Methanobacteriota archaeon | reverse complement strand
CTATACACTTCGGGCGGTGCGTTTCTCACGGAGACAACTTGCATTGCTCCGTACAAGGGCCGTGGCCCTGTGGGCGCAGAGAGGATCCGGGCGAGGAGGCACGTATTCGCAATCGCAGTGCTCGGAGCCACCGCGGGCTACTTGGTGTGGTTCCTTCTTCCACTTGGAGCCGGCCACCACGATCTGGCGATCTTCGCTCTTGTCACGATTGAGACTGTCCTGTCTATTGTGTACAGGAATTTCCTCTCCCGGCCTTGGACTTCGGGAGGAATCGACCGCGCCAAGAACGGGTGATGGTTCCGTGGAACCGGGTTGCCGGCCAAGGGAACAGGGTTTCGGCATGAAACCTATCCCTCCTACATCCCCTTCAAAAGGATAGCCACGGTGAGAAGAAGAATTACGTCGCTGGTTTCATCGCGTTCTTCATCCTCGGATTGGCAGGGTTGCTCTTTCAACTTCTATGATGGAGCGATCGCGTTCCAATCGTCTGGCTGGCCGGTGACCCCAGCCGGATTTGCGGCCGTGGCGGCAATCTCGAGTTCGAATCGGAGGTTCATGCGAAAGCTCAAACTTGCTTCGGCTGCGGTCAACGGATGCCTCTACGTGCGACCGCGTGCTCTTCGTGCAGTCGTCCATTCCCATGACAGATAGAAATCAGGGTTGCCGAAACTCGGTGAGTTGAAATCGTCATTCCACGGTCAGCAGTTGAGTCCGTCCTTCGCCGCGAAACGGTGATCCCGTCCCCGGTCCACGCATCAGCGGGAGAAGCGGAGGATGCAACCGTCTCAACAATAACCCCTGATAGGGGGGACGCAAATGCGGAGCGAGTAGGTGTGAGCCCCGCAATCTGCCAGCGGCGAAGTCAGATCCCCCGAGGTCGATGCGCCCGCCTGAACACCGAATTCGTTCATCGACGCCGACGTGCCGTCGACGTTCAGATGGACGTCTACGAAGCCGTCAGCGTGGCCCGTGTTGGTCAACGTGAAGGTGGCGCTCACGACCCGGCTCGAGGTGGAAGGGTCACATTCGGACAGGCTGAATCGCCCGTTCGATAGGATGATGTGGGGACGTGGGATGAACGCCAAGAGGCCGAAGGCAAGGGCGCCTGCGAGGATCACGGTCGCCGCCTTGCTTGCGTGGTGGCCAACAGACCCACCTGTAACCCACGACGGAGGGACTACCCTTTCCTCGGTCCTCACTTTCCCCGAAAACTTCATCGCTTCGACGCGGCTAAGCTTTTGTGGTGAGGGCTGCGCGGCCCGTTCGCCCCCGAGTCGGCCGGAAGGGCTATGCCGAAAGCGAGAGATTCCAAGCGGGGTCGTCTTATCGAACTGCCCGGTTGCTCGCCGGCGGTCTTAACGTACTATTCGCGGCCGCCGTGACTGCGGCTATCATATTTGACACGACCCTTTTCGTGAATTTCGGACCGTTCACTGGCGCATGGGTCGTCCTCGTCATTTCTGGCAACGCGGTTCTTGGATTGGCCACGCTTTACAGCTGGTGGTCCGTCTCGAAGCGCCGGAGGGCGGAGCATGTCGCCGAAACGAACCGATAGAGGGCCGGGACAGGACTCATTGGAGCAGAATCGGTTCGAACTATGGAGAAAAGGCCGAGGCCACGAGGCTCCAACATGAAGGGACTGGAGCCGAGGTCGCTAGTTCTTGGTCCCGAATTCCAGTCCACTTCTCCCTGAATATGGGTCCGTCCGGACTGAACCGCTCTGGAAAAAGGGGAAGGTGAGAAGGACCGTTTGGTCCTACTCGTGCTGGGACGGGACGACCTGAGTCAAGTTCTGCTCGGTCTACACCGCCGCTCTCCTCTGAAAACTGTCAGACAAGAAGCTCTCTGACGTCCTCTCATGGAGGGATAGCGGACCCGGAGGGATTCGTTAGCCGAGAGGGTCGCAGTGGTTCGCCTGCCTCGGACATTCTCGCGGCGTTCCTAGCGTTTTAAGCGGTGGTGCGGGCGTACCGCGCACTCGTCGTGATTCATTCGCCATCGTCCCCACCCAAGCAAGGTCTGACTCGGAGAGCGCGGGTTGGGCTGGCATCGGTAGCGATCGCATTCCTCGTCTTCCCTCTCGGCTATGGCCTTGTCTGGTCGATCTTGCATGGACCGCCCGAGGCCGCGGTGTTCCTCGCCGGCGGAGTCCTGGCCCTGTCGCTTGTCGCCCTGGGGATTCTGCTGCGGGCGCCGGGCGACGTCCTGATGGCCTGGGGGCTCCTTGTCACTGGCATACTCATGATCGGTCTTTCGGCCTACGTCCTGCTATCACCCCTTCTAACCGGCAGTGCGGGACTCTCCCAGAATCCCGGGTGGTACGTCCTCCTGCTCCTCTTCGGAATCCTCGTCTCGGTAGGCGCTGGATTATGGGATTGTTCACGCCATTGGCCTTACGACCAGTGGAGGCGCTTGTAACACCGTAGGCAGATGAGGTCATGGGGCGAGACCTCCTCGATCTTATGCTTCCATGCAGCCGGCCGGACCCATTCGAACCGTGTTTCTGCTCCGCACTCAGCGCATGCGCCCATGGCTCACCTTTATTGCATAATTCAACGGCCTCGTCGAGGAGTTCCGGACTGCCCGCTGACCTCCAGAATTCGTTTCTTGGTGAACTCGAGGCAATCAGCCGAGGCGTCGATCCCGATGGCTTTCCTCCCGAGTCTCAGTGCGACCACTGCCGTCGTGCCGCTCCCGACAAAGGGATCGAGCACTGTTCCGCCTCGCGGGCATGTCGCTCGGATGGGCAGCTCAACCAATGCCTCGGGAAACACGGCATAGGGACTCTGAGGATAGACGGAGTCCTCGTTTTGGATGGTCCAGACATCTGTCGGCACGCTGCCGCTCGGAGTCTTCACGACCCCATTCTTCCTCAAAATCGGTGGCGATGAGGGTCTTCTAATCGCATCCATGTTGTAGTATGCGTCTTTGCTTTTCACAAAGTGAAAGAGCAGCTCGTGCGCAGACGTAAGTCGGTCCTGGGTCACGCTGCGGACCTGTTTTGGCTTGTGCCAGATCACCTCATTTCTGATTTTCCACCCCACTTCT
>VBMG01000218.1 GCA_005878485.1 Methanobacteriota archaeon | reverse complement strand
CTCCCGCCCGCCGTGTCGCCGGACGAGGACGGTGGCGCAGGAGGCGGAGGCGCCGGCGCGATTGTCCGAAGGAACGCCTCGGCGTCGTTGAGGTTCGTGAAGCCGTACGGATCGCCCATGGTGGAGTCCGGCGTTAGGTGCCGGCCCGTGACGGGATCGTAGAAACGCGACCCATCGTGGATCAGCCCCGTGGTGGTATCCCACTCCAAGGCGTCCCAGCGATTCGGATTGCCGACCGTGTCCTGGGACTGGAGCTGATTCCCGAAGGCGTCGTATCGGTAGCTCGCCGCGACGTTGTTCGACGGGTCCGTCAGGGTCGTGATGCTGCGGAAGGCGTCGCGGTGGTAGGTGTACGATGTGCCGCCTACGATCATGTCCAGAGGCCGGGCGGAACCGAGGCCGTAGAAGTACGTCGTTGTGAGAGCCATGCCGCTGAAATCCGCGACACGCTGCGGCCCGCCTCCAATACCCACGAGGTCGTAGCCAAAGTGCTGGGTGGTCGAGCCCTGGTTCACAAGCTCGCTCGAACGAAGGCCGTCGGGGCCGTATTGCATGACGACGTAGGGAGCGACGGTGAAGGTCCCCGCGTTCACAGAGGTGCCGCCTCCCGTGACGTACGCAGAAGATCCGCCCGGATCCATGACGACGCTGCCTGATAGTCGGTCGCCCGAGTGCAACGCGACCGGCGAAGGACTCGAGTAAGTCCCGGTGAAAGAGGCGCGGCACGAGAGGTACCGGCTGTTCGGGAGGAGGGTGACCGTCTGCGTTCCGACCTGAGTCGTGGCGTAATTGAGGACGTAATCGTAGGCGATGGTCACCGTCGGACAGTTGGTCGGGTAGTCCGCGTCGTCGAAGAGGATGCCAGATCCCTGGACGGTGATCGTCTTGCTCTGCGGAGAGGGTAACAGCGTCGGCAGAATCACGTCGGGCGTGCTGCTGCACCCGCTGCACGAGCTAGAGATGAGCATGGTGGTCGAAACAGTGGACGTGAGCCGATTGCCGACGGCGTCGTATGTGTATGCGGCCGTCGTCCCGGACGAGAAGGTCACGCTGCGGAGCCGGTAATTCCGGTCGTAGGAATACGTTGTCGGCGCCTGGGACGACTCGAACCAGATGGTCAGGGCGGTTGGCGTCGTCGCGACGATTGTATCGTTCTCGTAGGTCACCTCGCCTTGCAGGACGTCCCCGTTCTTCAGCGACACGGTCGCGCTCTCGGCGGGAGTGACTTTCTTGTAGCAGGCGTGGGCGTCGCCGGCCAGTTGGCCTCCGGTCGCGATTTGTGTCCTGACGCCATTCAGAATGTAATACCACGCAACGTTCGCCACAGGGCACGGAGGCGTGTACTGCGTCGCGTCGAGTATCAGGGTTGGCGCGACGGACACGGTGAGGCTCTGGGGCGACGGACTGAGCCCCGACACCGTGAGGCCGGAGGTGTCGATCGTGCAGCAATCCCCTTGGCTCCACGCCGTCTGTTGGGACGTCACGAAGTCCGTGTCGGTCAGCCGGTTCCCGACCTTGTCATACGTATAGGTCGCCGACTCGAACAGGCTGCCCGCCGCTTGGTAGGTGAGCTCCTTGGTCGTCCGGCCGACGGCGTCGTACGCCTGCGTCACGTAGCCCCCGTTCGGGTAGATTTCCTTGAGCAGCTGCCCGTCCTTACCGTACGCGTACGTCCATCGGCTGCCCGCGCTGTCTATCTGGCTAAAAATCCGGTTGTTCTTGTTCCAAACGTACGACCCTCCGCCGTACCCGTCCATCGTGAGCCGGTTGCCGTTCGAATCATACGTGTAGTTGTGGTATACGGTCAGGGAGACGTCGAGGAAGACCTGCTTCGTCGCCATTACCCGATCGAGGGCGTCGTACGCGAAGATCTCGTCGAGCGTGAAGCCCTTCTTCTCGACGACGTTCCCGTCCTTGTCGTACGTCTGGGTGACGGCCTGCTCGTTCGGATAGGTCGTCTTGAAGAGGCGGTTCGACGCGTCGTACCTGTAGTTGATTCGCGTCCCGTTGGCCTTGATTTCGACGGCCTCGTTCCCGGCCGCATCGTACACGAACCGGGTCACGTGGCCCAGTGGGGTCGTCGTGTTGATCAGGCGACCGAAATTGTCGAAGCCGTACTTCGTCACATGGCCGTTCGCGTCGATCGATTGGATCTGCTCGCCCAGGTTGTCGTAAACGGACTTCGTGACGTTCCCGCCCGGGTCGACGACCTGCTGGACGCCTCCGAATGTCAGGTTGTACGTGTATCGGGTGATGAGGAGGTTCGCGTCCTTCCGGGTGAGGAGGTCCCCGCGCTTGTCGAACGTGGAGGTCATCGTGTTCCCGAGTGGATCCGCGAGGGACGTGACACGGCCGTCGGGGTCGTACACCTGGCGCGTCGTGTTCCCACCGGGTGTCGTCGTGTTCCACAGACGGCCGATTGGATCATTCTGGTACAGGGTCCTGTTCCCGCCGACGTCTGTCGAGTTCACGAGGAGCTCATGGGCGTCGTACCCGTACGTCACCGAGTTACCGCGGAAGTCTTGGAAGCGGGTGAGGGAGCCGGCAGAGTCGTAGAATCGGTAGGAGGTGTTGCCGCCGGGCCCCGCGGTAGCGTAGAAGTTCCCATTCGCCGTGTAGGTGTACCGCGTCGTGTAGCCCCTCGGGTTCGTCGTGCTCGCCAACAGTGTGATGAACGCGGTCGCGTTCTGGGCATTCGCAAACGTCTGGACGGTCGTGTTCCCTCCGGGATCCCGCGTGGATAGAACGTCCCCCATCCAATCGTACGACCGCGAGGTCGTATCGCCGCGGCCATCGGCAATAGTCAGGGCGTTGGATTCGCCGTCCCAGGTGTATGTTGTCGAGTTCCCTCCGCGGCACAAACCGCATCCGACGCTTGGGCCGACGATGCTCGTGGGGTTCCCCTGGCTGTTGAACGTGGCCGTCGTTACGGCCCCCGCCGCGTTCGTCGCGGTCGTTTGGGTGCCGCTGACGTACACGATCCGGTACTCCCGCAGCTGCCATCGGCTGCTTCCGGAGACGAAGTTCCATTCGCCGAGCCAGGTCTCGTTGACGCGCCCGCCGGCGTCGTAGACGAACCGGTCCACGTGACCGGCGGGGTCGACTCGCTGGAGGAGCCGGTTCGAGGCATCATAGGAATTGTTTTCCGTGAAGCCCATCGGGTCCGCGATCTGGATGAGGCGCCCGGAGCCGTCGTACGTGTAGGTGACCTTCCGGCCCATCGGGTCCGTGACGGTCTTGACCCGGTTGCCGGCGTCGTAGGTCAGGCTGAGAGAGAGGCCGGAATCATCGGCGACCTGCGTCGGGTTCCCGCTCGTGTACGTGAGCGTGAGATGGTTGCCACTCCGGTCGACGATCGTCGTGAGTTTTCCCGTTCCGTCGAAGTTCATCCGGGAGCCGTCGGGCTGGCACAGCGTGTACGTGCCGTCCGGGTTCTTCACCAATCGTCCCGAGGCCGAACGGTCCGGCGGTTCCCGCGAGGAGGGAATTGTATGTCCGAACGATCCCGATCGGGAACCCTTTCGCCTTGATGGTCAGGTCCGTGGAGGAGAGCACGAGGTCTCCGGAGACAGCGTTGACGTCACCACCGACGTAGAGATACCATGGTTCGTGGCCCGTGTTCGTCGTCGCGGCGATGCCGGTCGGCGGAGGATTCTCGGAGACGTCGATCTCCTGGACCGAAGGGGTCCCGTCAACCCCGGTCCGCAAAACGGCGCGGACCTGGTAGTATCGTTTGTGGTCGATGTCTGGTATCGGGTAGTAGAAGCCCGGGGCCGCCATCGTCTTTACCAGATGCCACCCGCCCCACGTGTTGTTGTCTGAGGATGAGTTGATCCAGAGGTCCGTCGCGTCGTACGCATCCGCTGTGCCCATGAACCTCAGCTGGGTGGCGACGTTGCCGCTCGATGCCCCTCGCTTGATGGAGGTGTAGTTGCCCGACGTGCGATTCGGGTCTCGGAGTCGCACATTGTCCACGGTCAGACTGCAGCCGCTCGCGACCTCGGAGAACTCGATACTCCCCTTAATCGGATTGGCGGGAGGTGACGCGTCGGTCCCGCTCCATTTCAGCAGGCCCTGCCACCAGATCTCAAAGTAGTTGGTCCGTCCAAGGACTTTCACATCGTATGTCGTCTGAGCTGACATCGGAATGGAAAGCGTCGAGGATAGGGCGGTCTGCACGCCGGCGACGATCTTGTACAGGGTGACCTTCTGAGCCGCG
>VBMG01000216.1 GCA_005878485.1 Methanobacteriota archaeon | reverse complement strand
GCCCTTGTGCGGGTCGACGGTGAGCTTGTGCCGGGTGACCGCCTTGATGGCGAGCTTGAGCTCGTGTCGTTTCTTGTCGATCGCCTCGCCCTGAGCGACGCCGTCCAACGAGGTTCCGCGGACTTTCGGATCGAACGAACAGAAGAGGAAATGCTGCGTTTCGTGGACGTACAGGAGATCCGAGAGCCAGCGGAGGAGCAGGGTCGGCGCGTCGCCTGCGGTCACGCGCACTTGGACCTCCCCGACGGCTCGCACGGTCTTGAGGTCGGCGATCAAGCTGAACATCCCTTCGGCCGCGTTCGCGAACAGTTCATTGAGCGAATGTCCGTAGGCGCGAATCCCGACGTCGGCCGTGTGCTCGATTTCTTCGTATCGCACGCCGCGGCAACGGCAGCGGAAGATGAAGGTTCTTCCGCCTAGATGCCCCGGTCCCGCCCGGGCCAGATCAGCTTGTGCATCTGGAGCTGGAGCCGGACCGGCAGCCGCTCTTCAATGATCCACGACGCGAGCTGTCCCGCGTCAAGGCCGCGGTGGACCTTGTGCGCCGGCGTTGCCGGAGAGAATAGGATGGTCTGGGACTTCGTGTCGACCTTCGAGAGTACGCCCTTCGCGAACTCGTAATCCGCGCGGTCCAGGAGGACGAACTTCACCTCGTCGTGCGCGCGCAGCCGCTCGAGGTTCCGATACGCACGGCTCGCAACCATTCCGGAGCCCGGGCACTTCACGTCCATCACGTAACGGACTCGGCCCGACGAACGCGCCTCTGGGACGAGCGCATCGAACGCCGCCACGTCGATCTCTCCGTCCGTCTCGATCGAGTGGACGAAATGCTCGGGAAGGCGGCGGATCGCGCGGGCAATCGATTCTCCCTGAAGCAACGGCTCCCCACCGGTCCAGCAGATGTTTCGGATTTCGGCGGGGGAATCCGTGCCGCGGGCGAGGTCCAGGATCCGTTTCGCCGCGTCCTCGACGCCGACCCGCGTGAAGTCCCCGCCTTCGACCGCATGCATCGAGTCGCACCAGCGGCAGCGGAGGTTGCAGGTGTAGAGCCGCACGAAGACGGTCGGCAGGCCGACGAGCGAGCTCTCGCCTTGGACGGAGACGTACAGCTCGCTCAAGAGGAATTCCTTCCCCTTGCGCGGGGCGACGGCCGCCTGGGCCTCCATGGTGGTTCCGATGTGCACGTGGCGTATTAAGGGTTCGCGGGGCGCCTGCTGGGCGAGGCGTACGGCAACGGATCCAGGAGGCCGGCCTCACGGAATCCCTTGAGCCGGAGCTGGCAGGAATCGCACACGCCGCAGGCCTTCGACCGCCCATGGTAGCACGACCAGGTGAGCTCCCACGGGACTCGCAGCTCCTCACCCTTGCGGACGATCTCGGCCTTCGACATCCGGATGAGCGGCGTCCGAATCTCGATGATGTCGCCTTCGACGCCTCGTTTCGTACCGAGTCGGGCGACCTCCCGGAAGGCCGCATAGTATTCGGGGCGGCAATCGACGTACCCTGAGAAGTCGACCGCATTCGCCGCGATGACGATCGCCTTCGCCCCGGTGGCCTCGGCGAGCCCGAGCGCGTAGGACAGCAGGATCGTGTTGCGGGCGGGGACGTAGGTAGTCGGAATGCCCACCCCCATTTCCGAGAGCCGACGCCGCTCGGGGACCGGGATTCGGCGGTCCGTCAGGGCGGAGCCTCCGATCGTGATGAGGTCGATCGAGACAATCCGGTGGTCCGCCACACGAAAATGCTTGGCGAGGCGCTTCGCGGCCTCGATTTCCTTTCGGTGGCGCTGGCCGTAGTCGAAGGTGAGGCCGATGACCCCGAAACCCTCTTTGATCGTCATCGCGAGGGCGGTGGCCGAGTCCATCCCTCCGGACAGGAGGACGACGGCGGTCTGCGCCATGGATCGCCAGGATGGAAGCCGACGCTAAAGGCCTTGCGAACCGCCTCCGTCAGAGGCCGAGCGCCTGGATTACGCGTTCGAATCGATCGACCAGGGGCGCCACACTTCGGTAGCCGTCGGTGCCCTTCCGCGGCTCCTCGAGCAGCCCAATCTCATGGCCTTCCGGATCGTGCAGGTAAGCCACCCGACCGTACGGTCGGCTCGACGGAGGTCCCAGGAACTCGGCCCCACGGCGGCGCAGCTCGTCGTAAGCGATCCCGAGGTCCTTGACGCCCATCACAAGGAAGCCCTCGGCCGGTCCACGGCGCTCCCCCGGCGGGCAACGATGGATCGCGAGCCGGACCGTCCCCGCGTCGAAATGGATGACGTGGCCCTCGTCGAGGAGAAGCGGCAAGCCGAGGATGTCTCGGTAGAACGCCCTCGCTCGGTCCAGATCTTCCGAATACAGGACAACACCCTCGATCGCGAACGACACGATCATCGGCCCCCGGCCTCGAGCGACGGAGGCCGTTATGACCGTTGCGCCGTTGCCCCGGTCGCCCGCTGCGGGGCCGTGGAGGCATCAGACAGAGAGCGCGAACCACCGGGAATTGAACAAGTACCACACCTCGAGCACGTAGCGGTCCGCCGAGTTCCCCTGCAGGGAGAAGAAGTCCCCGGTCGAGAGGAACCCATCGCCGTCCGCATCCGTGAAGGTGAGCGTACCGTTCGCGAAGGCGCGAGCCGTGCCATTCGCCAGGGTGACGTTCGACAGCACCGGGCTTCCATTCTCCATGAGGGTCGCTCGGAGCGTCCGGTTGAGAGCGAGCTCCGGGCTCCAGGTGGCCACCTCCGCGGTCGCTCGCCAGGGGTTCGTCCCCTGCGTCTGGAACGTCACCCAATAAGGCGGGTCTCCCACGATTGGGCCCCAGCCGGCGATCCAAGCTCCGAATCCGATCATTCCATTCGTCGCCTGCAGGACGAGCCGGATCGCGGTGTGGTTCCCGATGTTCTGTACCGTGAACCGGTCCCCCGAATCGAGCCGGCCGTCGCCGTTTGCATCCGAGAAACTGAGGGTGGCCCCGTTCGGGAAGGTCGTCGGCAGACCGGAGAGTGGCGTGCCCACCGTATCGGTTCCGACCGTCACGGAGACCTGCACGATCGAGAGAGCGGGCGCCGCACCGTGCACTCGACTCACTTCGATCGTCGTGTTCACCAGCGACCCGCCGGCGCTCCCGCCGTATCGGAAATCGATCACGGGGGCGGCCCGATCCGGCAACGGCACCTCCAGGGGTCCACGGGGTCCCGCAAGGATGACGTGCACCCCGCCAACGTACGTGCGAGCGGCGCTGCTGAAGTCCCCTACCTCGAGCAGATACACGTTCCAGGTGTTCGGAGGGACCGAGGACGGCAGGCGGACGTCGAGGCGGTCTCCCGAGTCCGCGAGCCCGTTCCCATTTCCGTCCACGAATCGAAGGGTCCCGTTGGATGATGTCCCCGCGGAGAGGGAGAGCATCCGGTCCGCGACGTCAAATCCGAAGAACTGGCCGCCGACCGCCCCGGACATTTCCAGATACAGCAGGCCCGTGAGGGTCTGGAAGCGGGCGGCCGAGTCCACCGGACCGCCGGCCGGCAGCTCCGGGTTGGACCCTTGGACGGGACGGGCCTTGAGGAGGACCACGGGCAGGATGTCAGGACGGAATCCGTCCCCGTTCTCGGTCAGGATTTCGTAATGGCTCCACTGGCCGGCATCCGAGCCGTTGTACACGAGACGGACATGATCGATGACGGAGACCGCGTCGATGACCTCTCCGATGGCCCGCAGCAAAGCCGGGAAGGGGCAAACGAGCTCCGGCGTCCAGACGGCCGGGTC
>VBMG01000047.1 GCA_005878485.1 Methanobacteriota archaeon | reverse complement strand
GACTTCCTCACGGTCGGAGCGCCCCATCCACTCCAGATCGCCGCGGTTGCGGCCCTGAATCTGCCGGACTCGTACTACCAGGATCTCGCGCGGATGTACGAAGGGAAACGGGACCTCTTCGTGCGGGCCCTCCGGGACGCGGGCCTCGATTGCCGCCCGCCCGGAGGCGCATACTATGTGATGGCCGACTTCTCGCGGTTCCCGTTCGAGGATGACTGGACGTTCGCGATGTATCTCGTCGAGAGGCTCCGGGTCGCCGTCGTCCCCGGCAGCTCGTTCTACGGCGATCCGAACGACGGCCGGCGGTACGTTCGGTTCATGTTCTCGAAGCGCGACGAGACCCTCCAGGAGGCGATCGCCCGGGTGCGAGGCCTGAGGGACGTGCGCTGAGATGGCCGGCGACGCAGACATCGTCCTCGTCGACGGCAAGGTCTTCACCGCGGTCCCCGACCGGCCGTGGGCCAAGGCCCTTGCGGTGCGAGAAGATCGGCTCATCGCGGTCGGGACGAATACGCAGGTGGAGCGGTGCGTGGGCCGCGCCACGAAACGCGTCGACCTGCACGGCCGAGTCGTCGTCCCGGGATTCATCGACGCCCACGCCCACATGGCCGATTCCGCGGGCGAACGCGGATGGATTCGGCTCGCCGGCACCCGGACCATCGAGGATGCGGTCGCCCGATTGCGCAAGGCCGCGACTTCGACGCCGCGCGGCGGTTGGATCCTTGGGATCGACTGGGATGAAGCGAAATGGCCCGAGCGGCGATTCCTGACGCGGGAGGAGCTCGATCGTGTTTCGACCGACCACTTCGTCGTCGCGCGGCGGATCGACTGCCACATCGGCTCCCTGAATTCGAAAGCGCTCGAACTCGCGGCGGACCTCGTCGGGGCGCGCGGATTCGACGTCGACGGGTCGGGCCGGCCCACAGGCATCCTCAAGGAAGATGCATTCGAAGCGTTCCACCGCCGATTCGAGACGGGAGAGACGGGCATCGAAGCGGGTCTTGCATCGGTCGCAAAGATGGCCCATCGCCTCGGGATCACTTCGATCCACGATATCGTGGACCGATCCGGCTGGAGGGCCTATCAGCGGGCGCACGAGCGCGGGACATTGGGCGTCCGGGTCTACGCGATGCTGAGGGATTCGTTGATGCCGGCGCTCATCGACGGGGGACTTCGAGGCGGCTTCGGGGATCCGTGGCTCCGGCTCGGTGCGATCAAAGTCTTCGCGGACGGATCGCTGGGAGCGTACACCGCGGCGCTCGATGCGCCGTACGCAGGGCGCGCGGGAGAGAAGGGCATGCTCATCCATTCCCCCACGGAACTCCGCGCGCGGCTGGAGGCGGCCCACCGAGCCGGGTTCCAGACCGCGACCCACGCGATCGGCGACGCCGCGATCCGCCTCGTCGTCGAGACCCTCGAGGCGGTGCAGGACGCGGAAGCCCGGAGGGACGCGCGTCATCGGATCGAACACTACGAGCTCCCGGACGACGAGGTGCTGCGGCGCACGAAAGCCGCTGGAATCGTGGCCTCCTGCCAACCGAACTTCGTCGGGCAGTGGAGCGGTCCGGGCGACGTCTACGAAACGCGGCTCGGAGTGGCGCGCGCCGCCAAGAACAACCCGTACCGGAAAATCCTCCGGCGACACATCCCTCTGTGTTTCGGCTCGGACGGGATGCCGTATGGCCCCCTGTTCGGAGTCCACTGGGCGGTCAACGGCTTCGTCGAGGATCAGCGAATCTCTCCCGAAGAAGCGGTCCGTGCCGCGACGGCGGGCTCCGCGTTTGCCGCGTTCGAAGAGGACGCCAAGGGCACTCTGGAGCCCGGCAAGCTCGCGGACTTCGTGATCCTAGACGGCGATCCGTTCGAGACCCCGGAGGCGATCGCGCAGTTGCGCGTCGCATCGACCTGGATCGGCGGGCACCGGGTGTACGCGGCGACTCCGAAATCTTGAAGGGGACGCGGGCCGTTTCAGGGGCACCCCAAAGCGGGGTTTGCCCAAAAACAACCCGACGCGGGGCCCTCGTGCCTCGCGTCGCTTTTCGTTCATGCGCTGGCGGCCGCGACCTGCATCTTCAGCGCTCGGAAAAGGCTGCCCCACACCTTGCCGTCGGTGCGGAGCTTGTTCTCGTAGTTGTTCACCTCGGCCCAAGCCTCGAAGGCGGCTTTCGTCTTCGCGTCGAACTTACCAGATGTCGGCCCGCGATAGAGCCCGAGGGTCGCGAGCCCCGCCTGAATCTCCCGGACCGCGTCGGGCTTCAAGAGGACGACATCGTTCGGGTCTTCCCGAGTCAACAAGGTCACGTCGTACACGTTGAAAATCCGGACGAGTTCTTCGATGGGCGCGGGGTGATCATCGACTCGAATGTCGATCCACCGGTCGTTCAGGCCGCCATACCCGCCCCGTTCGCGGACGACGAGGAGCGCCGCGCTCTGCTGGCCGCGCTTGTCGCCGCCCGCTCGCTGGCCGGCGCTCAACGCGGCGAGGAGTCGCACGGGGAGATCCCCTTCCGTCAGCTCGAAGGAGTGAGCCATCGCTTTCACGACGTCCTCGCTGGCCAAGATGTTCCCTTGCGCCGCGAAATTCTTCCCGACCACATGGCCCGCCCAAGCGAAGCATTCGTTGCCGGTGTACGACGCCGCGCGGCCTCGCGCATCGACGATCCCGACCTGCCGCTGGGAGGCCTCTTTGTCGGCCTGCAAGAGGCGCTTCACGACATCCTTCGGCAAGACGCCGCGTCGCAGCATCGCGAGGGCCTTCGGCCCGTACGCCGTGTTCGCAGAGGCTTGCGTCGCGATCGCCCCGACCCGGGCCGCGGCGGTCGGCACGACCGCGCCAACGGCGACGAACTTCGATTCGACCGCGACGCCGAGGTCTTTCGTCTTCGGATCGAATGCGACGATGCTGAAGGTGCTGGGTCGCGGGTAGCGGGACACGCGGATTCTCGCGAGAAACCCACGGCCGCGATTTAACAATTTGCGAGAGTCATTAAAGGAGCCCGCGGTACGGGACCGATGTGCACGTGTTCTTGGACCTCTGGGGCGTCCTCACGGACTCTCGAAAGATGGTGGCGGCCTACCGCCGAGGGGTCGCGCAGATCCTGTCCAGCCGTCATGGCGGATCCGAGGACGCCTGGATGCGGGCGCACGACGTCGCCGGAGCATGGTATTCGGACGTTCTGAAGGAACCCGAGACTTGGAGCCGGGGGACCTGGCTTGAAGTCGTGAACCGGGCGGATGCGGAGAACCTCGTTCGAATGTTCCGCGAAGTGGGGATCGCATCTCCGCAGGACCCCCTTGCAGTGGCCCGAGCCCTCGAATTCGAAGTCATGTCCGCGATCGATTCCGCCTTCCCGGACGCCCGACCTGCGGTGACCCGGTTGAAACGCGACGGACACCGAGTTTACGTCACGACCAATGCGACGGAGTCGAACGCGCGAGGTTCCCTCCATGGCGCCCGATTGCTTTCCGAAGTGGACGGCGTGTTCACAGGAGAACGGCTCAACGCAGGCAAGGCGACGCCCGAATACTGGAGCGGCGTTCGGAGTGCCGTCTCCATGAACGGCTCCGGGGCCGTCGTCGTGGACGATCGGCTCGATTACCTGGGTGCTGCAGCGGGCCAATTTGTCACGTTGCTCCTCGACCGTGAGGGGCGGCATTCGGCCGATGCGATTCCGCCGTACGTCCGCGCCATCTTGCGGAACCTGGCGGGCCTCCCGCACTTCGTCGAGGTCCTGGACACCGGTAGCACCCTGTGAGGGGAGATCATCATCCAGCCACCTCCCTGGGCCTCTGCGTCTGGACTGTTCGATGACCTAGGGCCGCACGCGCTCGAGTTTCACGTACCGCACCCCGTCCCCGACTTCGCCGAACAGAATCTGTTTCTTCACGCCATGGGCGAGGCGCACCGCGCGGCTGATCTCCGGCCAGGCGCCGCGGTGGCCCTTCGGGACGACGTGGACGAGGTACTTCGCGTGGTGCAGGTCCGGATCGCCCTCGTACGCGCGGAAGTGCGAGCCGTACTTGAAGCCCGTCTTCGAGATCACGCCGCGGTCTGACAGATCCTCGTATGCGCGCAGCCGGAGCTCGAAGTCCGGCTGGATCGCCTTCGCCTCGCGGACGAGTCGCGGCAACCGGATCGCTCGGTCCGTGTCCCCGTTGCGGACCTCGCCGAGCCCCGCCTTCAGGAGGTAGGCGGTCTCGAGGAGGCTCAGCTGCAGCCGGCGGCCGATCATCTTGCCGAAGAAGCCGGCCTCGTGGAGCGACTTCGCCTGCGCTTCATCGATCACGACCGCGCGGTCTCCCAAGTAATGGACGATGACGGACCCGGCCCGGGACGATGGCAGATGATGGCCGCGCGGTTGGGCCTCTCGCACGCTGTAATACGTCAGGTCGCTCTCTTCGTCGACGAGACCCAAGAGCAGCGTCTTCCGCACGGACGCGGCCTCGTCCGCCCGGTCGAGGAGCTCCGCCAGGTCGAACACCGCCCGCTCGCTCAACGCCCGCACCCAGTACTTGCTCGGCGTCTTCTTCGGGGCCCCTCCCCGCGGGTAGACTTGAAAATCGACGGGACCGTCGCGGGCCTCGACGACGTACCCCCGCGCGCGAAGGTCTCGATAGACGAGGTATCGGATCTCGAAGGCGTCGATCGCCGCGTTCGCCGCGCGAAACAGCTCCCGGACCGACACGGGCTTGCCCCGACGGCGGATTTCGAGGCGCCCCGCCTCGACGAGGTACACCGCTTCCAAGAGATTCAGCTCGACGCCGCCGCCCGGCTGCGGCCGTCCGAAGAACCCCCGGTTGTAAAGGGCGCTCCCCTCCCCCGAATCGTCAACGACGACACGGCCCTCCCGGAGCTCCCCCGCCATCGTCGACGGCGAAGGCCCGGGTTCCGATAAAACGTTCGGCACGAACCACGGCGGGCCGACCTCGGGAGAGCGCGCCCGCGCAATTTATATAGAAGTCTGCACGATGAATGGCCGATGAAACGGGACCGGGTCTTGGACGCGACGCGCAAGGGCCTCGCGAAGACGGGCTTTTTCTTGTCGCATCCGCATGGAGCACGCGGCCTCTGTTTCGACCTCGTCGCCCGGCGCGATGACACGCTCTTGATCGTGAAAGTCCTCCAGAACGTCGATGCGCTGAACAAAGAGACGGCGCGTGAACTCCTCGACATTTCACGAATCCTCGAGGGCTCGCCAATCGTCGTCGGCGAACGGAGCGGGACGGGCCCGCTCGAAGACGGCGTCCTGTATTCGCGCTTCGGCGTGCCGATCCTCTCCCGACGCACCTTGGCGGACTTCCTCGAGGAAGGCGTGCCACCCTTCCTGTTCTCCGCGCCCGGAGGCCTGTACGCACGCCTCGACACGGAGGCGCTCCGACGCCTGCGCGAGGAGCGCGAGGTCTCCCTGGGGACCCTCGCGGACATCGCGGGCGTCACCCGGCGCACGATCCAGATGTACCTCGAGGGGATGTCCGCGACGATGGACGTGGCGATGCGCCTCGAAGAGTTCCTGCAAGAATCCCTGGTCCTCCCGGTTGATCCGTTCGGAATGCTCTCGGATCGCGCGGCGGACGAAGTCCCGGCGCAACGCTTGGAGGGGTTCGAGCGGGAGTTGTTCGCGCGCCTCCAGCGGCTCGGCTTCGCGGTCCTCCCGACGGCACGGAGCCCGTTCGACGCGCTCTCGAGCCGAGCGACCACGACCCTCCTGACGGGGGTCGGCGATGCGGACAGCGCGCTCGACCGGAAGGCGGAGGTCGTCTCGAACATCAGCCGCGTCGTCGAGAAAGACTCCGTCATGTTCGTCGTCCGCCGGCCCATGCGGATGACCATCCGTGGCATACCCGTGATCGCGCGGGAGGAGTTGCGGCGGATGAAAGATTCGGAGGACGTCGAGGACATGATCTCCGAGAGGAAGGGCTGATGGACGAGGTCCGCCTCGGAGACGCCTCGATCAAGATCCTGCCGGTCGTCCGCGGGCTGTCGTCGGAGATTCCGATCGTCGCCAACGCAATCAACACGACGGCTCCGAACGTCGTCGCGGTCAGCATCGGACCGGAAGAGCTCCAGACCCTTCGCGCGTACCATGGCGGACCGTTGGAGCCGGAAAACTTCGAAGAGGAAATCTACGTCGCTGGCTTGTCCGCGTGGGAGACCCCCACGAAACCGCCGCCGTGTTTCACGGAAGCGATCCGCGTCGCGGACCGACGAGGTGCGAGGCTCGAGGCCTTGGACATGGACGAGGTCACGTATACCGAGACCTACGTGAACTGCGTCTCGGGCCTTGAGGTCGTCTTCCGAGGACGCCTCGAGCGGCGACTGAGGAAAAAACAATTCCGGGCGACGACGCCGCGGGACTTCGTTATCGAGTGGGACGCGGAGGTGAACGGCCCGCCGGGCTTCGCGCAACTGCAGGCGAGGCGGGAGGCATACATGGCGGGGCGCCTTCGGGAGATCTCGGCGTCGGTTGCGCGTGTCCTCGCGGTCATCGAGGTGGAACGGGTCAGAGGGGTGCTCGCCGCGGTGCGCGCTTAGCGGCCGACGTACTGCGACTTGCTCGCGTCGCCAAGATCGATCGAATACACGTTGGCGCCGGGAGAGTCGACGGTGATGGCGCTCGTCCATGAAGTCGCGTCTTTCTGGTTCGACCAGTACCAGACGGTGAGCGCCGTTCCGACGACGATGTCGTCGGGGCCGTCCCCATTCACATCCCCCGCGCCGAGCGCGTTGATCGGTGTCCCCGTCGAACTCGTGGAGCTGCATCCCAGGGTCGAACCGGCAGCGGGCAATGTGTTACAAATCACGGTCCCCGTGGTGCCGAACCCGGTCAAGATACGCACGGTCGTGCCGAACGCAATCGCAATCTCGAGGCCCGATTGGGTACTCGAGAAGTTCCCCATCTTCACGCCGACAATCGCGGAAATCGCTGTGTAGTACGCGCCGGAGGGCGTCTGTAGCCCTCCCGAGCCGCCGAGATACTTGAACACGTTCCCGTTTGCCGTCCCCGCCACGATGTCCCAATAGCCGTCCGCGTTTCGGTCGTCCGCATCAATCGCGTTCACCTGGCTCGCGTCGCCCGGGTTCGTGAGGCTGACGCCCGTCGTCCCCGACGGCGTGGATGCCTGGATGTACATCTGGTCCACGAAGAGCGTGTCGAGGATCGTGTTGCCGACCGTGTGGTCCAGGTCCAGCGCGCGAATCCAGACCTGTTTTCCCGCGACCGAGGAAGGCAGGATGAACGAGTAGGTCGTGTCGGTCGTCGCGTTGACCCAGAACATCGTCGTGTAGGTTCCCGTTGTGGGATCGTTGCCCACGACGTTCGTCGCGTACGCGAAGACGAAATTGTCCCCTTCCGTGTTCGCCGTGTGCCGAGCCAGGAGCGAATACGTAAACGTCGTTCCCGGCCGACTCGGCACCTGCGTGATGCGCCAGTACTGCTCGAGCTCGCTCGAGAGGCCGCCCGTCGAAGACCACGTGAGCGCGACGTTGTCGAAACCGCCCGTCGTCGTCGATCCGCTGCCGGCGTTCACCGTTCGCACAGCGATCTTCAGGTAGTACGTCCCCGGCGCGGTTACCTTCGAGCTCACATCGATGGGGCCAACCGAGGCCCAGTTCGTCGTGCCCGTCTGAGCTGTCGAAGACCAAGCCTGGGTGGGGAGGACCGGTGCCCCGCTCGTCGTGTCGACGAACGCGTACAGCACCACATTTCCGCCGCCCGTCGCCCCGAACGCGACGACCTTCCAGTCGAGACTCAGCTGGACCGTGAAGGGTGGCGAGCCGCTGACGGTGAAAGGCTGGTAATAGTAACCGGCAATCGCGTTGTTCGCGAGGAAGTTCGTCGAGATCGACGCGTAGCCTCCCGGGTTCCCGCCGGAGCCCGCCCAGCTTCCGCTCGTGTACGTCGCGGGGTCCACCCACTTCGCGAACGTCCAGCCGCCGACATCGGCGTTGAAAGCGCCGTTCGTCGTTGCGCCGGACTGAACCGGCTCCGTGTACGTGTACTCGCGCACCGGCTCGTAGCTGCCGTCGGCCACAAACGTGTTCAGGTAACTCCCGGATGTGACGTTCCCCTTGACTGTCTGCTCGCCCTCCGCGAACCAGTTGTCAGTGATTCCGACGTTCTGGAACTTGCCGAGCTTGTCGAGGTTCGGGTACCACGTCAGGCGCCCGGAGGCCCCCGCGACGGCGATGTCGTTCGCCCCGTCCCCGTTGAAGTCGCCAATTGCGATGGAGGTGATCGCCTGGGAGCGAGATTGATCCACGATGACCTTCGTCGCGGACCCGCCCTGCCAGCTCCCGTCGTTCTTGTAGTACCACACATTGCCGTTCGACGCCCCGCAGGCTACCTCGGGCGCGCCGTCTCCTGTGAGATCGCCGACTGCAAGGGCGTTGCAATAGATGCCGACGAGATTGTCCATCACGAACCGGGTGAAGACGACGTTCCCCTGGGAGTCGAGGTCCCGCCGGTGCAGCACGATCTGGCCGTTGTTGTTGTCGACGAAGATGCTGCTCACGGTGTCCAGGTCCCCGTCGCGATCGAAGTCGATGTAGACGATCGAGATGGTATGGTACGCGCTCTTGCAGGTCCCCGAGAGCCCGCAGTACTCGATCCGGCTCGTGCGCCATCGGTCGAGTCCGTTCAGGTTCTCATAGTAGTACGAATAGTCTTTCGTGCCCCATGCGTTGTTCGTCGCGGCGTCCGTGCCCGCGACCACGTCGAGCTTGTACAGGGGGGCGACGATGACGAGTTGCGTCGCGATGTTCGCATACGATTCGTCTGAGTCCCGGACGCTCGAGAGGGTGAGAGCGTAGTTCTGCGTTCCCTCGACCCACGTGTCTTGGCTCGCGCGTGTGAAGTTAATCGAAAAGCGGTAGACCCGGAGTAAGGAGTTGATGGAAATTGCGGTGCCGGAACATGGCCCACTCACCGGGCAGATGGGGACGTTCGTATCGTGCCCGCTCACGGGAGCGCGCATAAGCTGCGTGCCGCCCGCATAGTCTTTGATGATGATGTTCCCGAAGACCACGCTCGCGACGGTTGCGTCCGTCGTGAACATCTTCATCTGGACGTAGGCCACGTCCGTCGACTTGAACGTCGTCGCCGCCTGGGTGAAACCCGAGTCCTTGAACGTCTGAACCTGCGGGAAGTCCCGAACGAATGCGTCTTCGTCGGTGATCGTGACCGAGTCCGTCGTGTTGAAGCGAATGGCGCTCGAAGAGAACAGGAGGATGTCGAGCGTGTACTTCGCGAAGAAGTATTGCGGCGGGTGGAGCGGCGCCTTGTAATAGTTCGTTCCTACCGCCGGGTCCGTCGGCGCGTTCAGCTTGAACCGGTAGACGTAGATGTAATACCCGTTCACAAATTCCAGGAAGGTGAACGCCTGGGTGGACGATGGAGTGCTCACCTTGGTGACGGCCTTGTTCGTGCCGTAGACCGCGGGTTGGGCGGGGAAACCGCTGAACGGATCGTACAGCGTGAACTTGTCCGTGTCGAAGGTGTTCTCCAGGTCCAGGCTCGCGACGACGACCACGATCGATTCGGATCCCTTGAACGTCCGAGTCTCCGTCGCGCCGTACCGGAACTGGTCCCATTGGGACGCGTTGAAGATGTTGTAACCTTGGCGGCCGTTCCATCGCAGGTTCGCTGGGCGGCCCGTGCTGTTGCTCCCGCCTCCACCGGCGCCGATCGGCCCGGGGATCACGCTCAACGTCATCCGCGACTGCGATACGTGGCCCCTCAAATCCGTCGCGTTGAGCAGGATGTACGAGCCGTCCCAATTGAGGATCGGATAGGGCGACTTCATGCAGGTCAGCCCGCCGAGAGAAAAGATGCCGTCGCCCGGGATGCGGTCCGGGTAGATTCCGTCGTCGCGCATCTGCTGCGGCTGCGAACACGGATCGCCCGTGCCGTACCAGGCCGTGAGCCTGGCGTACACCGACTTCGGGTTCAGGTCGTTGTCCGGGTCCGCGACGTGCGCGAACACGAAGAACCCGAGCCCGGACTCGACGGGATCGACCGACGTACTCGAGTAGAGGCCGTCCGTCCACTTGTCCACGAAGACGGGAGGGCGCGTGCCCGCCGGTGGGGTCAACGTGGCGGACCACAGGACGACGCTCTTCGACGTGTCCACGAGCGTGACGCTGATCACGTCCGAGGAAAGGAGAGTGAAGTTCTTGTATCCCCAGCGCTCGCCGACGTTCCAGGTGGTATCCGTCCCATCGAGGAGTCCGTTCGGCGTCGCGAGGAGTCGGTTGTACGGATGGAGTCGCTGGATGTCGGTCTTCGCGGGGTTCGTCCCGCGTTGGGATGTCACGTAGATGATCGTCGAGACGGGACCGAGCGCTTCGCCACCCTGGTGGGTAAGGGTGATGTTTACCCCGACCTCCACCCCGAGCCCGTTGTAAACCGGGACCATTTTAGAGTCCACGTCGAGCCGGGTCTGCGCGACGGGCGTCGGGATGCTTCCGACCCAGATGATGATCGTCGAGAACAGGACCACGGTCATCGCGAGAATCAGGATCGTCCCGATGACTTCCGAGATCGCGGATTCGTCATCGCGCAGGACGATTTTCAAGGCGTGGCCTCCCGGTGGGCGGGAGAATGAAATTGCAGCCGAGCGGACGCTATATAAAGTGTTCGCGGTAGTTACCACGCCGCGACATCTTGAGAATCACGGGCCCCACTCTTAAGTAAACGGGACCGCATCGGAACGCCCGTGGAGCTCACCGCGGCGGAGCGCGTCCTCCTCCACCTCCATCCGTTCTGGAACGTTCACGAACTGGGACGGGAGGGGACCCAGGCCGGGATCGCGGAAGGCGCCCGCCTGCTCCGCAGCCATGTCCCGCGGACGCTGAAAGCCCTCCAGTCCGAGGGTCTCCTTGACGCCCGGGACACGCGGCTGCGCGGACGGACACGGAAGGTCCGGGTGTATGCGCTCACGGAAGCCGGCGTCCGGCGCGCCCGCCAGATCCTCGATGAGGTCGACGCGACGTCCGTCGAAGTCGACGGGCGCACGACGACGTTGGGCGAGGCCCGGCGGACGCTCGGGCTCCAGGCGCTCCCCGCGCTCGCCGCGATCGACGCGCGCGGCCGGTTGAAGCCGCGGGTGACGGACCTCGAGCGGCCAACCCTTCTCGAGCGGGGACCCGACCTCGCGTTCCTGGGGCGCTGGCTCGCCGGCGCCGCCCCCGTCGCGGTCGTGTACGGTTCACGGGGGATGGGGAAAACGGCGCTCGGCTGGACGTTCGCGGAAGGTGTGCCCCACTCCGTATGGCTCGAACTCGAGCCCGGCGCTGACCTGGAAACGTTCGCGGAGGGGCTCGCGCGCGCGACCGGCGTCCACGCGTCGGACCCCGACCAGTCCGACTCCGTCGCGGCGGCAATCGGCCGAATCTCGGCGGGAACCACGAAACTCCTCGTCGTCGACGGGTACGGGGACGTCGAAGACCCCGTCGTCGAGGCACTCGCGACGTTCGTTCGAAGCGCGCGGGGCAAGGGCAAGCTCCTCGTCCTCGCGGAGGAATCGACGCCCGCCTACTGTCGCTTCTACTCGAGGGCCGACATCGATGCGGGGCTCGTCGCGGAGCACCATCTGAGGGGACTCGACCTCGAAGGATGCCGCGCGATGCTCGGCAACCCGACGATCGAGGAGGACGCGCTGCGACGGGTGTTCCTCCTGACGAAAGGATGTCCCCTGTACTTGCGGGCGATCCGCGAAGGGGACGAAGCGACGTTGCGGGCCCACAGCCGGTTCACGAAAGCGGAAATCCGGCTCCTGCTTTACTCGGGAGGCGCCGGCCGTGTCGTGGGGACCTCGACGAGCGACTCCATCAGCCCCTCCGCGTAGCTTTTCGCCCCGGGCGCCTTCCGCAGCGCGTACAGAATCTGGAGCACGTCTCCCGTCGAATCGCGGACGAGGATCGGCTGGACCGCGCAGAGGACCTGGACTCCGTTCCGGGCCCGCAGGCTCAGGGCTTTCGCCGTCGGGGCGGGTCCCCCGCGATCCTTCGTCCAGGCGACGCTCGCCTCGGCCTCCGTAATTTCGAACACCTCGTAGAAGCGCCGGCCCCGGATCTCGGAACTCTGCCAGCCCAGGAGCGCTTCCGCCCCGGCGTCGACGTGGACCATTCGGAACTCCCGGTCGACGATCACGAGGCCGTCCGTCAGCGCGCCAACGAGCGCCTCGAAACGCTGGCGCTCCAGATCGAGCTTGCCGACCAGTTCCGCCATGTTGAGGGCGGCCGCGAGCTCCGTCGCGATCCCCTGGACCACGTTGATTTCCGTGGACGTGAACAGATGGGGGGCCCGGGTATCGTCGAGCCAAAGCGCTCCCAGGAACCGACCGCGGCACGCGAGCGGGACGACGAGGCCGGCGTTCACCCCGAGCCGCTTCTGGAGGAAAGGAGGGAGTATCCCCTCCTTCGTCGACTCCTTGAGCAGGGCGGGGAGGTTGAGGGACACGAGCCGGTGCGCGAGGCGCGGGATGTCCGCGACCTGGATGCGCAGGCCCTCGAACGGCGTCGGCTTCCCGCCGGGGCCGAACGATGCCAACGTGTGGAACTCGCGGGTCCACTTGTCGTACCCCAAGACCGCGCATCGATCGACCCGGACGAGCCCCGGCGTGATCCGGACGATCGCCGCGAGGAGCTCGTCGGGGTCCGTCAGGTCCCCCGCCATCTCGGCGACGCCCAACAGCGCCGCGAGGATCTGGGTCTCGTCAATCTCGTCTCGGCTCGGCACCGCGGTTCCATTCGGACCCACGTCATAAGAAAGTTTGCCGCTCGTTATCACGCCGTCCGGGGTCCTCAAAACTCCTTTGACGCGCCTCTCCGTTGCGCCGTATGTGGCGTCCGCACGGACCTACCTCGCGGGACTGGGCTTCGTGTTCGTCGTCGCAGGGATCGCGGTCGCCTGGAGGTTCGATCCGTTGACCGGCTTGACCGTCTTCATCATCGGCGCCTTCCTCCTGATCCTTCCCTTCACCCGCGCGCGCCTCGACGAATGAACCTTTAATAGAGAGGCCGCGGTGCGCTCCATGTGTACCGGGTGTTCCGTCTCCCCGCGGCCCAAGCCCCTCGGGCCGACATCCTGCGGAAGGACGACCTCGTCAGCCGACAGAGCGTGACGGAGCGGGACGCGAAGAGCCTCGGATTGCCCGGGGACGACCGGTACGTCGTCGTCGAGGGAACCGACGCGGCTCTCGCCCGCGCGATTGATCTACTGAAAGACGTGGCGCGTCCGATGGACGGAGCCGACGCCGAGCGCGTCTACCGCCGGTTCCGGGCGCAAGACGAGGAGGCCGCGTCGGGGATGGGACTGATTTTCGGGCCGTGACCCTCACGCGATGAGGTGGTCCTCGACGGAAGGATTGGCCGCGGTCTTGGGGAACGGATCGAGTTCCCGCTCGAGCCATGCAATCATGCGTGGGTTCATGCTCCGAGGATTCGCGAAGACGACGAACCACGCATTCCGCGTCGCGGTCTCCTCATGAAGATCGTCGACGAACCGGAGGACCCGCTCGACGCCCGAATGCACGACCAGGGACTCGAGGCAGTCCACGATGAGGACGCCGGGGCCTCGCTCGTCAAAGAACGTCGTTGCCGCGGTCCGGAGGTCCTGCAGACGCCGCGGGTCCGCCGTGCCGATCCCGTCGTGGAGCGTCGTGACGCGAAGGAGGTCTCCACCATCGACCTGGGACGAAGCCCGCCGGGCGGTGATCCAGAGGAAGGGGGTATGCGACTCGGCGAGGAGGCGGACGAAAGAGGCCGCGACGGGCTCCCCCTCGAGCGCAAGATAGCCCTGGCCGCGCTGTAGCGCCGGTCCGATGATACTCCCCCCTTATGCGCGTGCAAAAGGGCTGGCTCGAATCGAGTCCCCGCGTCATAAACCCCGCGGTCTGATTTCGTTGACCAAACCTCAGACGACGGAGTCCGTTCACATCGAACGGATTTTTTCGGCGACGAAAGCTCGGATTTCCGGATCGTCGGGAATCGTGAGGGACCGCTTGAATCGTTCCGTCTTGTCCGGGAGATAGTATCCGCGGGATACGGAGATGAACTCCTTCGCGCCGTCGGAGGTCGTGGCGCGCTTCCGGGCCACCTCGAGGAAATTGTTCCGCCCGAAGTTCACCTTCTCGGCTCGAATCGTCTCGAACTGCACGTCCGCGTTTCGCCGACTCCGGTCATCGTATTCCATTCCGTCCGCCCCCGTTCGCAGGAACCCTCCGCCCGTCGGACGGAGAGGCGCGGAACCGCCGTGCGAGATATAAATCCTCGCGGCGCGCGACCCGGCGATGCGCGTTCGCGCGTGCTCCTTACATGTCGAGAGCCGATTCCGCAACCGTGGACCGCAGCATTAAATAGCGCGGGGTCCTCAGACGCGCCCGCATGCAGTGCGTGCGCTGCGGCGCAAACTCCGAGGGCCGCTTCTGTCCTCGATGCGGTGCGCCGACGGTCGCCGCCCCCCAAGCCCCGACCGGATGGCCGTGCCCCCGGTGTGGCACACCCGTCCAGGGGAACTTCTGTCCGCGGTGCGGCCTTCCGACGGCGGCGTGGGCGTATCGGGCCCCGCCGAGTCCTTCCGGCGGGAGATCGATTCTCTCCGTCCTGTGGACGTTGGCGCTCGTCGGCTTCATTGCGTTCGCGATCACGGACTTTGCGGCGCTCGCGTACAGTCCGGCATTCGTGGTCCCCGGGATCCAGGGGATCCAGTCCGGAGGGACCGTGAACAGCGCCCTCGACTTCAACGGGAATTGGACCCCCAACGCATGGGGGACCGGCGCGTCGTTGTCGTACCAGTCGACGGGAGGGAATACGGGCGGCTACCTCCAGATGGGTCTGCCGAGCTCGAGCGCCCGCGGATACTGGATGCAATCGTTCCAAGTCGGTGGCTCGGTGCCGTACACGGGGGTTGTAAGGCTCGACGTGGAGATCTCGGGCGGCCTGACGTCCGGATGGCTCTTCATCTCCGTGATCGGGCCGCTCACCGGCTTGCCGCCCGACCCGGACCCCAACACGGCGATCGGGGCCGTTCATTTCTCGGGACAGACCGAATGGGCGACCACGCCGAAGTTCTATGCGGACGCGAATCTCGGGGATTCGGGCATGTACTTCCTGCAAGTCGCGTTCGTCGCGAACACCACGTCGGGCCCGGTGAACGTCGGGTTCGACAACGTCCGGCTCGTGTGGACGACCAACGCGGCCGTGTTCCTGTTCTACCCGACCCCCACGCCGCAAACCGACTACTTCCTCGTCACCCAGGACAAAAACGTCTTCATTGCTTACTACGGATTCCTCGTCGGCGCAATCGTTCTCGCCGCCGGCTATTACCTGACTCGCGAACGGAAGGTGGCTTGGGATTCGTTCAAGGCGCCCCTCGAAGCGATTGGCAAGAGGCTGAAGAGCCGCAGCGCATGGATTGCAATCGCGCAGGTCTGGATGGCGATCACCTGTTTCCAAATCATCGTCTACTACCTCGTGTTCCTCGCGGGATTCATGCCGACGAGTCCGATCCACATCACGGATACGAACGCATGGGTCTGGCTCTTCGATTTTGCGAACGCGGGCGTCTACGAGGAGCTCACGTTCCGCCTCCTGCTGATCGGCGTGCCGATGGCCCTCGGGTCGCTCATCGTGCGGATCACGGAAGTGAGACGTGGCGCCTCGGGGACCGACCCCGGCTCCACCGTCCGACACGTCGCCGGGGCGTGGCAGTACGTGCTCGGCGGCGTCCTCCGCAACGACTCGCCGAAAGAAGCGCTGGCGGCGGCGTGGACCCTCCTCTTCGCGAGCTCCGCGATCTTCGGGCTCGCCCACGCACCGGGGTGGGGGTTCTGGAAAGTCGTTCCGGCAATGGTCGCAGGTCTCGGGTTCGGCTATCTGTTCCTTCGCCACGGAATCGGCGCGGCGATCCTGGCCCACTTCGTGAACGACTATGCAGCCACTTTGAGCTACGAAGGCGTGGGAGGCGAGGCGCTGTTGATCGTCATCGAGCTCATGGTCCTCGGACTCGCCGTCGCCGGCGCGGGTTTCCTCGGTTGGTACGCGATCGACGCGTGGCGGCACCTGCGGAGCCTGGTTAACAGATTCCGGCCACGGGCTCCCGCGGCCCCGGTGCCTGTGCCCCCGCCCGACTACGGTTCGCCGGTGCCGCAGGCCACCGCGAGCCCCGGCGCACCCGGCCCCTCGGTGCCTCCGACGCAAATGTGGTCTGCGCCTCCGACAAATCCGATGGCCGCGGTCGCCGTCCCGAATCGCGGCCGGATCCCGAGGGACTACACGCCGTCCTACGTCCCTCCGCCGTACGGATATCCGCCCGTCCGATTCCAGTGCCCGTACTGCGCATGGGTCGAGGCCCGCTACGACTCCGGCCGGTTCACCTGCACGCGGTGCGGACGCACGGCTTGATCCTTCGACACGGTGCTCTCCGCGACGTAGTCGATCACCGCGGCGAGGTCGTCGGATTCGATCTCAACACGAATGTCCCCCATGGCCGTCGACGCCCCGAAATTCACGACGCCGACAAACGCTGCCTGCTTGCTCAAACTCACGGTCGTCTGGTCCCCCCGGCGACCCGCCAGGAGCTGGCGCCTCGCGGTATCCCGAATCCGTTGGGTCCGGATCTGCTCTCGCAGGCGATCGAGGCGGTCCGTGACCCCGACGACTCGATCCGCGGTCGACTCCAGCCGCAAATCGGGGAAGAGGTTCCGCACGGCGCGGGTCACTTTCTCGAGACTCTCCGTCGGACGGCACGGCGTTTCGACGCGAACGCGGAGCACGCACCGGATTCACCGCGCGGCCTTTAATTTTCTCGGGAGGTCTCCGCCGCGCGACGAAGGTTATTTGTCCGGCCGATCGTAATGGGGCCCGGATGCGCGAGGAGCTTTTGGCGTTCGTAAGCCGTCACGGAACGCTCCTCGAGCCGGACGCCGTCGAGTTCCTCCTCGCCCAACACGATCCGGTTGGATGTGTCGAGGCGCTCCTCGAGACACGCCCGGAGGCGCCGTTCGTCCTCACCCTGCGGGACGTCCAGGGCGCGGGGGAGATCGGTCGCCAGGCTTCGACCCGTCTCGTGGTCCGGCCCGCGGCGGAGCCGGTTTCCGCGAGCCCGTCCCTGACCGCCTCGTTCGCGCGTGCGGGGGAGGAGGCCGCCGACCGCGAACCCGATGTCCGGATCCTCCGGGACATCACGGGCCGATCGACGTGCGAGGGCACCTTGGCCGATTTCACCCGCTACTTCCGACACCGGTTCCATGTCCTGCGGAACATGGTGCGGGCCCGCCGCGAGCTCGGGGGCGCCCAAGATATCGCGAAGGCCCGTCGCTCGACGCGGGAAGTGGGGATCATCGGCATGGTCGCCGACGTCCGGACGACGAAGAACGGACACCGGGTCTTCGAGATCGAAGACGACACGGACCAGATCGCCGTCCTCCTCCCCGCGGACTCGGCCCTCGCCTCGGAGCCCGTCGTGATGGACGAAGTCGTCGGCGTCGTGGGAATCGTCAACGACCGCGGGCTCTTGATCGCGAAGTCCGTCGTCCGGCCCGACATCCCGACCTCCCGGCCGTTCCGGGGCGCGCGCGACCACGTGCGGGCGGCGTTCATGTCCGACATCCACGTCGGGAGCCGGACGTTCCTCGAGGACAAATGGTCGAAAGTGTCCGACTGGCTCGGGGGGAACGACGAGGTCGCTCGGTCGGTCCGTTACCTCATCGTGATTGGCGACGTGGTCGACGGGATCGGCGTATACCCGCGGCAAGACGAGGAACTCGCGATCGAAGACATCTACGGCCAGTACGAGGCGCTCGCCCGGATGATCGCGGCGCTCCCGGACCGCCTGACGGTGATCATGCTCCCCGGCAACCACGATGCCGTCCGCCCCGCGGAACCGCAGCCCGCGTTCCCGACCTCGATCCAGAAGCTGTTCGACTCGAACGTGATCTTCGCCGGCAACCCGAGTCTGGTGAGCCTCGAGGGGGTCCGCATCCTCGCCTACCACGGCCGCAGCATGGACGACCTCGTGTCCGCGATTCCGGGGATGAGCTACCAGCGGCCCCTCGATGTGATGAAAGCGATGCTGCGGATGCGGCATCTCGCGCCGATCTACGGCGGCAAGACGCCGATCGCCCCCGAGGCGGAGGACCACCTGATCATCGCCGATGTCCCGGACATTTTCGCGACGGGCCATGTGCACGCCGCCGGAATCGACCAGTATCGGGGGGTCGTCCTCGTGAACGCGTCAACGTGGCAAGCCCAGACCCCGTACCAGAAGATGCGGAACATCGAGCCGATGCCGGCCCGCCTGCCGATCGTCGACCTGGCGACGGGCCAGGCCGTCCTCCGAGCGTTCTGATCGCGGAAAGGTTCATCGACGCTTCAGGCGTTCGACGACCGGATGCGGATCGCGGCGGTCGGGGACGTCCATGGGGACGAGCACCGGGACAAGGTGGCGTCCGACCTCGACCGGCTGGGCCCGGTGGACCTGTTCCTCCTCGCGGGGGACCTCACCGACCGGAACGACCGCGAGGCGTACGGCCGCGTCCTCGAGACGATCCGGTCCCGCCTCGACGCTCCGATGTACGCGGTGTTCGGGAACAACGAATATGAAGATTCCCTTCCGGAGTACATCGAGCGGTTCTCGGACCGCTACGGCGTGCGGTTCCTGCGCGACGAAGCCGTGACGTTCGAGACGCAACGGGGGTCCGGACGGATCGTCGGGAGCACGGGCTCCCTCGACCGGCCCACATGGTGGCAACGGAAGAACCTCCCGCACATGGAGGACACGTATCGGCGGCGAATCGCCCTCCTCGACACGCTCCTCGCCGGAACCGACCTGCGGATCCTGCTCACCCACTACCCGCCCACGTACGTCACGATGGGCGACGAGAAGGACGCGTGGCGTCCCGAGCTGGGGTGCCGGGCGCTCGAGCCGGTACTCCTCCGCCGGCGACCGAACCTCGTGATCCATGGGCACATCCACAAGGGCATCCCCGAGGCGGACCTCCGTCCGAAGTTCGACCGGCTCGACGACTTCGGCGATCACGCAACCCCGCTGCGCGTCTACAACGTCGCATATCCCGTGCGCCGATCGATTGCGACGTTCGACTTGTAACACCTCGCCGCGTGGAGTTTATACGGCATTCCCCCCTTGGCCAGGCCGCGATGCCCCGCGAGGTGCGCGACGACGAGGAAGACGAGGAGTCCGAAGGCCTTTGGAAGGGGCTCGTCCGGGACCTCCTCGTCGCGGGGATCATCGTGGTCATCGTCCTGGTTGGGATTTACGTCTACACCGGCGTCTGGCCGCCCCTCGTGGTCGTGGAAAGCCAATCGATGCAGCACTCGGGGACCGAGTCGTACCTCGGCGTCATCGACACGGGCGACATGGTGTTCCAACAGGCCGCGCCCAACCGGGCCGATGTCGTCACGTACCTGGAGGGCCGCGCGAGCGGCTACGCGACGTACAGCGACTACGGGGACGTGATCATCTTCCATCCGAACGGGAATCTCGCGGTGACGCCGATCATCCATCGCGCGATCATGTACGTCACCCTCCACAACAACGGGACATATGCAACGGCCGATGTAGACAAGCTCTCCCAACTGACCGGCTGGGAGGCCACCACGGATTCCGGGCCGATAACCTGTCCACCGAGCTGCTCGGGGCTTTACTTGAAATCCCTTACGATTCACCGAATGGGCTTCCGGCAGGACCTCAACATCACGTTTGACTTCGTTGGCTTCTTCTTCTTGGCCCCGCGGGCCGGATATATCACGATGGGGGACTACAACGCCGAGTTTGGCGCCACATTCGACCGACAATGGCTCGCCGCCCAGCGGGACATCATCGGCCGCGCGCGAGGAGAAATCCCCTGGTTCGGCCTCCTAAAACTCACCCTCCAGCCGACGGACTCATGTTGCATGGGCTGGGGCGACGAGGGCGGCCCTGGCCGCGACCAAGGTGCACCGAAGAACAGCTGGGACAGCTTGCTCGTGAGCCTCGTCCTGCTCTTCGCGCTCCCGTTCATCGTTGAGTATGCCGTCCGCGGGTGGAAGAAATACGTTTCACCGCGACTCCCCGAAATCCGGTGGCCGTGGCAGAGGGCCAAGACGAAGACGGAAAGCGGGACTCCGGGTGAAGACGCGAACGGATCGTCCGAGCACTCGACGCGCCGACCGAGGAAGCCGCCTAGAGAAGGGTCGTCTGAACTTTGAGGCGGTAGCCGCGGGCCTCCCCGAGGATTTCGTCCCTCTCTAGGACCTTCTTCACGTCGAGGGGAGGGACCGACGCCTGAATTTCCTTCGTCCGACCGCCGCGACCGAACGACCGCACGCGCGCATGGACGAGGCCGAGCATGTCCAGCTCCGAGATCAAGTCGGTCACCCGCCGCTGGGTGAGCGGCGTCACGCCCGTCCTCCGCGACAGGTCGCGGTACGTCGTGTAGACCTCGCCCGTCGTGAGCTTCGTGTTCCCGATCTCCTCGTTCAGGAGGATGCCCAAGAGGATCAGCTTCGACTGGGTCGGGAGGCTCTTCACCGCCTCGATCACCGTGTCGAGCTCAATCTTGTTCTTCGCCCGCTGGACGTGTTCCTCCGTGATGTGTCCGTCCCCTTGGCGTTCCGCGAGTTCCGCGCTGACGCGGAGGAGGTCGAGCGCCCTCCGAGCGTCCCCGTGCTCCTGCGCCGCGAGGGCCGCGATGAGCTGCAGGACGCCATCCGCGGCGGTCCCGTTCTCGAACGCGAGCCGCGCCCGCTCCGAGAGGATGTCGTGGAGCTCGTCCGCGTTGTACGGTGGGGACACCATCTTCTCGTCCGCAAGACGAGAACGCACGCGGGGGTCGAGGTACTCCGTGAACGTCAGTTCGTTCGAAATCCCGATCAGCGAAACGCGGGCTTTCGACAGGTCGTCGTTAATCTTCAGCAACTGGTACAGAATATCGTCCCCGTTCTTCTGGACGAGCTTGTCGATCTCGTCCAAGGCGACGATGACGACGCGCTTCTCTTCGTCGAGTTTCTCCAGGAGCAAACTGTACACGCGGTCCGTCGAAAGGCCCGTGAACGGGATCCGCTGATGGAAGTTCTCGATGAACTTGTTGCCGATCGACTGGAGGACGCCGTACGGGGTGTCGACGATCTCGCAGTTCAGATACAGGTATTGGACCATCCGCGCGCCGTCCGCCTTGCGGAACTCGTTCTCGATGTACTTGACGACGGCCGTCTTTCCCGTCCCGGTCTTGCCGAAGATGAGGATGTTGCTTGGCCGCTCGCCCCTCAGTGCGGTCGCGAGGATCTGCGCGAGCTGCCCGATGTGGCTCTCCCGGTGCGGCAGACGTTCCGGGAGGTACGAGGGCCGCAGGATTTCCCGGTCCATCTTGAAGATCGTTCGGGTTCCAAGGTACGGTTGGAAGATGCTTTCTTCCATATGATCCCGCTCCCCCTACCAGCGAGAAGGTTTCGTCCTCGCACGCGCAAAGCGCGACGAATTGCGGACGAGGGGCCGGTATCTGGGGGACCCACAAAAAGGTTTGCGGTTCCAACGTGCGACAATCCATGCGGGACGACGGTCCGATTTTTATTCACGCTCGCTTATGATAGCACCCGTCGAGACCGGGTTGAAAGTTCACGCTGGGAACGACACGACGTTCGGAGGGCATCGACACACAACGGCGGGAAACGGATTAACTTCATCCTCACGGGGCCGCATCGTGAGCAGTACGCTTATCCCCACGAAGGCGCGTCCCGGGGCCCGTGGAGAAGCGCCTCGCGTTCGGGTACGGACGAACCCTCATCGTGAGCCGCGCCGCCTTGCTTGCCGCGGCCTCCGCCGTCGTTGCCATCTTCTTCGCCCTCTTCACGTCTCAGCCGCCGCTTCTGCCCATTGTCCTCCTTGCAATCGTCTTGGGCGCGTATGGTGTTCTGTTCATCCTTTCGCCGTTGCTGACCGAACACTGGATCACGCGGTCGCGGTTGATCTTGCGACAAGGTTGGTACTTCCGTGCGGTGGTCCGGTTCTCGGAGATCGAGGCGGTTTCGTCGGCGAGCGATGTCGAGCGCCAGCGCGTTCCGCTCGGAATCAACCGGCCGTTCGGCCAGCCCATGCTCTTCGTCACCGGCGGCCGCGTGAATCTCGTCGCGTGTCGGCTCCGCAAACCACGGCGCTTCTGGCAGGCATTCGGACTCTCCGCGCGTGAGATCGTGTTCGACGTCGATGACCGTACACGCTTCCTCGCGGCCTACGCCGAACGACAGCGGTTACTCCCGCCAGTCCAGTCCGATCGTGCGTATTCCGACCTTCGGGATTAGCGGCATCTTCCGCTTGTGGACGCCCTTCGCCACGAGGCCCAGCACGTACTTCACATGGTCGAGCGGCACCGCCGCTTTCTCCGAAATCGCCTCGGGCTCCAGTTGCAACTCAATCCCCAACAGAATCCGATCCAGCTCGGCGTAGGAAATCCCGAGCTCGCCCTCGTCGGTCTGCCCCGGCCACAGTCCGGCCGTCGGTACCTTCTCGACAATCTCAGGCGGCACGCCGACATAGCGGGCCATTTCCGTCACCTGCGTCTTGTACAGGTCCCCGATCGGAAGGAAGTCGGCACCGCCGTCGCCGAATTTCGTGAAATACCCACAAAGACTCTCGGACTTGTTCCCGGTGCCCATCACGATGCGATTTTCCGTATTCGCGATGTAATAGAGGACCGCCATTCGCGCCCTCGCCCGGAGATTCCCGCGGGCGATCGGATCGGCTGCATAGGCGTTGAGCCGCTTCTCCAAGGCGGTGACGACCGGGCCGATTCCGACAACCCGGAATTCGATCCCGAGCGCCTTCGCCCACTTACGCGCGTCTCGGAGATCTTTGCCGCCCTTCCCGTCGGGCATTGCGACCGCCAGGACCCGCCCGGGGCCGATCGCGTCCGCGCACAGTTTCGCGACGAGCGCCGAGTCGACCCCGCCGCTCAGCCCGACGACGACGCCCTTTCGGCCGCTCTCCCGCACCGAATGGACGATGAACGCTTGGAGGATGAAGACCTGTTCCTCCTTGAAACGCGGGACGAGCTCGGCCACGGAGGACGGAACCTGCCTCGCGGGCATAAACCCTTGCGGCACGCGAAGTCTTTATCGCGGCTCGCGGGTTCGCCGCGCGCTCGTGAACGCGAACGAGGCGACCCTCGTCTGGGTCGATGAGTACAGCCGGATGGCGGAGGCGTACGACCAGAACGTCGCGCCGCGGTTCGAGCCGATCGCCCAGGAGGTCGTCCGCCTCGCCGACCCGAAGGCGAACGAGCTGTTCCTCGACGTCGGCACGGGGACCGGGCTCCTCGCATGCCTCCTCGCTCCGCGCGTGCTCCCGCAAGGCGTCGTCGCCATTGACCTCGCGGACGGCGCGATTTCCGTCGCGAGCTATCGCGCGGGGAACGCGGGCATCCGCAACATCCGGTTCGAGATGCTGGACTCCCGCAACATCGTGTACCGCGGGAAGCTCTTCGATGGGGCGGCGAGCAACCTCGGGGTCCCTGCGCTCGGATACGATCGCGTGTTCCACGAGGTCTATCGAGTCCTGAAGCCCTCTGGTCGGTTCGTCTTCAGCGAGTGGCCGACGGATCCGAACCCGTCCTTTGCCGCGTTGCGGGAACTGCTCGAGAAACACGGCACGCCGTCGCCATCGACGGATCTCGCGCAAGTTCGGGAGGCGGTGCGGCTCGTCCGGTCGGATCCCGAGGCGAAAGCGCTCGGCGACCCGCGCGCGGTGCTCGAAGCGCTCCGCGTCCAGGGGTTCGACCGGCGGGAGACGATGAAACGACAGTTCCCCGTGCGGTTCGCGAACCCCGAGGATCTCGTCCGGTTCGGCGCGTCCTACGGATGGTATGAGCGCGAGCTGCGCGAGATGCCGGCCGACCGCCGCAAGGCGTTCGACGCCGAGCTGGCGGCCCGCCTCGGGCCGCTCACGACGCCCGCAGGGATCGAGGACACCTGGACCGTGAACTTCTTCGTCGCCCACCCGGAGTAACGACGGTTCGGAAGGAAACCCTAAATACGCCGCGGCTCATCGAAACGGAAGGACATGGCCGTCGAGCCGATCATCCGGGGCGTGGACGCCCATAAGGTGTACAACTCCGGTCCCGTGACGGTCCACGCGCTCCGCGGCGTGAACCTCGCGATCCCCCGCGGCGAGATGGTCGCGATCATGGGGCCGTCCGGCTGCGGGAAGACGACCCTTCTGAACTGCTTCTCCGGCCTCGACGACCTGACCTCGGGCGACGTCTTCATCGAGGGCGTCTCCCTCGCCTCGATGGACGACAACGCGAAGACCCGTTACCGATCCCGCCGGATGGGGTTCGTGTTCCAGTCGTACAACTTGTTGCCCGTGCTGACGGCCGCCGAGAACGTCGAACTGCCGCTGCTCGTCGCGAAGGTCCCGGCCCGGGAGGCGCGGCGGAAGGCGCTCGCCCTCCTGGTCGCGGTCGAACTGGACGGATGGGCGGACCACAAGCCCGCGCAGCTCAGCGCAGGCCAGCAGCAGCGCGTGGCGATCGCCCGCGCGCTCGTGAACGACCCGGCGATCGTGTGGGCCGACGAGCCGACCGGGAACCTTGACTCCGAAACGTCGACCCAGGTCATGGACCTCCTCGTGCGCCTGAACCGGGAAGCGGGGCAGACCTTGGTGCTCGTGACGCACGATGCGCTCGTCAGCTCGCGCGCCCACCGGATCCTGCGGATGCGGAACGGGCAGATCGTCGAGGAGACGGAGACGCGGGGCGGCTGAGATGGCGCTCCCCGATTGGTCCGCATGGGCCACCTTGGTGGGGGTCATCCTCGCGGCGATTGTGGTCGGCCTGCGGCCGCTCCTGGCCCGCCTCGCGGCGCGGAACATCGGACGCCGGAAGTCGCGCGTCCTGATCGTCGTCGCGGGCCTCCTCGTGGGGACCGCGATCATCTCCTCGAGCCTCGTCGTCGGCGACACCCTGAGCTACATCTTCCTTCAGGACGTGTACGTGCGGCTCGGCGCGGTCGACGAGCTCGTCTCGAATGCGTTCAACGGCCAGCTCTTCTCCTTCGCCGAATCGAACGCGACGCAGATCGCCTCGGACCTCGCGGCGGTCCGCAGCCCGGTCGACGGGATCGCGCCCGTCCTCCTGAAGGTCATGCCGGTCCGGAACATCGCGGGGAACAAGGGGAACCAGCAGATCACCGTGTTGGGATTGAACGCCTCTGCTGAGGGAGCGTTCGGCCCGCTGACGCGGCTCGACGGTCGACCGACCGACACGAACGTGCTCGGGCCCGTCGAGGTCTTCGCGAACGAACGCGCGGCCGCGGACCTGAACGCGACGCCGGGCGAAGACCTGACCCTGTTCTATGGGACGACGAACCAGACGATCGTCCACGTGAGCGTGGCCGCGATCGTACGCGACGTCGGCAAGGCGGCGTACGGGCGCCGGGCCATCCTCTTCATGGATCTGGGCCGCGCCCAAGCCGCGTTCAACGAGAGCGGGGCGATCAATCTGATTCGCGTCTCGAACGTCGGCGGGGTCGCGGAGGGCGTCGCGTCGTCCGAGCAGGTGACACACGACTTGCGGCTGAGCATTGCGAAGGACCATCTCGTGGGCTTGCAGGTCGACCCCGTGAAGGCGAACGCGATCGCGCAAGCCGTGCAGGTCGGCCGGGACGCGACGGACCTGTTCCTCGTCATGGGCGCGTTCGGCATCCTCGCGGGCGTCCTTCTGATCGTGAACATCTTCGTCATGCTCGCCGAGGAACGGAAGCCGGAGCTTGGGGTTGCCCGCGCGGTCGGGTTCCTCCGCGGGGATTTGTTGGCGACGTTCGCCCTCGAGGGGACGTTCTACGCGGTCGTCGCCGCGGCGCTCGGCGCCCTCGCGGGCCTCGGCCTCGGGTACGTGATGGTGTATTTCTTCGACAAGGTCGTCCCCCACGGAGAGGTCGTCGTCACCTTCCACTTCGATCCGACGTCTGTCGTCACGGCGTTCGTCGCCGGGACCGCGCTGACGTGGATCACGATCCTCGTCGCTTCGTGGCGGGTCAGCCGCCTGAACATCGTGCGTGCGATCCGTGACCTGCCGGAGCCCGGGACGAGAGAGCGATCGCGGGAGGTCCTGATCGCGGGCGCCCTCATCGCCCTCGTTGGCACAATCCTTACCGGATGGGGCTTCGCGGCGGATACGGGGATGGGGAAGATCCCGGGGCCTCCCGTGCTGGCCATCGGTATCGGGATCGCCGCGGCTTCCCGCGGCTGGGCCCGTGCGGCGCTGACTCTCGCCGCGGCCTTCAACCTCACTTGGATCCTCATGCCCGTCGGCTTGCTCAACCAACAGACGGACAACGTCTCCGTGGCGTTCGTCATGACAGGCGTCATCCTCGTCGGGTCGGGAATCCTGATCGCGGTGTTCAACATCAGCGAAGCGCTGCGGGCGCTCCTCCGGCGAGCGAACCGCGGCGCGGGACGGCCCGTGCTGAAGACGGCGGTCTCTTATCCAATGGACAAACGGTTCCGCACGGGGATGACCGTCGCAATGTTCGCGCTGATCCTCTTCATGGTCACCCTCATCTCGATGCTCCAAGGCCTCCAAGCGTCGAGCCTCGAATCGTTCGTGCAGCAGCAATCCGGCGGCTACGACGTCATCGCCTACACGACGACGTACAGCGAGATCCCGAACTTCCGCGAATCCCTCCGGGCGAACTTCAGCGAGGCACTCTTCTCCGGCGGCTACAATGGGACCTCGAGCGCGAGCGTCATGCCGGCGAAAGTCGAAGCGATCGGCGGGAATCGGTCGTACGACTACACGCTCTGGGGCGTCGACAATTTCCTGATCCAGACGAATCAGTACGGGTTCACGAGCTTCCTG